>MGBU01000108.1 GCA_001790205.1 Candidatus Rokubacteria bacterium GWA2_73_35 | reverse complement strand
CGTCCGCGCCTCGAGGCGCGCCGCCTCGGCCTGGGCGCCCGCCACCCACGCCCGCGTCGCCTCGGCGAGCGCCTCGAGCGCCAGCTCCGTGCGCTCGGCCTCGGGCCGCGCCTCGCGCTCGGCCACCGCCGCGGCGCGCGCACGGTCGCCGGCCCCGAGCAGCCGCTGCTCCCGCCGCACGGCGTCCCGGTAGCGTCCGAACGCGTCGGCCGCGGCGGCGAGGCGCTCGACCTCCTGCACGCTCGCCACCGTCTCCCTCAGGCGCTCGAGCTCCTGCTCGACGCGCGCGGCCTGGCCCTCCCAGAGGCGCACGTAGCGCGAGTCGCGCAGGACGAGGAACCGCGCCTCGAGGCGCTCGAGCGTGGGAAGGGTCTCGCGCGCGGCCACGGCGGACTGCAGCGCGGGGACGGCGCGCGTGGCGATGTCGCGGTTGACGGCGCCGAGGCGGTCCACGGCGCGGAGGGCGAGCGCCCCGACCGCCCCGAGGACGACGATGACGAGCGAGGACGTCAGGAAGATCTTGGAGGCGAGCCGCATCCCCCGCTCACTTCTCGGCGCGCGCCGGCGGGGCCGCCGGTGCCAGGTGCGTGGCCACGAGCTTGGCGACGAGGCCGATCCGGGCCTCTGCGGTCAGAGTGCCCCGATCGGTGTTCCCGATCAAGCTCACGGAAAGCTGCGACGTCAAAGGGAAAAGCCGCACGGCGAACTCCTCAGGCGTCACGGGTCGAGAGCTCCGCGTAGACGTTGCGCCCGCGCGTCTCGCGCAGGAGCAGGGAGAGGAGCGCGGCCCCGAGGGCCAGCGCCGCGCACACGGCGAAGGCGGCCTGGTACGCGCCGACCGGGTAGACGCGGGCGCCGCCGGCCAGCACGCCCGTCCAGCGCGCGTCGAGCACGGCGCCGATCGGACCCTGCGTCAGCGCCGCGCCGAGGAAGCCGCCGAGGTTCACGACGGCGACGGCGACGCCCGCCAGGTGCGGCGGGTTGACCTCGCGACCGATCGGCCACGTCAGCACGAACCCGCCGCCGACCAGGCCCATGGCGAAGAAGAGCGCGTAGACCGCCCCGAGCGGCAGCACGCCGAGCGTGGCCGCGAACACCACCCAGAACGCCCCGTACGCGGCGGCGAGCAGCGCGTACGGCAGCTTCCGCCGCCGCCATACCCGGTCCGAGAGCCAGCCGGTGAGCGGCCCCGAGACGAGCAGCGCGAGCGACGGCGCCGTGGCGACGAGCGCGGCGTCGCCGGCCGAGAGGCCGTAGACGTCGCGCAGGTACGGCACCACCCAGAGGAAGAGGTTGCCGGCGGCCGCGTAGAGGCAGAAGAACGCGAGGAACGGCGGCCACGTGTGGCGGTTCCCGAGCACCACGAGCATCCCCGCGAGCACCGGCCGGAGGCCCGGCGCGGCGCCGCCCGCCGCCGCGTCGGGCCGGTCGCGCACGACCGCCCAGCAGAGGAGGGCGGCGGCGAGCGTGAGGCCGCCGACGACCCAGAGCGCGCCGCGCCAGCCCGCGAGCGCGACGAGCAGCGCGAGCGGCGCGGTGGACGCGAGCGCGCCCAGGACGCCCACCGTCGCGGTCACGGCGGAGAGGAAGCCGAAGCGCGAGGGCGGGAACCATGTCGCCGCGACCTTGAGCGCGCCGATGAACGTCACCGAGGCGCCGAGGCCGACGCCGAAGCGGCCCGCGAAGAGCAGGCGCTCGCCGCCGGCCGCGCCCATCGCGAGCGTGCCGAGCCCCATGACGACGCCGCCCGCGGCGACGACGCGCCGCACGCCGAGGCCGTCGAGGAGCAGCCCCCCCGGGATCATCAGCCCGGCGTACGCGTAGAAGTACGTCGCCGACAGGAGCCCGACGACCGCGCCGGTGACGCCGAACTCCTGCATGAGGTCCTTGGCGATGATGCTCGGCGCGCCGCGGTGGAAGAACGCGACGAGGAAGAGGAGCGCGGGCAGGGACCACATCGCCCACGCCCGGCGGGCGGAGAATTGCATACCGCTTAGTGATACCATAAGCGCCGGCGCCGTCGGAACGTTCCCACATTCTCTCGGAGGAGCCTCGTGGAGTTCGGATTCGCGCTGCCGGGTCGCGGGCCGCTGGCCAAGCCCGACATCGTGCTGCGGCTCGCGGAGCGGGCCGACGCGCTCCGCTACGACTCGGTCTTCGTCACCGACCACGTCGTGCTGCCGGCCTCGATGGCGCGCTCGGTCTACCCGTACTCGACGACGGGCGCGCTCGCGGGCGGCGCCGCGCAGGACTACCTCGAGCCGCTCGCGATGCTCGGCGCCCTCGCGCACGCGACGAAGCGGGTCCGTCTGGGCACGAGCGTGCTCGTCGTCCCCTACCGCAACCCGCTCGTCGCGGCGAAGATGCTCGCCACGATCGACCAGCTCTCGAAGGGGCGCGTGATCCTCGGCGCCGGCGTGGGCTGGCTGCGCGAGGAGTTCGAGGCGCTCGCGGCGCCGCCGTTCGAGGCGCGCGGCGCGGTGACCGACGAGTACCTCCGCCTGATGCGCCTCTGCTGGACGACGGATCCGGTGACCTTCGCGGGCCGCCACTACACGGTCCGCGGCGTCCACGCGCTGCCCAAGCCGGCCCAGCGGGGCGGGATCCCGATCTGGATCGGCGGCCACACCGACGCCGCGCTCCGGCGGGCCGGCGCGCTCGGCGACGCCTGGCACCCGATCGGCCTCCGGCCCCCCGCCGGGCTCGACCCCGACGAGTACGCGGCGAAGGCGGCGCGGATCCGCGCGGCGGCCCTGGCGGCGGGTCGCGACCCGCGCGCGGTCGCGCTGACGCTCCGCTGCCCGATGGAGGTGCGCGGTCCGCGCGCGAAGGCGGCCGCCGGCGACCGCCCGCTCTTCCAGGGCGCCCCCGACGAGGTCGCCGGCGACGTGCGCCGGTACGCGGCGCTCGGCGTCACGCACTTCGTCTTCGACCCGACGGTGCCCGACCTCCGCGCCGTGCTCCAGAACATGGAGCGCTTCGCCGACGCGGTGCGCGCGCGGCTCCGGCGGACGCGCGCGTGATCTCCCACGCCGAGGCCTGCGCGCTGATCGAGACGGGGCCCGAGGGCCTCGAGGAGCTCGTCGCGCGCGCCGGCGAGGTGCGCGACCGCGGGCGCGGCCGCACCGTCACCTTCTCGGCCAAGGTCTTCGTGCCGCTCACCACGCTCTGCCGCGACTACTGCGCCTACTGCACGTTCCGCCGCGACCCGGGCGAGCCGGGGGCGCGGACGCTCGAGCCCGACGAGGTCGTGGCGCTCGCGCAGGCGGGCGGCCGGCTCGGCGCGAAGGAGGCCCTGCTCTCGCTCGGCGACAAGCCCGAGGCGCGCTTCGCCGAGTACCGCGCGCTCCTCCGGCGCCACGGCCACCGCACCACGCTCGCCTACCTCCGCGCCGTGTGCGCGCGGGTGCTGGCCGAGTCGCCGCTGCTGCCCCACGTCAACCCCGGCCTGATGACCGAGCGCGACCTGGCGGCGCTGCGCGAGGTCAGCGTGAGCATGGGCCTCATGCTCGAGACGGTCTCCGAGCGCCTGCTCGCGCCCGGCCTGGCGCACGACCGCGCGCCGGACAAGGTGCCCGCCCGGCGGCTCCGGACCCTCGCGCTCGCCGGCAAGCTCGCGATCCCGTTCACGACGGGCATCCTCATCGGCATCGGCGAGACGCCGCGCGAGCGCGTGGACGCGCTCGCCGCGATCCGCGACCTCCACGAGCGCCACGGGCACGTGCAGGAGGTCATCGTGCAGAACTTCCGCGCCAAGCCGCGGATCCCGATGCGCGACCACCCCGAGCCCCCGCTCGCCGACCTGCTCCGCACCCTGGCGGTCGCGCGTCTCATGCTCGGGCCCGACGTCAACCTCCAGGCTCCGCCGAACCTCTCGCCCGGGGCCTACCCGCGGCTCCTCGCCGCGGGGCTCAACGACTGGGGCGGCATCTCGCCGCTGACGCTCGACCACATCAACCCCGAGAAGCCGTGGCCGCTGATCCCGGAGCTCCGCCGGGCGACCGAGGCCCAGGGCTTCGTCCTGCGCGAGCGCCTCGCGATCTACCCCGAGTTCGCGACGCGCCCGGAGTTCCTGGACGAGGCGCTGCGCCCGCGCGTCGCCGCGCTGCTCGACGGCCGCGGCCTCGTGAAGGACACCCATGAGCACTGGCGACGCTGGTAGCCTCGTTCCCGCTCTCGACCGGGTGTCGCGCGACATGCGCCGCATCCTCGCCCGGGCCCTCGACGGGCACGAGGTGTCCGTCGACGACGGCGGCGCCCTCGCGCGCGCGCGCGGCCGCGACCTCCGGGCGCTCACGCTGGTCGCCGACGAGCTCCGGCGGCGCCAGGTCGGCGACGTGGTCACCTTCGTCGTCAACCGCAACGTCAACTTCACCAACGTCTGCATCAAGCACTGCACGTTCTGCGCCTTCAGCCGCGACCACCGGGAGGAGGAGGGCTACTTCCTGCCCGTCGCCGAGGTCGTCCGCCGCGTCCGCGAGGCGTCGGAGCTGGGCGCGACCGAGGTGTGCATCCAGGCCGGGCTGCCGCCGAAGCTCGACGGGCGCTACTACATCGACCTCACGCGGGCGATCAAGGCCGCGGTGCCCGGCGTGCACGTGCACGCGTTCTCGCCGGAGGAGGTGCTCTACGGCTCGGTGCGGTCGGGTCTGCCGATCCGGGAGTACCTCGCCGAGCTCCGCGAGGCCGGGCTCGGCACGCTCCCCGGGACCTCCGCGGAGATCCTCGACCAGGAGATCCGCGACGTCATCGCGCGCGGGCGCATCACGGTGGACCAGTGGGTGGACGTCATCACGACGGCCCACGCGCTCGGCATCCGCACGACGTCCACGATCATGTACGGCCACATCGAGACGCCGGCCCACTGGGCGCGGCACCTGGCCCTGCTCCGGTCCATCCAGAAGGACACGGGCGGCTTCACCGAGTTCGTGCCGCTCTCGCTGATCCACCAGGAGGCGCCGATGTATGGCAAGGGCCTCGTGCCGGGCGTGCGCCCCGGCGCGACGGGCGTCGAGGTCGTCGTCCTGCACGCGCTCGCGCGGCTCATGCTCGGCGCGAGCGTGCGGAACGTCCAGGCGTCGTGGGTGAAGGAGGGGCCCAAGCTCGCGCAGATCCTCCTCGACGCCGGGGCCAACGACCTCGGCGGCACGCTGATCAACGAGTCGATCTCGACCTCGGCCGGCGCCCAGTACGGCCAGCTCGTGGGGCCGGGCGAGCTCTGCCGCCTGATCCGCGACGCCGAGCGGCTGCCCGCGCAGCGCGACACCCTGTACAACCTCGTGCAGACCTATAGCGAGGGCGAGAACCCGGATTCCCCCCTGGACAAGATCGAGGATCCGGAGGCGCGCTTCGGCTCGTACCGTCGTCTCGTCGCGTCCGGCGAGTTCCGCTTCACACGCGAGTAGCCCAGCACGGCGGGCTGTGGTATTAATGCTGTTCGCGTTCAATCCCAGTCGTTCCAGAGGAGGCTCACCGTGGCGAAGACGATGACGAAGACCGCGACCCTCGCGCACCTCGCGGACAAGACCGGCCTCTCCAAGAAGCAGATCGAGGGCGTGCTCGACGAGACGGTCACGCTCGCGTGCAAGGAGGCGAAGAAGGGCGGGCAGTTCGTGGTGCCCGGCTTCGGCAAGCTCGTGCTCGCGAACCGCAAGGCGCGGATCGGCCGGAATCCACAGACCGGCGAGCCCATCAAGATCCCGGCCAAGCGCGTGTGCAAGTTCCGTCTCGCCAAGAGCCTCAAG
>MGBU01000107.1:2424-19005 GCA_001790205.1 Candidatus Rokubacteria bacterium GWA2_73_35 | reverse complement strand
GAGCTGGCCGCGCTGACCGCCTACACGGCCGAGGTGCAGAAGAAGTTCAAGCCGGCCGCCGCGGCGACGAACCCGTGCGCCGCGAAGAACCCGTGCGCGGCGAAGAACCCCTGCGGCGCCAGGAAGTAGCCAGTCTCAGCGGGCGGCGAGCGCCTGGCCGACGATCGCCGCAAAGATCGGATCGAGCTCGGCCGCCACCCGGCGCACCTCCGGATGGGCGTACGGCGCGAAGACCGCCGACGGCCGGAGGTACGTGAGGGTGGCGGTGCCGTCCACGTTCTCGTAGAGGTAGATGCGGATCGGCGCCTCGAACCCCGCGGCCGGGTCAGCGGCGAGCAGCCGAACCGCGTAGTCGTTCCGGAAGACCATCAGCACCTGGTTGCCCCGGATGCTGACGCCTCGGGCCGCGGCGCCGCGCTTCGCGTTGGCGTGGCAGACCAGCCCCATCGTGTGGTCGGCGATCGCCTGCTCGAGGGCCTGGGCGACCCTGGCGAACGGCGCCTTCGACACCAGGGCGACCCGCCCCTCCTCGCCGCGGGCGGGCGCGGCGACGAGCCAGACAAGGGCGGCCAGCGTCGGCAGCAGGAATCGGCGCATGGGTGTTCTCCTCCCTCCCGTGGAACCCCGGCGGTCTCCCCCTCATTCCCGACCCCGGGGAATAGCGCAGGCCCGGTCCGGGTTTAGAGGCTTAGGATTGACACACGACATGGAGGACCGGTGATCGGCTGGAGGCCCGGACGGGACCGGAGCCGGGAGTTCGAGGAGGTCGCGCTGGTCCACCTCGACGCCCTCTACCGGAGCGCGCTCAGGCTCACGCGGAACCGGGCCGAGGCCGAGGACGTCGTGCAGGACACCTGCCTGCGCGCGTTCCGGAGCTTCCACCGCTTCAACCCCGGCACGAACTGCCGCGCGTGGCTGTTCACGATCCTCCGCAACACGTTCCTGAACCGCGTCCGGGGCGCCGGGCGCGAGCTGTACGAGGGCGACGCCGGAAGCGCCTGGGACGCGCTGGTCGAGCGCGCGAGCGACCGCGCCGGCGGCGGGGCCACCCCCGAGGAGCAGTTCCTCGAGACGGCCCTGCACGGCGACGTGGACCGGGCGCTCAGGGCGCTCCCGCTCGCGTTCCGGGAGCCGATCGTCCTCGTCGACCTCGAGGGCCTGAGCTACCGCGAGGCCGCCGAGGTCCTCGGCTGCCCCGTCGGCACGGTCATGTCGCGCCTCTCGCGCGGGCGCCGCCTGCTCCGCCGCGCGCTGGGCGACTTCGCCCGCGAGCACGGCTACGTGGGAGAACCGGAATGAATTGCGACACGTTTCTCGCCTGCATGCACCCCTACGTCGACGGCGAGCTCGGCGTGAGCGACACGGTCGCCGCGGACACGCACGCGGCCGAGTGCCCGCGGTGTCGGAGCGTGACGGCCCGCGAGCGCGCCTTCCGCCAGCTCCTCCGGAGCCAGCCGCGCGAGACGGCGCCGCCCGAGCTCAGGCGCCGCATCGTCACACGGATCCGGCGCTCCTCCCGCGCGGCCGCGCTGCGCCCCTGGCTCGCGCTGCCCGCGGCCGCCGCGGTGGCCGCGCTGCTGGCCGTCACCCTGCTGCCGCTCACGGAGCGTCCGGCGCGGGGCGTGGTGGCCGAGCTGGTGGACAAGCACATCGCGTTCGCCCAGCTCGAGCGGCCCGCCGAGTTCGTCTCCGCGGACCGCCGCGCGGTCGGGGCGTGGTTCCTGGAGCGGGCCGGGCTCAGCGTGAGCGTGCCCGACTACTCGCCGGCCGGCATCCGCCTGGTGGGCGCGCGGATCGCCGACGTCCGCGGCCGCCGCGCGGCGTACATCCTGTACGAGAAGGGCCGCACGCTGCTCTCCGTGTTCGTCGCGCCGGCGTCGGGCGAGGGCGACCTCGTGGGCGCGCGCGTCACCTACCGTGGCCAGGTGTACGTCACGCGCGTGCAGAAGGGCTATCGCACGGTGGCGTGGACCGAGGGGGGCGTCGTCTTCGGCCTCGTCTCGATGCTCGACGACGAGGCGCTGCTCGAGTGCGCCGACCGCCTGCGCGACGAGCGCGCCCGCCAGACGCGCCTCTAGGCCGCCGTGCGCACGACCGTGGCGACGACCGTGGTCCTCGGGCATGGGCGGCAGCAGGGGACCCGGGACCACGCGGCACGCGTGCGCTGCCCGGCGAGCCCAGGGGGCAGGGATCGCGGGACCACGCGGCCCGCGTCCGCTGCCCCGCTGCGGCTGGGCTCCACCCGGGCGCGCGGGGTCCGCAGCTCACCCGGCGGGAACGGGTTCCCTCGATCCCTGCCCCCCGGGCTCGCCGGGCAGCACCCGCAGCGCCTTCTCGCGGCGCTCGTCGTGATCCTCCTGGCGCTCGGGGCCGTCAACGCCGGCGCGCAGGGGCTCCGCACCGACACGACGAAGGCCCTCGTGCCGCTCGGCGAGATCGTCCCGGGCGGCCCGCCGCCCGACGGCATCCCCGCGCTCGACCGCCCCGCGTTCGTCACGCCAGCGGCGGCGGACGCGTGGCTTCACCCGCAGGAGCCGGTCCTCGCCCTCGAGGTCGCCGGCGACGCGCGCGCCTACCCCCTGCAGGTCCTCGTGTGGCACGAGATCGTCAACGACACCGTCGGCGGACGGCCCGTCGCCGTCACGTACTGCCCGCTCTGCAGCTCCGGGCTCGTCTTCGACCGCACGGTGGGCGGCGTCACCCTCGACTTCGGCACCTCCGGCAAGCTCTACCGGAGCGACCTCGTCATGTACGACCGCCAGACCCACTCGCTCTGGGCGCAGATGGAGGGGCGGGCGATCGTGGGCGCCCACGCGGGCACGCGACTCGCGCCGCTGCCGGCCAACACGCTCGGGTACGCGGACTGGAAGGCCGCGTATCCCAGCGGGCGGGTGCTCTCCCGCGACACGGGCCACGGCCGGCGCTACGGCCGGAATCCCTACGAGGGGTACGACGCGCCGGCCGCGCGCCCGTTCCTCTACGACGGCCGGCCCGACCCGCGCCGCCCGCCGAAGGAGCGCGTGGTCGGCCTCGTCGTCGGGGGCGTCGCGCGGGCCTACCCCTGGCCGGTCCTCGCGGCGCGCGGCGTCCTCCACGACGCGCTCGGCGGCGAGGCGCTCGTGATCTTCTACCGGCCCGGCGCGCTCTCCGCGCTCGACGACGCGCGCATCGACCGCTCGCGCGCCGTCGGCGCGACGGCGGTGTTCAGCCGGCGCGTCGGGGACCGCGTCCTCACCTTCGCGCCGACGGCCGACGGCTTCAGCGACCGCGAGACCGGCAGCGCGTGGAACCTCCTTGGTCACGCGCTGCGCGGCCCGCTCGCGGGCCGGCGCCTGCGCCCGATCCAGCACGTGGACGCGTTCTGGTTCGCGTGGGCGGCGTTCCACCCGGCGACCGGCGTCCACGCGCCGTGAGCGCGGCGGCGCGGCTCGCGCGCCTGCTCCGGGACCTCGAGCGCGCCGGCACGTCGGTCATGGCGCTCGCGCGGCAGGGACGCCCCCAGGCACCGTGGACACTCTATCCCGACGAGTCGGGCGTGTTCGACCGGGCCACCCGCTGCCAGTTCTACTACCACGCCCACGCGGGCGCCCGGCACGAGGCCGGCCACTTCCACACGGTGCGCCTGTTCCACGACCGCACGGCCCATCTCGTGGCGATCTCGATGACGGAGCGCGGCTGGCCGCAGCGCCTCTTCACGCTCAACCTCTGGGCAATCGGCGACGCGTACGCGCCGCCCGCGCGGCTCAAGCGCTGGGCGCGCGAGTGGCGGCTCGCCGAGACGCGCGGCGAGCCTCGGCTCGTCCGCTTCGTGAACCTCGTCTTCGAGGCGTTCAGGCCGGCGATCGAGCGGCTGCAGGACGAGAAGGCGGCGGCGCTCCGTGCCTGGCGCGCGAACCACCCCGGCCGGGACCCGTTCGAGGACCGCTCGCTCGAGATCCTGAGCGAGGTCGCGGTCGAGCCGGGCTAGCCTCCCGGCATCCGCCCGCGGGCGGCGACCCACTCGCGCAGCGCCTCGCGCGTGGAGGGGAACGCCAGGCGGTCCCAGGGGATCGCCTCAGGCGCCACCCACTCGAGCGCGTCGTTCTCCGCGCAGGGCGTGAGCGTGCCGCCGACGACCCGGGCCGTGTACACGACGATCACCGGCGCGCCGGGGTAGCTGTAGACGTTGTGCAGGCCCGTGAGGTCCACCTCGAGGCCCGTCTCCTCGAGGGTCTCCCGCACCGCCGCGTCCGTCACGGCCTCGCCGTAGTCCACGAAGCCGCCGGGGAACGTCCAGAGCCCGCGGCCCGGGCTGATCGACCGCCGGGTAAGCAGCACCGTGCCGTCCCGCACCGGGAGCGTCGCGGCCACAACCTTCGGGTTCAGGTAGAAGACGAAGCGGCAGCGCGTGCAGACCTGCTGCTCCCGCTGATCGGGCGGCACGGCCTCCGGCGCGAGCGGCGCGCCGCACAGCGGGCAGAAGCGGATCGTGCCCGGCGCGAGGACGCGGTGGCCGTGATCGTCGCTCACGCCCCGAGTGTAAACCAGCCATGCCCGGTCAGCGGCCGACCTTCACGAGGGGCAGCGAGCCCTCGAGCTCGCCCTTCATGGCGGGGTTCTGCTTGCCGCCGACCGCGCGCGCCTTCCGTGACACCTGTTGCTCGACGTACTCGTACAGCTCCTGGAGCGTCACGATCCCGTCGCGGTTCAGGTCCCCGGCGCCCTCGAGCCCGCGCGCGAGGTAGTACGTGAAGAGGCCGTGCCCGAGCTCGGGCAGCTCGATCGAGACCTCCGACGGGCGCGAGGCCGTGACGATCGCGCGGCCCTTGGCGCGCGTGAGCCGCTCGAGGAACAGGTCGTCCAGGTTCGTCGCCCGCGTCTTCTTCGACGCGAACGTGCGCCCCCCGGCGGCGCCGCTGTAGCAGGCGTCGATGAACGTCACGACGCGCTCGGCCTCGATGCGCGAGAAGATCGTCTGGATGTCGTCCATCGGCAGCGCGCTCGAGAACAGGTCGTCCGGGTCCGCGTCCGCCGGGACCAGGTACTTCGCGAGCCCGTCCCGCTCGAGGCCGCGCTGGTCCACCTCGGGCGCGCCGTGCCCGGCGAAGTAGATGAGCACGACGTCGTCCTTGCCCGCCGAGCGCGCGAGGAACGTCCCGAGGGCCCACTTGACGTTGCGGAGCGTCGGCTTCTTCTCGGTCTTGTCGGTCAGGAGCAGGACGCGGTCCTTCGCGAATCCTCCCGGCCCGGTGAGGACCCGGTACATCGCCTCGGCGTCGGCCACCGCGTACGTGAGCGGCGGGACGTCGGGGCTCTCGTAGCGGCCGACGCCGATGACGACCGCCCAGCGCTGGGGCTCGGGCTTCGCGGGCGCCGCCGGGACCGCGGGCGCCGCGGCGACGACGGGCGGCTGGTAGGCGACGCTTCGCACGACCTGGCGGACCTGCCCCTCGCCGTCGGTCGCGCTGACGACGATGACGTTGGCGCCGCCGCGCAGCGTGACCGGCACGGTCAGCGAGATCGACGTCTGGCCGGCGCGCGGCGCCTGCTCGGCCGGCAGGACCTCGGCGCCGTTGAGCGTCACGCTCACCTTCGTGAGCCCCTTGCCCGAGGCCGCCGCGCCCACGACGACGGTCGCCGCCTCGGCGAGCCTGGCGCCGTCGTCCGGATAGCGCAGCTCGACCGTCAGCGGCGCGCGCCTGGCGTAGCTGACGCTCCGCACCTCCTGCGCGACGGTGCCGTCGGCCTCCGCCGCCGTGACCACGAGCGTGTTCCGGCCCTCCCGCAGCGTGAGCGAGGCGTTCAGCGCGACGCGCGCGCGTGGCACGGCCTCCTCGGCGCGGGAGACCTCGGTGCCGTTGAGCGTCACGAGCACGCGCGTGACCCCCTTGCCGCTCGTGACCACGCCGGCGAGCGCGATCGTGTCGTACTCGACCCGAAGCTGGTCCGCCGGCGAGGCGAGCTGCACGGCGAGCGGCGTGGGCGGGCCGGCCGGCGGCGGCGCGGGGCGCGCGACGGCGGGTCGCGACGGCGGCGGGGGAGGCGCCGCGGCCGGCGGCGGGGCGGGCGCCGGCGGCGCCGGCGCGGCGGCGGCCACCGGTGGCTCGTAGACGAAGGTGCGCGCCTCCTGCCGCGTCTCGCCGCCGGCGTCGGTCGCGCTGACGAGGACGACGTTGCGACCCTCCCGGAGCTTGAGGACCAGGGCAAGCGGCACCTCCTTCGGCGCCGCGCGCTCGTCCTGCCGGTGGACCTCGACGCCGTTGACCGTCACGACGACCCGCGTGACGCCGCTGTCCGAGGTGACCTTGCCCCTGAGCGGCGCCTCGGCGGCGGCGGTCCGCGCGCCCTCCCCCGGCGCCGCGAGGGCGACCGTGAGCGGCTCGGGTCGCTCGAGGCTCACCACGACGTAGTTGAAGCCGACCACGTCCGGGCTCGACGCCCTCACAAAGCGGTGCGCCTCGGGGGCGTACCAGAGGGTGATGCTCCGCTGCCCCCGACTGCCGCCAAGGCTCAGCGCGTAGGCGATCCGGAACGCCTTGATCGCGCCCGCCGGCAGCGAGAGGTCCTCGTAGGCCTCCACGCGCCAGCCGACCCTGATACCGCGCCAGCCCTCCGACCTCGGCGTGCTCCACTGCCCCTTCGCGGCCCCGGAGGCTCCGACGCGGAGCGGCCAGTCGAGGTCGAGCGCCGGCGAGAACTCGACGGTGCCGCGTCCGCTCATGACCCGGGAGACCCCGAGGTTCCGCGACAGGCGCACCTCCTGGCGCGGGCCCGCCGCGAAGACGTACTCGTCGCCCTCGATCCGGACCAGCTCGAAGGCGCCGTCGTTACGGATCCATTTGTCGCCGAGGGCGTAGGTGGGCCGCTCCGCGGAGGGCTGCTGGGCGAGCGCGGGGGCCGCGAGCACCAGGCCCGCGAGCGCCAGGATGGTCGTCGGGACGCCGAACGCCTTCCACAGTCTCATCCGCTCCCCCTGCCGGGTCGAGGCCCCGGAGTGCACGGTGTAGAGTATAGCGTCATGAGGATCGACCGGCGAAGGATCGAGGGGACCATCGAGGAGCTGGGACGCATCGGCGAGACGCCCCGCGGCGGGCTCACCCGCCTGGCGCTCAGCGACGAGGACAAGCGCGGGCGCGACTGGATGGTCTCGCGCATGCGCGAAGCCGGGCTCTCCGTCAGCGTCGACCAGATGGGCAACATCTTCGGTGAGCGCGCGGGGGCCGAGTCCCTGCCGCCCGTCCTGCTGGGCTCGCACGTGGACTCGGTGCCCACGGGCGGCAAGTACGACGGCCAGCTCGGCGTGCTGTGCGCGCTCGAGACGCTGCGGAGCCTCGACGACCACGCGATCAGGACGCGCCACCCCGTGACGCTCGTGATCTTCACCAACGAGGAGGGGGCGCGCTTCCAGCCGGCGATGATCGCGAGCGGCGTGCTCGCGGGCAAGCTCGCGCTCGAGGACGCCTACAACGCCCGCGACAGGGACGGGATCCGCCTGGTGGACGCGCTCGAGCGGATCGGGTACCTGGGCCCCGAGCCCTGCGTGCCGCGCGCGTTCCGCGCCTATCTCGAGCTGCACATCGAGCAGGGGCCGCGGCTCGAGGAGGAGGAGCTCTCCGTCGGCGTCGTCGAGGGCATCGTCGCGATCTCCTGGTCGCGCCTGAGCATCCACGGCGTCCAGGACCACGCGGGCCCGACGCCGATGCGCATCCGCCACGACGCGCTGGTCGCCGCCGCCGAGGTGGTCACGGGCGTCCGGCGGATCGCGCGGGAGCTCGGCGGCGACCTCGTGACGACCGTGGGCAACCTCGGCGTGAGCCCGAACATCGTGAACGCGATCCCGGGCCGCGTCACGCTCTCGATCGACATGCGCGACCCGCAGGACGCCACGCTCGACCGCGCCCTGCCGCTGCTCGACGCCGTCGTCCAGGCCGCCTGCGAGCGGGAGGGCGTCAGCTACGAGCTCGAGCACTACTGGCGGGTGCCGCGGACGCCCTTCGACGCGGGCGTGGTGGCCGCCGTCGAGCGCGCGGCGAAGGCCTCGGGCGCCCGCTGGCGGCGCATCCTCTCGGGCGCCGGGCACGACGCGCAGTACATGGCCGCGATCGGCCCGGCGGGGATGGTCTTCGTGCCCTCACGCGGCGGGCGCAGCCACTGCGAGGAGGAGTTCACGCCAATGGACGACGTCGAGCACGGCGCGAACACGCTCTTCCTCGCCGCGCTCGACCTCGCCGGCCGCGCCTGAGGGGCTACTCCGCGGGCGGGAGCGCGTCGCCGGTGACGTACGGGGTGACGCGCGGCGGCCGGCGGCGCAGGCGCAGGCGCGCGACCACCGGCAGGTGGTCGGAGGCCAGGCGCGAGAGCCGGGTCTGGTGGACGTGGAACTCCTGGCCCTCCAGCTCGACGTCCCAGTAAATCCGGTCGAGCGCGAAGAGCGGGAACATCGCCGGGTGCGTGCGCCGCATCCGCCGCATCGGCGAGGAGAACTCGCGCCGGAACCCCCGCGTGACCGGCCCGCGGTGCCACTCGTTGAAGTCGCCCACGAGCACCCGCGGCCCGGCGAGGCGCTCGGAGGCGCGGACGAAGCGGCCGAGCAGCTCGACCTGCTCGCGGCGCTCGGCGAGCCCGAGCCCGAGGTGGCAGTTGAAGACGTGGAGCGGCGTGCCCCGCGCCTCCAGGTCCACCCGCAAGCAGCCGCGCGGCTCGCGCGCGCCGCGCGAGAGGTCACAGCGCTCCGAGCCGAGCACCGGCAGGCGCGTGAGCACGGCGTTGCCGTAGGCGCCCGTGCCGTGCGCGCGCGTCGCGCCCATGACGACCGTCATGCCGAGCCTCGCCGCGAGGTACGCCGCCTGGTCGGCGTGCGCCAGGCCGTTCTCGCGAATCACCTCCTGCAGGCCGACCACGTCCGGCGCCATCTCGGCGATGACGTCGGCGATCCGCTCGAGGTCGAGCCGCCGGTCGAGCCCGACGCCGCGGTGGATATTGTAGCTCGCCACCGTGAGGGGGATCACGCCGCCCGTCCCTGGTAGCGCATGAACAGCGGGTACAGCTCGATCGGGTGCGCGATCGCCGGCGGGGCGTCCGCGGCGGGCGGGCGGAGCAGGAACGCGTGCAGCTCCTCGCGCGCCGGGCCCGCGTGCGCGCCCACCTCGTTCACGTAGGACACGTGCCCCTCGGGCGCGTCGATCCCGTAGATGACGAGGTCGCCCGCGCTCGGCATCGCCATGAGGTCGCTCACGCCGGCAGTGACCTCCGGCAGGTCCTCCCGACCCGCGAACGGCCCGCGCTCGAGCTCGTGGAGCCGGTAAGGCTTGCCGCGCCAGAAGCAGAGCGGCCCCGCCGCGGCGCGCACCAGCACGAGGCCGACGCCGCGGTGCCGCGAGAGCGCCTCGAGCAGACCCGGGAAGCGCGGCTCGATCGCCTCGAGCGGCACGGGCTCGGGCGTGTCCACGAAGTAGACGAAGGCGTTCGGGCCGGCGGCGATCACCCGGATGCCGTCGTGCTCGCGCACGCCGCGCATCCCGCCCAGGACCGCCGGAAAGTCGCGCTCGAGGTAGTTGACGAAGCGCTGGAACATGCCCGGCGCGCGGCGCGCGCCCGCCGCGCGCGGCGCGGCCGCCCGGCGCGGCGCCGGGCGCGCGGCCTCCGCGCCCGGCCCCCGGGCCGGCGCGTCGAAGAACTCCTCGAACAGGGCGTCCTCGAGCGGCGTGCCCCGCGCCAGGCGCCGGTAGGGCGTGCACGCCGCCTGGCCGTGGTCGGCGAGGATCCAGAGGTCGTAGCGGTGCTCGGGTACGCGGCGCAGCACGCTCCAGAGCTGCCGGATCGAGGCGTCGACCCGGCGCAGCGCCCGGAACGCGCGCCGGTGGCGCGGGCCGTAGGCGTGCGCGAAGACGTCGTAGTCGAGGTAGTTCACGTAGATCGCGGGCACGCCGGCGTAGAGGTCGCGCGAGACCGCGAGCGTGAAGAGCTGGCGCAGCCACACCGAGATCGCGATCTTGATCGCGAGCCAGCGCCAGCCGCGCGCGGTCTCCCCGACCGGGTCGGCGAGCAATCGCAGGATTGCGCGCACCAGCTCGAGCGCCGTGAGCGTGCCCGCCTTCACCGCGACCCACCCGACGACGACGAGCTTCGAGACGAGGCGCAGGAGGCCGCTTCCGCTCGGCCGCCACATCATCGCGAACGTGAGCAGGCTGTTCGCCGCGCCGCCCGTGAAGACGCAGCCGTAGGCGCTGCCGCCCTCGAGGATGCCGCGCCGGCCGGCCGTCTGCGTCCGCTCGACGAGCGCGGCGTCGCCGCCGCGCGGGAAGTAGACGTCCGCCCCGCGGCGCTTGTCGCGGTAGTGGAAGCCCGGGATGTCGGGGCGTACGCCGTACATCGCCGCGAGCTGGAAGGCCGGCGTCGAGCTCGGCAGCCCGACCGAGAGCGGGACGAGCCGGAAGCCGCGCCGCTCGAGGAGCCGCCGGAGGAACGGTGCCCGGCCGAGGGCCAACCCCTCCTCGAGCACCGCGCGCGAGAGGCCGTCGATCTGGACGACGAGGAGCCGCCTCCGGTCGGCCGCGGGCGGGCGGCCGAGCCGCACGCGGCGGACGAGACGGTCGAGGACGTTCTGCACGCCGAGGACGAGGTCGTCGAGAGGCATCGCCGTCTTTATTGTAGTATCGAATCGCCGATGGACCAGCCGGTGCTCGACGCCGTCCGGACGTTCGTGCGGGACGAGGTACGCCCCGCCGCGCCCGCGCTCGAGCACGCCGACCGCTACCCGGACGCGCTGGTCGCGCGGATGCGGGAGCTGGGCCTCTTCGGCGCGCTGATCCCGACCGCGTACGGGGGCCTCGGCCTCGACGTCACGACCTACGCGCGGATCATCGAGGAGCTGTGCCGCGGGTTCATGTCGCTCGCCGGCGTCGTCAACAGCCACACGATGATGACGCTCATCGTCCTCCACCACGGCACCGAGGAGCAGCGGCGGCGCTTCCTGCCGCGCTTCGCGAGCGGCGAGACGCGCGGCGGACTCTGCCTCACCGAGCCCCACGCGGGCTCCGACGTCCAGGCGATCCGCACGGCGGCCCGCCGCGAGGGCGACCACTACGTGCTCGACGGCACCAAGATGTTCATCACCAACGGCCGCGAGGGGCAGGCCTTCGCGCTCCTCGCCGTCACCGACCCGCGCGCCCAGCCCCGCCACCGCGGGATGTCCTGCTTCATCGTCGAGAAGGGGCCCCCGGGCTTCCGGGTGATGAAGTCACTCGCGAAGCTCGGCTACAAGGGCGTGGACACGGTGGAGCTCGTCTTCGAGGGCGTCGTCGTCCCGGCCGCGAACCTCGTGGGCGGCGTCGAGGGGCGCGGCTTCGCGCAGGTGATGCGGGGCCTCGAGGCCGGGCGCATCAACATCGCCGCCCGAGCGGTCGGCGTCGCCCAGGCGGCGCTCGACGCGAGCCTCGAGCACGCGGCCTTCGAGGCGCCGACGCCGCTCGCCGGCATGGCGACCCGGGTCCACGCCGCGCGCCTGCTCACCTACTGGGCGGCGGGCATGAAGGACCGCGGGGAGCGCTGCGACCTCGAGGCGGGCATGGCGAAGCTCTTCGCCTCGGAGGCGGCCCACGAGGTCGCGCTCGCCGCGCTCCGCTGGCACGGCGCGCGCGGCGCCTCGACCGAGCTCGAGGTCGAGCGCCACTACCGCGACACGCCGCTCATGCTCATCGGCGAGGGTACGAACGAGATCCAGCGCACGCTCATCGCCCGGAGCCTGGTGGCCCGCCACGGCGAGACGCTCGGCGCCCTCACCTCCCGCGAGGGCGAGCCCGAGGAGCGGCGCCAGATGGCGCTGGCCGTCCGCCAGTTCGTGGACAAGGCCGTCGTGCCCGTCGCGGGCGCGCTCGACGCCGCCGGCCGCTACCCGGCCGAGCTGCTGCGCGGCCTCGCCGAGCTCGGCGTCCTCGGCGCGACGATCCCGCCGGAGTGGGGCGGCCTCGGCCTCGAGGCGCCGACGTGGACGACGATGCTCGAGGAGCTCGGCCGCGGCTCCGCCACGCTGGCCGTGGTCGTCGCCGTGCACCTCGCCGCCTGCGGGGCCGTCGCGCGCTTCGGCACCCCGGGCCAGCGCGAGCGCCTGCTGCCCGCGCTCGCGCGCGGCGAGCGGGTGGCCGGCCTGGCCTTCGGCGGGCGCCTCGACGCCCGGCGGGACAGCGAGGCCTGGGTCCTCGAGGTCCCGTGCGTCGTGAGCCACGCGGCGGCCGACCTCTTCCTCGCCCGGGGCGGGGCCGAGGCGAGCGGGGCCGCGCTCCTCGTCCCGCGCGACGCCCCCGGGGTCGCCGTGCGCGCGGCGCCGCCGGACCTCGGGCTCCGCGGCCTCGCGCGCGCGCTCCTGCTCACCGACGGCGCCCGGCTCGGCGCCGACGCGCTCCTCGGCGGCGACGCGAAGCGCGGCGGCGAGCTGGCGCTCACCGCCCTCGACCAGGCCCGGCTCGGCCTCGCCGCCGTCACCGTCGGGCTCGCGCAGGCGGCGTTCGAGGCGGCGCTCAGGTACTCCCAGCAGCGCACCACGTTCGGCCAGCCGCTCTGGCAGCACCAGGCCGTGCAGCTCAAGCTCGCCGACATGGGGACCGCGATCACCGCGGCGCGCCTGCTCTGCCAGGACGCCGCCGAGCGGGAGCGCGGCGAGGCCAGCCTGATGGCGCGGGTCTTCGCCGCCGACACCGCCATCGCCGTCACGCTGGAGGCCATGCGCATCCACGGCGGCTACGGCTACATCGCCGAGTTCCCGATCGAGCGCTGCTACCGCGACGCCGCGCAGCTCCTCCTGACGCCGACCGAGGTCGAGGAGGACCGCGCCGAGCTCGGCCGCGCGGTCGCCGACGCCTGGCGCGCCGCCCACCCGAGCCCGCTCGACGCCTTCCTCCACCCCGCGTGAGGTCCACGACCGATGGCCTACGGACGCTACTTCGAGGAGTTCACGGTGGGCGAGGTGATCCGGCACTGGCCCGGACGCACGATCGGCGAGGCGGACTGCACCTGGTTCGCGCTCCTGACAATGAACCAGCACCCGGTCCACTCCGACGCCCACTACGCCGAGCGGTACACGCAGCACAAGCAGCGGCTCGTGCTCGGGCCGCTCGTGTTCTCGATCGGGATCGGCATGACCGTCGCCGACGTCTCGGGCAAGGCGATCGCGAACCTCGAGATCGAGCGGATCACCCACGACCGCCCGACGTTCATCGGCGACACGCTCTACTCCGAGTCCACCGTGCTCGCCACCCGCGAGTCGAAGCGGGGCGACCGCGGCACCGTGAGCGTCGAGACGCGCGTGCGGAACCAGCGCGGCGAGGTCGTGATGACCTTCCGCCGCACGGCGCTCGTCCCGAAGCGGAACCACGCCACGCTGGGAGAGGGCCGGCTCCCGTCTGACTCGCCGACCGTCGGGCGCGGCGGCGCCCCGACGGCAAATCCAGAGGGCCGGCTCCCGTCTGACTCGCCGACCGTCGGGCGCGGCGGCGCCCCGACGGCAAATCCAGAAGGCCGGCTCCCCGCATGAGCCGGGCACCGCTCGAGGGCCTGCGCGTCGTCGCGGTGTCGCAGTTCGGCGCCGGCCCCTTCGGCACCCAGCTCCTCGCCGACCTGGGCGCGGAGGTGCTCAAGATCGAGGACCCGGCGGTCGGCGGCGACGTCTCGCGCGGCGTCGGGCCCTACGCGGGTGAGGGCGACTCGCTCTACTTCCAGTCGTTCAATCGCGGCAAGAAGTCGCTGGCGCTCGACCTCAGGCACCCCGAGGCGCGCGCCGTGCTGCACGACCTCGTGCGGGTCTCGCACGCGGTCTACAACAACCTGCGCGGCGACCTGCCGGTGAAGCTCGGCCTCACCTACGCCACGCTCGGCCGGGTGAACCCGGCCATCGTCTGCTGCTCGCTCTCCGGCTTCGGCGCCACGGGGCCGCGCGCCGCGGAGCCCGCGTACGACTACCTGATCCAGGGCTACGCGGGCTACATGGCGGTCACCGGCGAGCCCGGCGGGCCGCCGGAGAAGTGCGGCGTTTCGGTGATCGACTTCGCCGGCGGCTACGCCTCGATGGCCGCGCTGCTGGCCGGGCTCTGGGAGGCGCAGCGGACCGGCGTCGGGCGCGACCTCGACGTCTCGCTGCTCGACACCGCGGTCAGCATGCTCTCCTACTTCGCGATCTGGGCGCTCAACCGCGACTGGCAGCCGGCGCGCGTCGCCGACTCCGGCCACCAGGCGATCGTGCCGGCGCAGAACTTCCCGACAAAGGACGGCTGGATCGTCGTGTTCTGCAACAAGCCCAAGTTCTGGGAGGCGCTCGTGGACGCGCTCGGGCTCCCCGAGCTCGGGCGGGACGCGCGCTTCGCGACGTTCCCCGACCGCCTGGCGCACAAGGACGCGCTGCTCGAGCGCCTCCGGGCGCGGTTCGCCGAGCGCACGACCGCGGACTGGCTCGCCCGCCTGCGCGGCCGCGTGCCGTGCGCGCCCGTCAACACGGTCGCCGAGGCGCTGGCCGACGAGCAGGTGCGCGCCCGCGGGATGATCCTCGAGGTCGAGCACCCGGAGTTCGGCACGCTCCGGGAAGTCGCCTCCCCGGTGCGGACGCCGGGCGCGGTCACGCGGCCCCGGCCGGCGCCCCGGCTCGGCCAGCACACCGACGAGATCCTGCGCGAGGTCTTGCAGTACACTCCCGAACGGATCGCCGCCCTGCGCGCCGCCGGCGTGTTCGGGCGGCCCGACGACGAGGTGCTGCCGTGAGCGACGACGCCGAGCGCTTCCGCGCGATCACCCTCGACGACCTCACGATGCCCGGCGGCTGGTCGGTGTCGAGCGGCCAGGTGCACCTCTACACGCCGGCCGAGCAGCGGCTCATGCACGAGGCGCGCGCCTTCGCCCACCGGGAGATCCTGCCGAGGGCTGCGGAGGCCGACCGGCGGGTGGCGGCGATCAAGGCCGGGCACGAGCCCGGGCCCGAGCGCCGCCGTCTCCTGCGCGAGGTCGCGCGCGCCTACCTCAAGCTGATCGGCGAGGCCGGGCTCACGGGCGCGCTCTTCCCCGAGGCGTACGGCGGTAACGGCCGCGGCGTCGTCGCCGAGTGCATCGTGGACGAGGAGCTGGCGGCCGCGGGCCACCCGGGCGACGTCATCCGCTCCGTGTCGCTCACGCTCGGCACGATCTCGGTCCTGCGCTTCGGCACCGAGGCGCAGAAGCGGCGGCACATCCCGCCGCGCCTGGCCGGCGAGGAGCTGTCGGGGATCGGCATCACCGAGCCCCAGATCGGCAGCGACACGTCGCGGATGCAGACGCGGGCGGTCCTCCACGGCGACCGCTGGGTCATCAACGGCCAGAAGCGCTTCATCACGGGCGGCGGGCTCGCCGACTACCTGACGCTGTTCGCGATCACCGACACGGCGACCCACCCCCACAAGGGCATGTCCGCCTTCATCGTCCCGATGGACCATCCAGGCGTGACCATCTCGCGGCAGCTCGACGAGGTCATCATGGCCGACTGGATGGACAACGCGTGGATCGAGTTCCACGACGTGGACGTCCCGAGGGACAGCCTGCTCGGACCGCTCCACGGCGGCCACCGCGTCCTCATGGACGAGCTCGACACCGAGCGCGTCACCTACTGCGCGTCGTCGCTCGGCGGCGCGCGCCGCGCGCTCGAGGTGGCCGCCGAGTACTCGACCAAGCGCGTCCAGTTCAAGCAGCCGATCGCGAGCTTCGAGGGCGTGAGCTTCAAGCTCGCCGAGATGTACGCCTGGCTCGACGCCGCGCGCCAGCTCACCTACCGCACGGCCAAGATGATCGAGGCGGGCGCGCCGGCCCAGCGCGAGTCGGCCGTGACCAAGCTCTTCGTCGCGGACGCCGTCTGGAAGATCGTGGACCACGCCATGCAGGTCCTCGGCGGCGTCGGCTACACGACCGACTTCCCGGTCCAGGCCATCTTCCGGAACGCGCGCCTCATGCGGATCGGCGCGGGCTCGGACGAGATCATGAAGTTCCTGATCGCGCGCGAGCTCCTGAGGGAGATCAAGGGCTAGACTGACGCCATGGCCGAGCAGGTCCTGCCGGAACCCGGAGTCGAGGACGTCACTGAGGGCGCGGCCGCGCCACCCTGGATGACCATCCTCCACAACTGCGAGTGCCACACCTTCGAGCAGGTCGTGCGCCAGCTCCAGAAGGCGATCGCCTGCAGCGAGGCCGAGGGCTGGGAGATCGCCTGGCAGGTGCACAACACCGGCAAGGCCGTCGTGAAGGTCGGCCCCGAGACCGAGTGCGTGCGCGTCGGGAACATCCTGGCCTCGATCGGCCTCGTCGTCACGGTCGTCCAGTCGTAGCGCGCGCGGCTCAGCGCAGCGCGTTCACGTCGAGCTCGAAGATCAGCGGGTAGAACGTCCCCCACCCGAGCCAGCGCTTGCTCCCCGCCTCGGACAGGGACCAGAGCGCGCCGTCGGGGCCGCGCGCGAGGTCCTCGAGCCCGGGCATCAGCGCGAACTCTCGGAGCACCCGGCCCGTCGTGGGATCGACCTCCTGGAGCGTCCCGGCCCGGCTGTTGCTCTGCGAGAGCCAGAGCCGCCCGCCGCGGTCGAACGTCGCGCCCTGCCCGAT
>MGBU01000107.1:0-2310 GCA_001790205.1 Candidatus Rokubacteria bacterium GWA2_73_35 | reverse complement strand
CCGGTCGCGAGCGCGCGGGGGAGGTCGAGCCGGTAGAGCTTGCCGGCGTCGGCGACGTAGAGCACGCCGCCGCCGGCGTACGCGAGGCCGCCCGGGTGGCCGACGTCGGGCGGCAGCTCGAAGCGCCCGGTCACCGCGCCCGTGCTGGGATCGACGTGGTACACGCGGCTCGGCCCCCGGTCGGGGCTCGCGTCGGTCGAGAGGTAGAGGCTCACGAGGAGCTGGCCCTCGGCGAAGGTGAGGCCCTGCGGGACGTAGCCCTCGTCGAGCCCCGGCACCCAGATGCGCGTGCGGATCGCCTGCGCGTTCGGCACGACGCTCGGCTCGGCGGCCGTGTACGTCGGTCGCTGGCCGAGGATCGGCCCCTCGGCGCGCGCGGCCGGCGCGACGAGGAGGACGGCGAGGGCGACGAGGAGCCGGGTCCTCATCCCGCGACGCGCCGGAAGACCGCGCCGTACGCGACGCGCGGGCCGAGCTGCCGCTCGAGCACGAAGCCCGCGTCGCCCGCCATCTTTCGCAGGGTCGGAACCGAGATGAAATCCGGATCGACGAGCACCTCGCCGACGACGAGCCGGGCGCCGGGCTTCAGGACGCGCCGGAGCTCGCGCAGCGCCAGCGGCGCGTCGGGGATCTCGCCGAGCACGCTCATGAGGTAGGCGCCGTCGAAGGTCGCATCGGGATAGGGCAGCCGCTGCGCGTCCCCCCGGCGCGGCACGATGTTGCCGAGGCCCCTGCGCGCCGCCCGCCGCATGAGGTCGTCGAGCATCTCCTGCTGGGCGTCGAGGACGTCGAGCACGCCGTCCGGCCGGAGCGCCGCCGCGACGGGAAGCGCGTGCACGCCCACGCCGGGGCCGATCTCGAGGATCCGCTCGCCGCGCCGCGGCGCGAGCATCCGGAGCAGCCGGGCCGGGGAATGCGGCCCGCGGGGCACGAGGAGGATCCACCGCATGAAGTAGGGCATCGGGACCGGGGACTGGCGGCTCCACAGCCGCCCGGCGACGTGGGCGCCGAGCGCGACCCCCGCGCCGCCGGCGGCCCACCGGAGCTTGCCGGCGACCGTCATGCCGAGCGCGAGCAGCCACGCCGCGAGCTCGGCGTGAAAGAGCGCCGCCTTCAAGACGGTCGAGGGTGCGTGCGCCGTCCGGCTCCGCGCCTCGGGCGGGGTGTTCATTCCCTGTACGCTCGCCTTCCCCTGGCCAGCCAGTACACCAGGCCGCCGAGCCCGCCGAGGACGAAGCCGAGAGGGCCGGTGACGAAGATGCCGAGCAACGGGCCCTGATTCGCCTCGGGCGTGAGCAGGATGGGCCCGACGAATCCCGCGCAGAAGCCGATGGCACCGACCACGATCGCCCCCGACGACATGCTCGCCAGCAGCCCCGCCGGCATGGAGCCGAGCCTCCTCCAGACGTACCAGCCCACGCCGGCTGCACAGAGCAAAGCCACGACGCCCGGGAGCCAGCCGCCCCCGAGGGATGAAACGAGCGAGACCGGGACCCAGTAGACCACGTAGTAGGTGGCGAGCGCCACGATCACCACGACCAGCAGACGAAAGATGGATCTCATCAGCACGGAGCGACCCAGACACTCGATCCGAGCGCGCCGAAGACGGCGTTCAACATCGCACTGGCAACCGGCGCGCGGTTGAGGGCGATGTCACAGAGGAAGCCGCATGCCACGGACAGGGACGCCACGTATCCAACGCCAACGTCGTCGCTGAACACGAGCGCATGCAGCCAGTTCTGTTGTAAGGGCTCCCGACCCCTTTGATCCTTCGGTTTTCCCCTACCGCCAGATCCGACCGCTTCAGATCCTGATGACTTCGCCACGCCACGCCGCGTTGTTGCTCGTGGCGATCAGCAGGGCGCTTTCAGCACCCTCAGCCTGCGCCAGAAGAGCACCATCGGGAGCCCACACCGCGCTCTTCCCCACGGAAGTGTAGGTGCCGACCGAGGCAGCGTGGTTTGCCATCACGGTCAGCATCCGGTAGCGCACCGCGTAGCCCGCCAGCCTTGGCACGTCCGTCGCGTACCACTCGGCATTCAGAAAGACGCCCGCGGCGTAGATGCTCGCGCCAAGATCGGCGTACGCCCGCGGATGCGCAGGTTGCGAGGAATCGGCGCAGATGGCGATGCCCAACGTATGCCCGGAAACGGTAAAGGCCAAGGGCATGTCGCCGGGCGTGAAGTAGGTTCCTTCGCTGGCCCCCAGATGCATCTTGCGTAACTCCTCGCGTTTCCCCGTCTGGTAGCTGACCCCACCGATAGGCCATCGTTGCACCACCACGACAAGGAGGTGCCGCGATGGACGCAG
>MGBU01000106.1 GCA_001790205.1 Candidatus Rokubacteria bacterium GWA2_73_35 | reverse complement strand
CAGCGCGACGACGGCCGCGGCGGCCGCCCAGGCGCCGGTCACGGACGGAACTTGCGCGGCGACCACCAGGGGTAGAACGGCGGCATGTCCGCGCTCGGGGAGAGCGGGAACCGCGGCGGACGCTTCTCGAGGAACGCGCCGACGCCCTCGCGCGCGTCGGCGGAGCGGCCCGTCCAGTAGATCCCGAGCGAGTCGAGCCGGTGCGCTTCCATCGGGTGCTCGGCGCCGAGCAGCTTCCAGAGCATCTGGCGCGTCAGCGCGACGGCCACGGGCGAGGTGTGCGCGGCGATCTCCCGCGCGAGCGCGCGCGCCGCGGGCAGGAGCGCCTCGGGGGCGACGACGCGGCTCACGAGCCCGCCCGCGAGCGCCTCCTCCGCGGGGAACACGCGCCCCGTGCACATCCACTCGGCGGCGCGCGCCATGCCGACGAGCCGCGGCAGGAACCAGGTGCTGCACGACTCCGGCACGATGCCCCGGCGCGTGAACACGAAGCCGAAGCGCGCGGCGGTCGAGGCCAGGCGCACGTCCATCGGCAGGAGCACGGTCGAGCCGAAGCCGACGGCCGGCCCGTTGACCGCGGCGAGCACCGGCTTCTTCATGTCGTAGATCCTGAGCGTCACGAGCCCGCCCCCGTCGCGGTGCTCCTCGGGGCGCTCCGCGGCGCCCTGCGCCTCGGCGTCGAAGGTGCGGCCGCCACCCGAGAGATCGGCGCCGGCGCAGAAGGCGCGCCCCGCGCCGGTCACGACGACGGCGCGCACCGCGTCGTCGTCGTCGGCCTGATCGAGCGCGGCGACCAGCTCCTCCAGCATCCGCGTGGTGACGGCGTTGAGCCTCTCGGGGCGGTGAAGGGTCACGGTGCACACGGCGTCCTCGACCTCGTAGCGGATCTCGCTGAATGCCATGACGGTTCCCTCGGTGCGTGATGTGGGGTACGAGCGCCGCCGGCGGGCGGCCGGTCAAGCGGTCAGGTCCACCAGGACTTTCATCACGGGTCCGCCGGCGAGCGCCTGCTCCATGCCCTGCTGCAGCTCCTCGAGGCGGATCGTGCGGCTCAGGAGCGGCGCGAGGGGGACCGCGCCCGAGGCGGCCAGGCGGATCGCCTCCTCCCAGTCCTCGCGCGCGTAGAGGCGGGCGCCGTGGACGGTCAGCTCGCGCGCGAACAGCGCGTAGAGGTTCACCGGGATCGGCTCGGCGTGGATCGCGACAATGCTCACCGTGCCCCAGACGCGCACGACGTCGGTGACCGCGCGGGCCGCGGCGGGGTTGCCCGTCACCTCGAAGGCCACGTCCACGCCCTCGCCCCCGGTCCAGTCGTGGGTGAACCGGTGGACGTCGATGTCGGGTCCGACGGTGGTGAGGCCGAGCGACTCGAGCAGCTCGACGCGGAACGGGTTCACCTCGGCGACCGCGACCTGGGCGCCCCGCCCGCGCGCGACGAGCGCGATCAGCGTGCCGATCGGGCCGCCGCCGAAGACGAGCACGCGGTCGCCGGCCTGCACCTGCGCGCGGCGCACGTCGTGCGTGGCGACGGCGAGCGGCTCGATCATCGCGGCGTGGTCGTCGGCGAGCGTGGGCGGGACCGGGAGCAGGCGCGCGGCCGGCACGGCCCAGTACTCCCGCATGCCGCCCGGCAGGTCCACGCCGAGGACCTTGAGGCCGTAGCAGAGGTAGGTCGCGCCCATGCGGCAGGCGCGGCACGCGCCGCAGAACCAGAGCGGCTCGACGACGACGCGGTCGCCCGCCGCGACGCCCGCCCCGGGCGGCGCCTCGACGACCTCGCCGAACGTCTCGTGGCCGATCACGCCGCCCCGCGGCACGCGGTGGTCGAGGTGACCCTGATAGATGTGCAGGTCGGTCCCGCAGATCCCGACGCGCTTGACGCGCAGGAGCGCCTCGCCCGCCTGCGGGACCGGGATCGGCGCCGGGCCGGTCGTGAAGGTGCGCGAACCCTGATAGAATGACGCTCGCATTCCGGCCGATTCTACACGAAAGGACGGGCGCCGATGACGACCGCCGTCGAGTTCATCCAGCGAGGCCTGAAGCAGCTCCACACGTCGCTCGAGAAGACGCTCGGCGAGCTCACGCCCGAGCAGCTCCACACGGTGCCGGGGGGCCACCCGAAGGCGAACACGATCGCGTGGATCCTCTGGCACCTCGTGCGCACGGAGGACAACGTCGTGCGCTTCGTGCTCCAGAACCGCCGGCCCACGGTCTGGCAGGAGGGCGGCTACGCGGAGACGCTCGGCCTGCCGCCCGTCGCGCAGGGCACCGGCATGCCGACGGCCGAGGCGCAGGCGCTCCGCCTCAAGGACCTGGCGCTCTTCCGCGAGTACGCGCAGAAGGCGTGGGCGAGCACCGACGAGTACCTGACGGCGACGCCGGCGGCCGCGCTCGAGGCCACCGTGACCGTGAAGCCGTTCGGCGAGATGCAGGCCGTGCAGGCGCTCGGCTACATCTGCCTCACGCACGCGATGGCGCACGCCGGGGAGATCGACGTCTCGCGCACGCTGCTCGGCCTGCCCACGGCGTACGGCGCGTGAAGGTCACCAGGCTCGAGTCGCTCCACGCCGACGCGGGCCAGCGCAACTTCGACTTCCTGAAGATCTCGACCGACGAGGGCCTGGTCGGCTGGAGCGAGTACAACGAGTCGTTCGGCGGCCCCGGCGTCTCGGCCGTGATCGACGGCCTGGCGCCGCTCGTCGTCGGCCGGGACCCGCGCGCGTGGGAGGCGCTCGTCACGCTGCTGTCCGCGGTGCGCCGCCAGGCGGCGGGCGGCGTCGTCCAGCAGGCGATCGGCGCGATCGAGAACGCGCTCCTCGACCTGACGGCCAAGGCGCTCGGCGTCCCGGTCTACGCGCTCTTCGGCGGGCCGGTGCGCGACCGGATCCGCCTCTACTGGTCGCACTGCGGCACGTACCGGCTCGCGTGGGCGACGGAGATGCAGATCCCGCCGCTCCGCACGCTCGACGACGTCGTGAAGGCGGGCCGGGAGGTGGTCGAGCGGGGCTTCACCGCGCTCAAGACCAACGTCTTCGTCCTCGCGCCGCCCGGCGGCGGTGAGCCGTACCTGCACTCGCCGGGCTTCGCGCGCCGCGGCCCGGGCTTCCCCGAGCTGAACGCCGAGCGGTACGTGCTCGCGGCGCTCCGGGAGCAGCTCGCCGCGCTCCGCCAGGGCGCCGGGCCCGACGTGGACCTCCTCGTCGACCTGAACTTCAACTTCAAGACGGAGGGGTTCCTCCGGGTCGCGCGCGCGATCGAGCCGTACGACCTCTTCTGGGTGGAGATCGACACGCGCGACCCGAAGGCGCTCCACTACATCCGCTCGCGCACGTCGATCCCCGTCGCCTCGTGCGAGTGCCTCTTCGGCCGGCGCGACTACCGGCCCTTCTTCGAGGCGCAGGCGGTGGACGTCGCGATCATCGACACGCCGTGGAACGGCGTCGCCGAGTCGCTGAAGATCGCCGCGATGGCCGACACGTACGAGGTCAACGTCGCGCCGCACAACTTCTACGGCCACCTCGCGACGCTGATGAACGCGCACTTCTGCGCGGTCGCGCCGAACCTCCGCATCATGGAGATCGACCCGGACACGGTGCCCTGGTACGACGACCTCGTCACCGTGACGCCGGAGGTCCGCGACGGCCACCTCCTCGTGCCGGCACGCCCCGGCTGGGGCGCCGACGTGAACGAGGAGGCCGTGCGCGCCCACCCGCCCCGCAAGCGCTGAGCGTGTCCGAGCGGCTCGAGACCGTGGAGGTCGAGACCGGGCGCGCGCCCGGCGCCGCCGTCGTGTGGCTCCACGGCCTCGGCGCCGACGGCCACGACTTCGAGCCCGTGGTGCCCGAGCTCGCGCTGCCGCCGGACCTCGCCGTCCGCTTCGTCTTCCCGCACGCGCCGCCGCAGCCGGTGACGCTCAACGGCGGCATGGTGATGCGCGCCTGGTACGACGTCTACGGCCTCGACGGCCCGCGGCGCGAGGACGAGGCGGGGATCCGCGCCTCGCAGGCGCGCGTCGAGGCGCTGCTCGCGCGGGAGAAGGCGCGCGGCGTCCCGGCGGGGCGCCTCGTGCTGGCGGGCTTCTCGCAGGGCGGCGCGATCGCGCTCCAGACGGGGCTGCGCCATCCCGAGCGCCTGGCCGGCGTGCTCGCGATCTCCTGCTACCTGCCCCTCGCGCGCACGCTCGCCGCCGAGGCGCACCCGGCCAACCGCGACGTGCCGCTCTTCATGGCGCACGGCGCCTGGGACCCGGTGATCCCGCTCGCGCGCGCCGCGCGCTCGCGCGACCTGCTGGCGGGTCTCGGCTACCGCGTCGCGTGGCGCGAGTACCCGATGCCGCACGCGGTGTGTCCGGAGGAGCTCGGCGACATCGGGGCCTGGCTCCGCGCGGTCCTCCGGGCCTAGTCCGGTGGGGGGCCCGACGGGCTCCTAGCCGGCTGCGGTGCCGCCGGCGGCGAGCTTCAGGCACGTGCTGACGGCGTACGCGACGACCTCGCCGCGCTCGTCCACCACGTCGCACTCGATCAGGCCGACCGAGCGTCCCGCCTTGCGCACGCGCGCCCGGGCCGCGAGCGTGCCCGCGCGCACCGCCCGGAGGAAGTTGATCTTCATCTCGAGCGTCGTGTAGCTCTCGCCCTCGCCGAGCGTCGTCATGTACGCCCAGCCCATCGCGCCGTCCGCGATCGCGGCCAGGATGCCGCCCTGGACGGAGCCCATCGGGTTGGTGTGACCCGGCTGCACCGGCAGCTCCACGACCGCCTCGCCGGCGGCGAAGGACGCGAGGCGGAGCCCGAGGAGCGTCGCGACGGGCGGCGGGGCCGCCTCGCCGCGGAGCAGGCGCTCCATCCCGTCCAGCATCCTGGCCATCGCGCTCAGGCCTCCTTGACGGCCTTCTTCACCGCCTCCACGAGCTCCGGCGTCACCTGGAGCTTGTGGACCTCGGTCGCGTGCTTGCCCGCCTGCTGGAGGATCTCGTCCAGCGTCTTCCCGCGGGCGACGAAGGCGCAGGCACTGCCGGACACCTCGGCGCATCTCAGGATCTTCTCCATCTCGACCTTGCCCATGACGTCCTCCTTGCCGCGGCGCCTGGCCGCGTCTCGTGTCGTGCACGAGCGTAGCGACGCCCGGGCGCGCCTCCTATCCGCCATCCGGCGGATGGCCGGCCGCGGCGGGCCCGGGGCCGGCGGCCGGTGCTAGACTCGGCGCACGGAGACAGGACGATGACGGGGCAGGCGCTCGGGCTCGTCTCGGAGTTCCTGCTGGACCTCTACCGGCTCCAGGAGCCGTCGGAGGTGCTGAGCACCGTGGACCGCTACGCGCGCCGCCTGGCGCCGTGCGACCTCCTGGTCCCCGCCCTCACCGACCGCCCGTCGGGCCGCGTCACGCTCGCGGGCGTGCCTCCGGCCTTCGCGGACGGCTACGCGCGCCACGCCGCCGAGGACCGCGCGCGCACCGCGCACCTGCGCCCGCGCCACGCGGGCGCCGTGCGCCTGTCCGAGGTCGTCCCCGCGCCCGTGCTCCACCGCTCGGCGATCTGGAGCGAGGTGCTGCGTCCGCACCGGATCCGCCACGTGATGACGACGTGCCTCGGCGAGAACCCGCGCGTCACCGGCGTGCTCAAGATGATCCGACTCGACGCCGGGCGCGACTTCTCCGACGCCGAGCGCGACACGCTCGCGCTGGCGGCGCCGCACGTGCGCCTGGCGTACGCCAACGCCGAGGCGATGCGCCACCTGGCCGCCGCGGCCGGGCGCTTCGAGGCGGTCTGCGACCGGATCGCCGAGGGCGCGCTGCTCGTCACGCCGGCGGGGCGCGTGCTGTACCGGAACGCGCGCGCGCAGGCGCTCTGCGCGCGCTACTTCGGTCCGGCCGCGCGCCGCGGGCCGGCCGGCGGCGCCGTGCTGCCCGACGCGCTCCGCCCGCTGCTCGCGCCGCGCCCGACCGCCGCCACGTTCGCCGGGCCCGGCGGCGGCGCGCTCCGCGTGCGCGCGGCGCGCCTCGGCGCCGACGTGCTGCTCGTGCTCGACGAGCGCGCGGCGGCCGGCGGGGCGCCGCCCGCGCTCTCGCCGCGTGAGGGCGAGGTGCTGCACTGGGTGGGCGAGGGGAAGACCAACCAGGAGATCGGGCTCATCCTCGGCATCAGCGCGCGCACGGTGCAGACGCACCTCGAGCACGTCTTCGGAAAGCTCGGGGTCGTGAGCCGCGCCCAGGCGGTCGCCGAGGCGCTCAGGCGCCGCGCCGAGTAGCCGTCCCGGGACCCCCCGCGCCGAATTCGCCAGCGCCCCGGGCCACGTGCGGGGAG
>MGBU01000105.1 GCA_001790205.1 Candidatus Rokubacteria bacterium GWA2_73_35 | reverse complement strand
TCGCCGATCCAAGAGGACGCATGATGGGTGCCCTCCACTTTTACCGCACCCCTCATTATTGCATTATTTATGCAGGAGTCAATATTGCTCGGTCCTCGACCCCTTGCCCGACGCGAAGATCCCGGTGGCGCGGGCGGTCGCCGCCAGCGGGGCGCTGCCGATCATCGCCGGCTCCGTCCTGATCGGGGGCCGACACAACCTGGACGGCGCCGCGCGCGACAACCTCGGGTACGTGGGCCTGGAGACCTACTTCGCCGGGACACCCATACGCTGGACCGTCCCCCGGATCGTCGTGATCTCGAACGCGACACTGCCGCTCGCGGAGAAGACGGGCCCGCAGAAGATCTGGCTCGGCGAGGGCTTCCTCCGGGGCTACACGACCCTCCTCGACGAGGCGCGGACCCGCCTCCTCAGTTACGTGCTCGCGGGACAGTACAGGGCGGCCACGGAGACGCGCGACCCTCAGGCCACGCCGAAGAGCCGAGAGACCGTCAAGCTGCTCGGAGAGGCGAAGGCCTTCCACATCAACCTCAACGACGCCGCCAGCGCTCCCCCGGACCGATACGCTGCCTGCGGCTCCGCGCAAGAGGTGCGGGAAGCGCCGACGCTCAGCAGCCTGCACGAACTGAGCGCGAGGCAGGCCGAGCTCCTCTTCTGCATCGGAGAGGAGATGATGAAGGCGCGCGTGGACGGCATCGTCTCCTACGCGAGAGGCATCCGGCGCGAGTAGGGATCCCGCGTGTATCGCTCCGACGACGTTGACGGACCTGCCCCGTCCCGCTAGCGTAGGGCCCATGGCACAGGCCCCGCTCACGCTCAGGCGCTGGAAGCGGACCGAGTACGAGCGACTCGTCGCGCTGGGAGTGTTCCACGGCGAGCCGATCGAGCTCATCGGCGGCCAGCTCGTCGTCGCCGAGCCGCAATACCCGTATCACGCCTCCGCCATCAGCGCCGCCGACTACGCGCTGAGAGCGGTCCTGCCGCCAGGCTGGATCGTGAGAGTTCAGGCGCCCGTGTCGCTCGACGACGAGTCCGAGCCCGAGCCCGACCTGGCCGTGGTGCCCGGTCGTCCGACCGACTATCGCGAGGCGCACCCGGCGCGGCCCGCGCTCGCCGTCGAGGTGGCGGAATCGAGCCTGGTCTTCGACCGCCAGCAGAAGAGCAGCCTCTACGCGCGGGCAGGGATCCGGGACTACTGGATCGTGAACCTCGTCGATCGCCTCCTCGAAGTCCACCGCGACCCGGAGCCGGACCCGTCGGCGCCCTACGGCTGGCGGTACCGGTCCGTCACCGCGCTGGCCCCACCGGCGCTCGTCACTCCCCTGGCCTTCACGTCGAGCCGGATCGCCGTGGCGGATCTGCTCCCGTAGGAGCCGGACGCGAAGGAGGCCGGGGTCCGGTGCGTCGGCTATAATGGCGCCGTGCAGATCCGGCTCGGCCACGATCTCGATGCCGGCAGGCGGTCGGCCCAGGGGCCGATGAGCGTGGCCGAGCTCATCGCGCACTTCCCCGAAGTGCCCCGCGATCTCGCCGGCGAGCCCGTGCTCGCGGAGTTCGTCGCCGCGTTCGGCCCCCAGCTGCGCCACGCCCTGAAGCCCGCCCCCTGCATGCGCGACGGCGGCGACGCCCCGCACGCGTTCTACACGCGGCTGGTCAACGACCTCGCCATCTACGGGATCGGCCTGGCGAAGCGCGAGCGGACGCTGGCCCGGCTTCAGGCGCTCCTCGACGAGTACCGGAAGCAGCCCGCGACGTTCGCGTGCACGCTCGTGCCGGCGAAGCCGCGCGGCACGCCGCCCGCGGGCTGCCCCCCCTAGACCGCGAACGGCCCCAGCCTCCGTGTGCTTGGCCTCGAGGGATCGCCGGGTGACCGGCGCGTGACGGCCTCGCCGAGCTGGGCTACATCGACGGAGCTCGTCCAGCAGAAACCGGATCTCCGCGTGTGCGTTTCGGATGTCTGCGAGCGGAGTCGTGCCCTCTCTCCGTCGCGTGCTGGTGACCTACTGTAGGAGCACCGCAACCCGCCTCGGGGTGACAGTGCTCGAGCGCTCGATGACGGAACCGCTCCAGGTCGGCGGCGGCCACGACGGAATCCTCATTGTCCGGTCCGGGACGGATCTCAACATCCCAGGGCGGAGTCTCGAGGTGGCCACGTCCAACAACATCCCCACCATGTACCCCGCCCAGGCTGCGCGGCTGACCCATAAGCTGGCCCATAAGATCCTGACGGGGACGCCTCCGTGGAAGATCCCGGCGCAGCTCCCTGACCGGATCCCCCCCTCAGGGCCCAGGGTGATTCGCGTCACGGGCACGGCCCCCTCGCCGCGCCGATCCTCGATGGCGTCTGTGATCAGCGCAGCTTGAAGAGCATCCGCGCTCGATGGCAGATCTGGGCCCGGACGAAAACCGGGTTGTCTGCAGCGAAGAAGGTGTGTGTCTCGACTGTCGGCTCGCCGGACGCGATCGTGAGAGTCTTGCCGTCTCTCCGCATCAGTCCGATGAACCGAACGTTCTCGAGCCTAAAGGTTTGGCCCGCACGGGTTCCGGTGAGGACCGTCCCGAGGGACAGTGGTTGCTCGATCGTGAGCGTCCGGTCAGGCGCGACCTGGTAGGTGAAGTCCGCTTCGATGTCGGACGAGCTGGCTCCGCCCGGGTTGAAGTAGGGCGGATCGCTCGGGAGCGCGTAGGGGTGACTGAAGCTGACGGTGCGCCCGACGACCTTTCCGGTCCCGTCACCATTGAAGGTCCGAACCCCCTGGATGCTGTAGGAGAGCACGAACGGGAATGGCGGGGTGACGGGCGTGAGATCCTCGTCGAAACCTCCGGGTGCCGATTCCGATAGGTTCCTCGACCCCAGGCACGTGGCCTCGCCGCTGAAGGCATAGTCCCCACGCAGCAGGTTGTTCCGGTCGTCCCCGGCAGCGCTTCCCGTGAACAGCACCACCACAATACCGGCCACAACAAGAGATCGAACGCCAGGCTTGCGCATACGGTTGGTCCTCCTCTTGGCGGGTCCGTTCTTCCACGGCATGCGCCCTACCCGCCGAGGGTCTCATCACACGCATGTCCCACGAAATCAGGCGATTGGTGCAAGTTCTTGGTTCACTTGCGCCGCATTTGGGCACTGTCTCCGCGACCGTCAATGCCGGTCGCGGAGAGAAGGAGGCGGAACGGCGAGCCGTTGCCCGGGGAGCCTCCACGATGTACCTTCTGGCGAGTGGCGAAAGCGAGGGAGCGGCGATGACCAGGCAGGCGAGCGAGCCGCGGCTGGAGCTGGAGCAGCACCTGCACATGTACCGCCAGATGGCGAAGATCCGCGCCTTCGAGGAGCAGGTGAACGAGCTGTACAAGAGCGCGAAGATGCCGGGCTTGGCCCACCTCTACGCGGGCGAGGAGGCCGTGGCCGTCGGCGTCTGCGAGGCCCTGAAGCGCGACGACCTGATCACGAGCACGCACCGGGGCCACGGCCACTGCCTGGCCAAGGGGGCCTCGGTCAACCGGATGTTCGCCGAGCTGCTCGGCAAGGCGCCGGGCTACTGCCGCGGCAAGGGCGGCTCGATGCACATCGCCGACCCCGAGACGGGTAACCTCGGCGCCAACGCGATCGTCGGCGGCTCGACCGGCATCGCCACGGGCGCCGCGCTCTCGGCCAAGATGCGGCGCAGCGGCCAGGTGGCCGTCTGCTTCTTCGGCGACGGCGCGCTCGGCCAGGGCCTCCTCTACGAGGCGATGAACATGGCGGCGCTCTGGACGCTGCCCGTGATCTACGTGTGCGAGAACAACCTGTACGGCGAGTACACGCCCTGCGGCGACACCGTCGCGGGCGAGATCCTCGCGCGCGCCCGCGCCTTCGGCATCCACGCTGAGAGCGTGGACGGCCAGGACGTCCAGCTCGTCCACGCGACGACGAAGCGGCTGGTCGAGCGCGCGCGCCGCGGCGAGGGGCCGGCGTTCGTCGAGTGCAAGACCTACCGCTACTACGGTCACCACGTCGGCGACGTCAACCGCGAGTACCGGACGCGCGAGGAAGAGCGCGAGTGGATGACGAAGCACGACCCGCTCTTGACCCTGGCCTCGCGGTTGACGACGCAGGGGCTCGCCGACGCCGCCGTCTTCGAGCGCATCCAGGCCGACGTGAAGGCGGAGATCGACACGGGCGTGCAGTACGCGCTGGCCGCCCCCTACCCCGAGCCGGGCGAGGTGGACGAGGACGTCTATGCGTGAGGAGGACTGACATGCGACGCCTTCGCTGGCCCCTGGCCCTCGTCGTCGCGTTCGCCCTCGGCCTGACGGCGGGCGTGCTCGTCGGCAAGCCCTCGTCCGCGGTGCGGGAGCTCGACCGGCTCCGCGAGATCGTGAGCCGCCTCCAGCAGCAGGTCGCGACGCTCCAGGCCCGGCTGCGCGCTCGGGAGAGCGTCGCGGGTCCGCGCGAGCCAGGAGCGACCGCGGCCGCGGAGGTGCCGCACGGCGCCCCGTCCCCGACGGCCACGCGGCCGTCGGACGGCATCGCGGCGGCGACGGCCCTGACCGAGCGCGCGGTGCTCGACCGCCTCGCGCAGGAGAGGGCCGCGGCTCGGCCGCGGGCCGGAACCGAGGCCGAGGGCGCGGCATCGCGACCCGGGTCGCGCGCCGCCGACGCGCCGGCGCCGACCGTCGCGCAGGCGCTCGACCGCTTCTACCGCTACCTCGAGGCGATCAACGCGCAGGACGGGCGCGGGCGCTGGCGCCAGGCGCGCGAGCTGGTGGAGGAGCTGCGGGGCATGGGCGACGTCGCCGGGCAGGCGCTGATGCAGGTCCTGGCGGCCGGCAACGACAGCGACGAGCGGCGCACGGCCGCGCGCCTGCTCGGGAGCCTCCAGGTCCCCCAGTCCCTGCCGCTGCTCCGGGACATCATCGAGAAGGACGACGACGTGCTGCTGCGGCGCGCCGCGGCCTACGGGCTCCGGCGCCTGCAGACGCCCGAGTCGCTGCCGGTCATGGAGCGGATGGTGCTGAACCCCGAGGAGGACCGCTTCGTGCGCCTGAGCGCCGCGTATGGCCTGGCCCAGTCGGGCCGGCCGCTGGGAGTCAGCGGGCTCGCGCAGATCTTCGAGGAGTCCACCGCCGACGGGCGCGGGCGCGACGTCGCCTTCCGCGCGCTCGCGTCCCTGGACGACGCGCGCGCGCTGCCCTTCATGCGCCAGGTCGTGACCGCGCCCGTCGAGCCGGCGTACCGGCTCCAGGCGATCCGGTTCTTGACGGCACGGGGCGACCGTCAGGCTCTCGCCGCGCTCCAGCTCGTGATGCAGTCGCCCGGCGAGCAGCCCTCGATCCGCGACGCCGCCGCCCAGGCGTACGCGGCGCTCGGCGGCCGGTAGGAACCGGCGCGGACGCAGCGCAAGAAGCTCCTCGGAGACGAGCGAGCCGCTGTCCCGGTGTATCCTCTTAAAGACTTCCCGCCGAGGGTCGGGATCGGTTATACGCTCGTCAATGAGGCGAGCCGAGGACGGGCGAGGAGAACAGGGATGGCAGTCGAGGTGGCGCCGGCGCGAAGGCTCTTCACCCGCGAGGAGTACCACCGGATGGGCGAGGTGGGGATCCTCAAGTCGACCGATCGGGTCGAGCTGATCCGGGGCGAGATCGTCGAAATGTCGCCCATCGGCCGACGGCATTCCGCATTCGTCAACAACTTCACCCAGCTCCTGGTCGTGCGCCTGGCCGGTCGCGCCATCGTGGCGGTCCAAGGTCCCGTCGTCCTCGCCGACGACACCGAGCCCGAGCCTGATCTCGCGGTCATCCGTCGCCGTCCGGTGCCCTACAAGGAGCGCGAGGCCCACGCGGAAGACGTGCTCCTTCTGATCGAGGTGGCGGAGAGCTCGCTCGCCTACGACCGCTCGACCAAGCTCCGGCTCTACGCCGAAGGCGGGATCCCGGAGTACTGGGTGGTCGACTGTGCCGCGGAGAGCGTCGAAGTCCACCGCGCGCCGGAGGCCGGCGGCTATCGCGACGTCAGCCGCGTCACCGGCGCCGCGACGGTCGCCCCGCAGGCGTTCCCCGACGTCACGCTGAGCCTCACCGAGATCTTCGCGTAGGCGTCACCGCCCCCCCCCGCTTGACTCTGCGCGCGGGCTGCCGCACTCTCGCGTGAGGCCGGGGCCCCCGGGGGGAGAAGGGCATGAGCGTGCGCGAGCTGACGTACGGCGAGGCGGTCCGCGAGGCGCTCGCGGAGGAGATGCGGCGCGACCCGCGCGTGTTCCTGATCGGCGAGGACGTCGCGGAGGCCGGCCACCCGTTCAAGACGCTGACCGGGCTCGTCCAGGAGTTCGGGACGGAGCGCGTCATCGACACGCCGATCTCCGAGCCCGGCTATGCCGGCATCGGCGTCGGCGCGGCGATGACCGGCATGCGGCCGGTCGTGGACGTGATGTTCGGCGACTTCATCACGCTCACGATGGACCAGATGGTCAACCAGGCCGCGAAGGTCCACTACATGTCGGGCGGCAAGATCAAGGTGCCGATCGTCTTCCGCACCACGCTCGGCGCGACGCGTCGCTCGGCCGCCCAGCACTCGCAGTCGCTCCACGCGTGGGTGAGCCACATCCCGGGCCTCAAGGTCGCCCTGCCCTCCGGCCCGTACGAGGCCAAGGGGCTCATGAAGACCGCGATCCGCGACGACAGCCCGGTCGTGATCTTCGAGGACAAGATGATGTACCGGGTCAAGGGCCCGGTGCCCGAGGGCGACTACACGATCCCCTTCGGCGTGGCGGAGGTGAAGCGCGCGGGCCGGGACATCACGCTCGTCGCCACCAGCAGCATGGTCGCCGTCGCCCTCGGCGCCGCGAAGCTGCTCGAGGAGATCGGCATCAGCGCCGAGGTGATCGACCCGCGCACCACCTGGCCCCTCGACAAGCAGGCGCTGATCGACTCGGCGAAGAAGACCTCGCGCGCCATCGTCGTCGACGAGGGCTACGAGCGCTACGGCGTCACCGCCGAGATCGCCTCGGTGATCGCCGAGGGCGCCTTCTATCACCTGGACGCGCCCGTCAAGCGCATCGGCGCCATGGACGTGCCCGTGCCCTTCTCGCCGGTGCTCGAGGACCTCACCGTGCCGTCTTCGAGCGCGGTCTTCGAGGCCGCGCGCGCGCTCTGCGGGAAGGTCTGAGAGTGGTCGTCGTCAGCCGCGGAACTCGTTCACGGCCGCGTCCAGCGCGCCGAGCAGGTCGCGCCCACGGTGGAACCCGCGCCGCGTGACGAGCGCCAGCGAGTCCCGGACCTCGGCCAATGTCGCGGCATCGGCCCGGGCCAGGAGGGCGGCGAGGTCCACCCGGTCCTGGGGGCGCGTGCGGTCATCTCGCGCGAGCACCTTCAGGGCAATCAGATGGCCGAGCCGAGCGACCGGCACCCCGAAGCCCGGGACGGCCTCGATCGGCTCCGCCGCGGCCACGATCTCGGGTTCGATCCCGGACGAGGCGAAAAGCAGGTCGACAACCGCCCCGCGGACATCCGCACCGGCGGACGCGAGCCGGACGGTCGCCAGGCGCCCGGCGACGTCCTGTTCGATCGCCGTGACGACTCGCCAGTCGTGCCCATGGAGCGCGTGAACGAGCGCCTCGGCGTCGCGATCGTCGGCGACGAGCACGGCGAGATCGGCGTCGCGCGTGAGCCGAGGCTCGGTACGGGCCGACACCGCGAGGCCCCCGACCAGCGCGAAGCGACGGCCGAGGTCCTGGAGGTCGGTGACGATGCGACGAAGCGCGGCTTCGGCGCGGCTCAGGGGCGTGACGGCGGCCAGGAGATGGCGCGGCCCCAGCCGTCGCCCTGCTCGGCGCCCGGGCGCGTCTCGAGCCAGGTGACCAGCAGGGCTTCGACCTCCTCGTCGGTGGCTCCGGGATGTTCACGCCGGAGTTGCGCGCGACGCATCGACTCACCCAGCTCGCAGAGGTCGAAGGCCGTCCGCAACCGTATCGCCGGCGAGTCCGGAGAATCGTCAGCCACGGCGTCATTGTACCGCGGGTGTCCCTGATGCCCACCAACGTCATCATGCCCGCGCTCGAGCTGGCGCAGGAGAACGGCAAGGTCCTGCACTGGCTCAAGGCCCCCGGCGACGCGGTGACGAAGGGCGAGCCGATCGTCGAGATCGAGACCGACAAGGCCACCGTCGAGATCGAGGCTCCGGCCTCCGGCGTCCTGCGCGACGTGACGGCGCGGGCGGGCGACACGGTGCCGGTCGGCCGGACGATCGCGCTGATCTTCGCCGCCGGGGAGGCGGACGCGGCCCCGGCCGCGCCGGCGCCGCGCGCCGCCGCCGACGCCCCGCGCGTCGCCGCCGCGTCGCCGAAGGCGCGGCGCCTGGCCGCCGAGCGCGGCGTGGAGGTCGCGACGCTCCGCGGCTCGGGCCCTGGCGGCGCCGTCCTCGCGGCCGATCTCCCCGCGGCGGCGCGCGCCACCGTGCCGGGCGCAGCCTCGCCCGCGGCACCGAGCGTCGGCACGGTCTGGCGCATCATGGTCGAGCGCATGACGGCGAGCTGGACCACCGCGCCCCACTTCTATCTCGTCCGCGAGGTCAACGTGAGCCGCCTGGTCTCCTGGCTCGAGCGGGCGCGCACGCAGACCGGCGCCCGGATCACCTACACCGATCTGCTGGTCAAGCTCGTCGCGGCGACCCTCGCCCAGCACCCGGGCGCGAACGCCTCGTGGAAGGACGGCGCGATCGTCGGGAACGCCGAGGTCAGCATCGGCCTGGCCGTCGCGATCGACGACGGCCTCGTCGTCCCCGTCCTCCACCGCGCCGACACGCTGGGCCTCGCCGAGCTGGCGGCGCGCCGCGAGGACCTCGTGAGCCGCGCCCAGGCCGGCAAGCTCCGGCCCGCCGACATCCAGGGCGGTGGCTTCACGCTCAGCAACCTCGGCATGTACGGCGTGGACGCCTTCAACGCGATCGTGAATCCGCCGCAGGCCGCCATCCTCGCCGTCGGCCGCATCGCCGACCGCGTCGTCGCCGTCAACGGCCAGCCCGCCGTCCGGCCCACGATGGTGCTGACCCTTTCCTGTGACCACCGGGTCCTCGACGGCGCCCGCGGCGCCCGGTTCCTCGGCGCGCTCGCCGAGCTGATCGAGGAGCCGCTGGCGCTGCTGGTATGAGGGACGCCCACCAGGAGATGCGACGCACCACGTGACGGCTCGGCCCGCGATGACGACGGTCACGCCCGCGTACACGCAGATCGCGGCGGGGCTGCGCTTTCCCGAGGGGCCCATGGCGATGCCTGACGGCTCCGTCATCCTGGTCGAGATGGAGCGCCGCACGCTCTCGCGCGTCAGGCCCGACGGGACGGTCCACGTGGTGGCGCGGCTCGGCGGCGGCCCGAACGGCGCGGCGCCGGGCCCGGGTGGCAGGATCTACGTGACCAACAACGGCGGCCTCAGGTTCGTCGAGCGGCCGGGCAAGCTGTTCCCGGTCCTCCAGGCCGACGACTACGCTGGCGGCAGCATCCAGGTCGTCGATCCCGAGACCGGCAGGTTCGACACACTCTACGATCGCTGCGACGGCCGGCGGCTCCGCGGGCCGAACGACCTTGTGTTCGACCGGGCCGGCGGGTTCTGGTTCACCGACCTCGGCCAGACGCGCGAGCGCGACACGGACCGCGGGGCGGTCTACTACGCGCAGGCCGACGGGTCGATGATCCGGGAGGCGATCTTCCCGCTGGACCGCCCGAACGGGATCGGGCTCTCGCCGGACGGGAGCACGCTCTACGTCGTCGAGTCGCTGACGGCGCGCTGCTGGTCCTTCCGGCTCTCGGCGCCCGGCCGGATCGCGTCGGCGAGCGGGCCGTACCGGGGCGAAAAGGGCACGCTCGTCGCCGGGCTCGGCGGCTACCAGATGTTCGACTCGCTGGCGGTCGACGCCGAGGGCCACGTCTGCGCGGCGACGCTGATCACGGGCGCCGTGAGCGACATCTGGCCGGACGGCAGCCGCGTCGACCAGTACGTGCTGCCCGACACGATGGTCACGAACGTCTGCTTCGGCGGACGCGAGCTGCGCACCGCGTACGCGACGCTCTCGATGGGCGGCACGCTCGTGGCGTTCGAGTGGCCGCGTCCCGGGCTGCCGCTGCCCTACCTGAACGGGTAGGCCCGGTGGGGAGGGCGCGCCGGGCCGTCCCGCTGGGCGCGGTCGCCGCGCTCTTCCTCGAGCGCCAGCACCTCGCCCGGCCGCGCGCGGTCCGGCTGACCACGAAGCGGCTCGGCCGCTTCGTCGAGGACGTGGGCGGGCTCCAGATGGACTCCATCAACGTCCTCGACCGCGCCCACTACCTCACGCTCTGGAGCCGCTTCGGGCCCTACGACCGCGCGTGGCTCGATCGCGCCGTCTACCGGCGCCGGCTCCTGTTCGAGTACTGGGCGCACGCCGCCTGCCTGGTGCCGACGACGACGCTGCCGTGGTGGCGCCGCGCCATGCTCGACTATCGCCTCCGCCACACGGGCTGGTCCGCCTGGCTCCGCCGGAACCCGAGAGTGCTCGGCCGGGTCAGGGCCGCCGTCGCGGCCAACGGGCCGATGGGCGGCGCCGACTTCGACGGACGGCGCCCGGGCGGCGGGAGCGGCTGGTGGTCGTGGAGGCCCGTCCAGCACGCGCTCCACTATCTCTGGATGACGGGCGCGCTCACGATCCACTCGCGCCAGCACTTTCACAAGCGCTACGACCTCCTGGAGCGCGCGCTTCCGGCCGCGCTCGACGCTCCCGCGGTCTCGGCGGACGCGTTCGCGCGCTGGCACCTCGAGCGGTCGCTGCACGCGATGGGTGCCGCGACCGAGCGCGACCTGGCCGGCTACCTGACGTTCCCGCGCTTCCGGCCGGGCACGCGCCGGGCCGCGCTGCGCGCCATGCTCGCACGCGGCGAGGTGACGGAGATCGCCGTCGAGGGCGGGTCGGGCCGCTGGCTCGTGCTGACCCGCGACCTGCCCGCCCTGGCCCGCGCGCGGCGGGCGCCGGCGGCCGCGCGCGGCACGACGCTCCTCTCGCCCTTCGACTCCCTGCTCTGGCACCGCGAGCGCGTGAGGCGGCTCTTCGGCTTCGACTACCGCATCGAGGTCTACACCCCGGGCGCCGAGCGCGTGCACGGCTACTACACGCTGCCGATCCTGCACGACGGCCGGCTCATCGGCCGCGTGGACGCCAAGGCCCACCGCGCGGAGCGCCGGCTGGAGGTCCGCCACGTGCACTTCGAGCCGGGGTTCGCCGAGGCGACGGCGCCGACGGACGGGGACGAGCGCGTCGCGGGCGGGCGCGCCGATCGGGACGAGGCGCTCTCGGGGCTGGCCGCGGCGCTCGGGTCGCTGGCGACGTTCGTCGGCGCCGACGAGTTGGTGCTCCGGCGGGTGACGCCGCACCGGCTGCGCGCGCCGCTCGCGCGCGCGCTTCCGGGGCCGTGACTCACACCGTGCGCCGCAGGAAGCCGGTCAGGAGGGGCCGGGCGAGGTCGGCGTAATCAGGAGCTGGCCGCGCCGTAGAGGATGGCGGGAATCAGACGCCGTTGAATCGGGTCGATCGCCAGCCCGAACCCTTCGAGCGCGTAGGCGCCCAGCACCTCGAGGTCGCCGGGCTCGCCGAACAGGCAGAGCGTGTGGAGCGTCCGGCCTTCGAGCGTGATCAGGATCTCGGCCGCTCCACGTTCGGTCGTTCGTCCCTCGATGGTGACGACGCGGCGCCGCTCCGTGGGCTGGACGCCGAGATCGCGCAGCACGGTCGCGGACACCCACGTATACATCGAGCCGCTGTCGACCAGCAGCTTGACGGTCTCACGCCGACCGGCGCGAGCCGGAGCTGCAAGCTGGACCTCGGCGAAGAACGTGCCCATCCGGTGACCTCGCCTCGAAGTTACCACGGCTGGAGTCGTTCACCGCTGTATCAGTCCAGAGACAGCTCATCCGACCGTTCGGAACAATGCGGGCTAGTGTGCCGTTCTCGAAGTCATGTCAAGCCCTGTCGAACGCGGAGTCCGGGCCGCCGGGCGCGTGCGGGAGAGGTCGACGGGAATCCGTTCCCGCCGCGTGGGCGGCGGGCCGCCCGCGCCCGGACGGAGTGAAGCCGCAACGGGGCAGCGGACGCGTGCCGCGTGGTCCTGTCGACCCTTCCCGCACGCGCCCGGCGGCCCGTCGCGCGGGGACCGTTGACATGATTTCGTCGACGGAACACTAGCCCATGTTTCCCTTATTGGGCAGGGGCACGACGTGTAAGTACGCGAACTGACG
>MGBU01000104.1 GCA_001790205.1 Candidatus Rokubacteria bacterium GWA2_73_35 | reverse complement strand
CGTGCGGCGCCACGGCCTGCCACAGCGCGAGCCAGGCCCCGGGGCGTATGGCCGCGGGCCTCGCGCCGGCGATCGAGCGGATCAAGCGGGACGGACGGCTGGTCTTCGAGGAAGGCGCCGGCGGAGGCGCCGCGCGCGTGGAAGCCGTGCGCAGGAGCGTGGACGCCGTCCGGAGCGTGACGGAGCCCATGCTGCAGGCCATCCACGCGCGCGGCGACCAGCTGGCGCGGGAGGTCGCGTGGGTTCGCCGCCGCGCCAGGCTCCTGACGGCCGGGCTGGGCGTCGCGATCGTGCTCGCCGGGGCGGGCGCCGCCATGCTCATCGCGCGGCGGATCGCGCGCCCCCTGCACGGGCTGCTCCGGGGCATCCGGCGCGTCATGGCGGGGGACTGGAGCTACCAGGTGCGCACGCCGCCCGCGGGAGAGATCGGCGAGCTCGCCTCGGCCTTCAACGCGATGGTCCGTGAGGTCCGGGAGCGCCGCGCGGAGCTGGAGGAGCACAACCGGACGCTCGAGGAGCGGGTGCGCAGGCGGACGGAGGAGCTCAGGCAGAAGGAGCACGCACTCGTGCAGTCCGAGAAGCTGGCGTCGCTCGGCCTGCTCGCGGCGGGGGTCGCCCACGAGCTGAACAACCCCCTCACCAGCATCGTGTTGAACACCAACCTCATGCTCGAGGAGGCGGACGAGGGGTCGCAGCTCCACGGAGCGCTGCGGAAGGTGGACGCCGACGCCGCACGGTGCCGGCGGATCGTCGAAGACCTGAAGACGTTCGCGCACGTGCGCCAGGTCGAGCGCGCGCCGACCACGGTGGAGACGCTGGTCGGGCAGGCGCTCGCGTCCACGGCCCACGAGCTCGACCGGCGGGCGGTCACCGTCGAGCGCGATCTCGCGCGCGACCTGCCGAAGGTGCCGTGCGACCCGACGCGCATGGTGCAGGTGCTGGTCAACCTCCTGGTCAATGCCGCCCAGGCGGCGCGTCCCGGAGGCCGCATCCGGCTCCGGGCGTGCGATGACGGCGAGTGGGTCCGCTTCGAGGTCGCGGACGAGGGGCCAGGCATTCCGGTCGCGCACCGGTCGCGGATCTTCGATCCCTTCTTCACGACGAAGCCCGACGGAACCGGCCTTGGCTTGTCCATCAGCCACGGCATCGTGAGCGAGCACGGGGGGCGTATCGAGGTCGAGAGCTGGACGCGGGACGACGCGGGGCCGGACGGCAGGACGGGCACGCTCGTGCGGGTCCTCGTGCCAGTCCAGGAGGCCGGGCAGTGAGCCAGCCGAGGCCCGGGCGGGTCCTCGTCGTCGACGACGAGGCGAACATCACGGACGCCGTCCGGCGGGCGCTCGAGCGCGTGGGCTACGCGGTCGACGTCGCGGCGGACCCCGACGAGGCCTGGGCGCGCCTCGAGCGGACCGTGCCGGACGTCGTGATCTGCGACGTCCGGCTGCACGAGGCGGACGGCCTGGACGTGCTCGCGCGGATCCGGGAGCTCTATCCCGAGATCGCGGTGATCATGATGACCGGGTACGCGTCGATCGAGTCGGCGGTGACGTCCATCAAGGCCGGTGCCGTCGACTACCTCGCCAAGCCCTTCAACCCGGGACAGCTCCGCCACGTGGTGGCGAAGGCCATCGAGCAGAAGCGGCTCCTCGAGGAGAACCGCTACCTCAGGTCCCAGCAGGGGGCCGCGGACGGCGTCGTGATCGGCGAGAGCCGGGCGATGCGGGACCTCTTCGAGACCGCCGAGAAGGTGGCCTCGACGGACTCGAGCGTGCTGATCATGGGGAGGAGCGGCACGGGCAAGGAGGTCCTGGCGCGCTTCATCCACGCCTCGAGCCCGCGGCGCGACCGGCCCTTCGTCACGGTCAACTGCTCCGCCATCCCCGCGAGCCTGATCGAGTCGGAGCTGTTCGGCCACCGGCGCGGCGCCTTCACCGGCGCCGTCTACAGCCGCCGCGGGAGCTTCGAGCTCGCCGACGCCAGCACGCTCTTCCTCGACGAGATCGGCGAGATGCCGATCGAGATGCAGTCGAAGATCCTCCGCGCGCTCGAGGAGGGGCGGGTCAAGCGCGTCGGGTCCGAGGAGGCCGTCGACGTCGACGTCCGGATCATCGCGGCGAGCAACAAGGATCTCGAGGCGGAGACGAAGGCCGGGCGCTTCCGGGACGACCTCTACTGGCGCCTGAACGTCGTCCAGCTCGTCGTGCCGGCCCTCGGCGAGCGCCCCGAGGACGTCGTCCCCCTCGCGCGCCACTTCCTGGCGACCTACGCGCGCGAGCAGAAGAAGCCGGTGGCGGACTTCTCGCCCGACGTCCTCGAGGCCTTCGCGCGCTACGCGTGGCCCGGCAACGTGCGCGAGCTGCGCAACGCGGTGGAGCGCGCGGTCATCTTCGCCGAGCCGGGCAGGCCGATCCGCCTGGGCCACCTGCCGGCGTACCTGCGGCCGGGCGGCGAGCCGGCGGCGCCGGGCAGGACCTTCCGGACGCTCAAGGAGGTCGAGGCCGAGTACATCCGCGAGATCCTCGACGCCTTCGGCGGCAATCGTACGAGGGCGGCGGAGGTGCTGGGGGTCTCCGTCGTCACCCTCTGGCGCAAGCTCAAGCGGGAGAACGGCGAGGACGAGGGCGCCCTCATCGGCCAGTGACCCGGCCGTTCAATCTGAACAGGGCCCGCATCGTCTTCTTGACTCACCCGCCGTCGTTTCCTATGGTGGCGGAGTGATCCAGGCATGATGGAGGAGCTGAGGAAGGATCCGACTCGTGGCGACTGGGTGCTGATCCGCCCCAAGGGCGAGCCGCCCGCGCCGGCGCCGTGCCCGTACTGTCCCGGCGCCGAGCATCTGTCGGGCCCCGAGATCGCCGCGTACCGCAAGGAGAACTCGCCGGCCGACGGACCCGACTGGACGGTGCGCGTCGTGCCCGAGTCTGACGCGTATTTCCGGACCGAGTGGGAGCTGGTGCGCGAGGGCGTGGGCATGTTCGACACGATCACCCCGCGCGGCGCGAGCGAGCTGATCGTCGAGTCCCCCCGCCACGACGACACGCCGGCGACGATGGACGTGGAGACGATCGAGTCGGTGCTCTGGATGTATCGCGATCGGCTCCTCGACCTCAAGCGCGACGGCCAGATCCGCGACATCCTGATCTCGCGCCGGCACAGGAAGCCGGGGGTGCCGGCGCACCATCCCTACTCGCGGGTCACCGCGATCCCGATCGTCTTCTACGAGACGCGGCGCGAGCTGCGCGAGGCCCGCGAGTACTACCAGTACAAGCGGCGCTGCGTCTACTGCGACATGCTGCGGCAGGAGATCGGCGCCGAGGAGCGCATCGTGCGGCTGACGCCGGCGTTCGCCGCCGTGGTGCCGTACGCGCCGCGCGTGCCGCTCGAGACGTGGATCGTGCCGCGGCAGCACAGCTGCTCCTTCGAGGAGGGGCTGACGCCGGAGATCGGACGGGATCTCGCCCGGCTGCTCTCGGAGTACTTCCGCACGCTCGCGGCCGGCTTCGGCGATCCCGGGTACGAGCTTGCCCTGCGCACCGCGCCGAACCTCCGCTCGCGGATCCTGCAGGGCGACTGGGCCACGATCCGCGACGACTACCACTGGCACATCCAGGTCGCCGCGGAGCCCGAGCGCGCGAACCGCGTGGGCGGCATCTACATCAGCGAGACGCTCCCCGAGGCGACCGCGGCGAAGCTCCGGGACGCCTGGCCGCAGCCGTCAGTCTGATCGTCGTCGAGGGGAGCGTCCGCCAGGGACGCCGCGCTACTGCGGCACCGCCTGGCAGCCGAAGCCGAAATTCGTCTCGACGTAGACCGTGGACGGGCCGCACTGGATTCTGGGCGGCCTGTCGGGCGCGCAGAGGAAGGTCTTGCTGCCCTTGTACGTGCCGACGGCGCCCCGCGGATGCCAGCCCGACGGGCACGGATTCTCGCCGGGCCGGACGCCCGGCGGCGCCGGCCGCGCGGTCGCCGGCGCGTCGACGGTGAGCGCGATCGTCGTGTCGCCCTGGCAGGGGTTCGACGACGGCTCGCGGGGCTTGACGGTCACGAGATAGATGCCGGCCGTGCGGAAGGTCTTCGTGAAGGTGTGCGGGAGCTGGCCCGCGACCCGGTGCTCGGTGGGCTCGCCCCCGCCGTAGACGACCGAGAACTCGCAGCCGCCGCTGCCGAGGAGCGTGAACGTCACCGGCTGGCCGGTCACGGCCGGCGAGGGGCTCGCGCTCATGCCGAGGACCGTGCCGGCGGCGTGGGCGCTCGCCGGGAGCAGGAGCGCGGCGGCGAGCGCCGCCAGCGCGCGGGCCGGGCGCGGGATCCTGGAGGCTCCTTTCCGACGTCGGTTCAGGGGTAGAGGCCCCGGACGCGGTAGCCCTCGGCGACGCGGCGGACGCCCTCCATGAGCGCCGCGGTCCTGAGATCGGTGCCCTCCTTGGCTCCGAGCGCCCAGACACGGTTGAACGCGCGCGTCATGACCTCCTGCAAGCGCGACGTGATCTCGCTCTCGCGCCAGAAGTAGTACTGCAGACCCTGGACCCACTCGAAGTAGGAGACGATCACGCCGCCCGCGTTGGCGAGGATGTCGGGGATCACGGTGACGCCGCGGTCGCGGAGGATGGCGTCGGCCTGGGGCGTCGTCGGCCCGTTCGCGCCCTCGGCGACGATCGTCGCCCTGACCCGGTCGGCGTTGTCCTCGCGGATCTGCGAGCCGACCGCCGCGGGGACCAGGACGTCGCACGGCCGCTCGATCAACTCCGCGTTGCTGACCGGCTCGGTGCCCGGGAAGCCGGTGACGCTCCCGCTCTCGGCGACGTGCGCCTCGAGCTGGCGGATGTCGAGGCCGTGCGGGTTCCAGATCCCGCCCTGGACGTCGCTCACCCCGATGACGACACAGCCCTCGCGCCAGAGCAGGCGGGCCGCCACGCTGCCGACGTTGCCGAAGCCCTGGACGACGACCGTGAGGCCCTGCAGGCTCTGCCCGAGCCGGCGCGTGGCCTGGTAGAGCGCGTAGACGATGCCGCGCCCCGTCGCCTCGCGGCGGCCCGCCGAGCCGCCGACGATGAGGGGCTTGCCCGTGACGACGCCGGGCACGCTCTTGCCCTGGGTCATCGAGTAGGTGTCCATCATCCACGCCATGGTCTGCTCGTCCGTGCCGAGGTCGGGGGCGGGGATGTCGAGGTCCGGCCCGATGAGGAGCATGATCTCGGTCGTGTAGCGGCGCGTCAGGTGCTCGAGCTCGCGCCGGGAGAGCGAGCGCGGGTTGACGCGCACGCCACCCTTGGCGCCCCCGTAGGGCAGGCCGATGAGGGCGCACTTCCAGCTCATCAGCATCGCGAGCGCCGTGACCTCGCCCAGGTTGACGTCGTCGGCGTATCGGAGGCCGCCCTTGGTGGGCCCGAGGACGGTGCTGTGATGGACCCTATATCCCTGGAAGACCTCGGTTTTTCCGCTGTCCATCAGGATGGGCACGGACACGACCAGGGCTCGCCTGGGGTACCGGAGGCGCTCGTGGATGTCGGACTCGAGGCCGAGGCGGATCGCGACCTGGTCGAGCTGGGCCCGGGTGGTCCTGAACAGGTGGGAGTCGAACTCGGGGTTGTCCATCAGCGAGGGCCTTTCACTTGACATTTCCCGGTGGACGGGTCAGAATCCGACCGAAAGAGTCGCCGATCGGATCTGTCGCCGATCCTGTCAGGTCGGGCGAGCCGAGCACTCTTTTGGGATATACGAATCCGCGACGGAAGGCGAGGAATTAGGATGCTCCGCTTCACCAAGCGCGCCGACTACGGTCTGATGGCGGTCCACTACATCGCCGTGAACGACCGGCTCGGCGCCGTGAGCGCCAAGCGGATCGCCGAGGAGTTCGGCATCCCGCCCGAGCTGCTCGCGAAAATCCTCCAGCGGCTCGCGAAGCGCCGGCTCATCGTGAGCCAGAACGGCCCGAAGGGCGGCTACGTGCTCGCACGGAACCAGGACCAGATCTCCGTCGGGCAGGTCGTGCGCGCGCTGGAGGGCCCCATCAACATCGTGAGCTGCCTGGACCACAGCGGCTGCCCGCAGGAGGCGCGCTGCAACCTGAGGCGCCCGGTCCAGAAGCTCCAGGCGGCGATCAGCGAGATGCTCGACGCGATGAGCCTCGCGGAGCTGACGGCCGACCGCGTCCCGGAGATCCTGTCGATCCGCGGGTGAGGAGACCGAGCCCATGGCGCTGAAGTTCCCCATCTTCATGGATGCGCAGTCGACGACGCCGTGCGACCCGCGGGTCGTCGAGGCGATGCTCCCGTACTTCACCGAGAAGTTCGGCCACCCGGCGAGCCGCAACCATCCCTTCGGCTGGGAGGCCGAGGGGGCGGTCGACGCGGCCCGCCAGAGGATCGCCAGCCTCCTCGGCGCCCGCGATCCGAAGGAGCTCGTGTTCACGTCGGGCGGCACCGAGGCGATCAACCTCGCGCTCAAGGGCGCCGCCGAGATGTACCGCGAGAAGGGCAACCACATCGTCACCACGATGATCGAGCAGCGCGCGGGCCTCGACACGTGCAAGCGCCTCGAGCGGCAGGGCTTCGAGGTGACCTACGTGCCGGTGCGCCCGAGCGGCCTCGTGGACGTCGACGACGTGGGCCGCGCCATCACGGACCGGACGATCCTCGTCTCCGTGATGTTCGCGAACAACGAGATCGGGACGCTCCAGGACGTGGCGGCGATCGGCAAGCTCGCCAAGGCGCGCGGCGTCATCTTCCACACCGACGCCACGCAGGCGGTCGGCAAGGTGCCGGTCGACGTGGAGGCGATGGGCATCGACCTCCTGTCGTGCACCGCGCACCTCATGTACGGGCCGAAGGGCGTCGGCGCCCTCTACGTGCGGCGCCGGGGCCCGCGGGTGCGTCTCCAGCCGATGCTCGACGGCGGCGGGCACGAGCGCGGGATGCGATCGGGCACGCTGCCGGTGCCGCTCATCGTCGGCTTCGGCCGCGCCGCGGAGCTCTGCGCGGAGGGCATGCCGGAGGAGGGTGCCCGGCTCGCCCGGCTGCGGGACCGCCTGCAAGACATGATCCTGTCGCGCGTGGACGAGGCGTTCCTCAACGGCGATCCTGCGCGGCGCCTGCCGCACAACCTGAACATCTCGTTCGCCTACGTCGAGGGCGAGTCGGTGCTGATGGGCCTCAACAAGGAGACGGCGCTGGCGTCGGGGTCGGCGTGCACGTCGGCGACGCTCGAGCCCTCGTACGTGATCGCGGCCCTTGGCGCGAGCACGGAGCTCGCGCACTCGTCGATCCGCTTCAGCCTCCACCGGTTCAACACCGAGGAGGAGGTCGAGTTCGTGGGCAAGCGCACGATCGAGGTCATCGGGCGGCTCCGGGACATGTCGCCGCTCTACGAGCTGGCGAAGGAAGGCGTGGACCTGAAATCGATCCGGTGGAAGGCCGAGTAAGGGGGAGGGGCATGGCCTACAGCGACAAGGTCGTCGATCACTACAACAACCCGCGCAACGTCGGCTCCTTCGGCAAGGAAACGCCGGGGGTCGGGACGGGGCTCGTCGGGGCGCCGGAGTGCGGCGACGTGATGAAGCTGCAGATCAGGGTGAATCTCGACACCGGCGTGATCGAGGACGCGAAGTTCAAGACGTTCGGGTGCGGGAGCGCGATCGCTTCGTCGAGCCTCGCCACCGAGTGGCTGAAGGGCAAGACGGTCGACGAGGCCGCGAAGATCAAGAACACGGACATCGTGAACGAGCTCCGGCTGCCGCCCGTCAAGATCCACTGCTCGGTCCTGGCCGAGGACGCGATCAGGGCGGCGCTGGCGGACTACCGGGACAGGTACGCGGACAAGCTCGACGGGGCGGGTGCCCCGGTGGCGTCCGCGTGACGGGGAGGGACAGGGCGATGCCGGTGGCGCTCTCGGAAGCGGCGGCCAAGCAGGTCAGGGAGCTCAAGCGGGCCCAGAACCTGCCCGACACGGTCTTCCTCAGGATGGGCGTGAAGGGCGGCGGGTGCTCGGGCATGTCGTACGCGCTCGAGTTCGACACGGAGATCGGGCCGCACGACCGCGAGTTCGAGCTCGACGGCATCAAGGTCGTCGTCGACAAGAAGAGCTATCTCTACCTGAACGGCACGACGCTCGACTACGTCCAGCAGGGGCTGACGGGCGGGTTCACGTTCGTCAACCCCAGCGCGAAGTCGAGTTGTGGCTGTGGCAGCTCGTTCTCGGCCTAGCCGGGACCGCGCGAGGTCGAAGAGCGGGCCCGGCGCCGGGCCCGCTCTTCTTTTGCGAGTGAGAGAGGGATGAACCACTTCGAGGTGTTCGGGCTGCCGCGCAAGCTCGGGATCGACACGGCCGAGCTGCAGCGGACGTTCTACGAGCTCTCACGGATCCTCCACCCGGACTTCCACCAGGGGGCGCCGCCGGCGGAGCAGGCGAGCGCCCTCGAGGCCTCCGCGCGGCTGAACGCCGCGTACCGCACGCTGCGCGACCCGATCGCGCGCGTGGAGTACCTCGTGCGCCTCGAGGAGGGGCGCGCGACGCGGGAGGGGGCGGCGGCCACGCGCGAGGCCCCGCCCGAGCTGCTCGCGGAGATGTTCGAGATCCAGGAGGCGCTCGCCGAGGCGAAGGCCGGCGGGCTCGACGCGGACGGCCGGCGGCGGCTCGCCGCCGAGCGCGACCGGCTGCTCGCCCGCCACCGGGAGGAGGAGCTTCGGCTCGCCGGCCCTCTCAGCGCCGCGTGGGACGCGGGCGACGCCGGCGAGCGGCCGCGCCTCCTCGACGCGTGCAAGCGGGCGCTCGCGACGCGCGCGTATCTCGGGACGGTCGTCGAGGACCTCACCGAGGCGCTGGGAGAGAGCCAGGAAGGCCATGTCACGCATCGTCGGCATTGACCTCGGGACGACCAACAGCCTCGTCGCGGTCGTCGACTGGAAGACGGGCCTGCCGCGGGTGGTGCCCGACCGCGGGGGGCGCGTGCTCCTGCCGTCGATCGTCGCGTTCACACCCGACGGCGTGCTCGTCGGCGACGCCGCCCGACGCCAGCTCGTGCGCCGCCCGGAGACGACGGTGTACTCGGTCAAGCGCCTCATGGGCCGCGGCTACGAGGACGTGAGGGACGAGCTCTGCTACTTCCCCTACAAGGTGCTCCCGTGCGAGGGCATCGTGAAGATCGACCTCGGCGGCCGCGAGGTCACGCCGCCCGAGATCTCGGCGATCATCCTCAAGTCGCTGCGGGACCGGGCCGAGGCCTACCTCGGCGAGCCGGTGGAGAAGGCGGTCGTCACCGTGCCGGCGTACTTCAACGACAGCCAGCGGCAGGCCACGAAGGACGCCGGACGCATCGCCGGGCTCGACGTCGTGCGGATCGTGAACGAGCCCACGGCGGCGTCGCTCGCCTACGGACTCGGGCGCCTCAAGGAGGGCGTGGTCGCCGTCTACGACCTCGGGGGCGGCACGTTCGACATCTCGATCCTGCGCGTGAAGGACGGCGTCTTCGAGGTCCTGGCGACCAACGGCAACACGCGCCTCGGCGGCGACGACTTCGACCGCGCGATCGTCGTCTGGCTGCTCGACGACATCCGCGAGCGGTACGGCGCCTACCTGGGGCGCGACGCCGAGGCGATGCAGGAGCTGCGGCTCGCCGCCGAGGCGGCGAAGATCCGCCTCTCGACCGAGGAGCGGACCACGCTGACGATCCCGTTCGACGCGTTCACGTACCATCGGGAGATCACCCGGGCGGACCTCGAGGGCCTCGTCGAGCGCCTCGTGGACTCGACGCTCGGACCCTGCCGGATGGCGCTCGCCGACGCCGGGCTGGCGCCGGCGGACGTCGACGAGGTCGTGCTGGTCGGGGGATCGACGCGCGTGCCCCTCGTGCGGCGGCGCGTGCAGGAGCTGTTCGACCGGGCGCCGCACAGCCAGCTCAACCCGGACGAGGTGGTCGCGGTCGGCGCCGCCGTCCAGGCGCACATCCTGGAGGGCGGCATCACCGACATGCTGCTGCTGGACGTGACGCCGCTCTCGCTCGGGATCGAGACGCTGGGCGGCATCGTCAGCGTCCTGATTCCGCGGAACACCACGATCCCGACCAGCGCGCGGGAGATGTTCACGACGTCCGTGGACGGACAGACGCTGGTGGACATGCACGTGGTCCAGGGGGAGCGGGAGCTGGTGCGAGACTGCCGCTCGCTGGCGCGCTTCGAGCTCCGCGGCATCGACCCGATGCCGGCGGGCCTGCCGAAGATCGAGGTGGTATTCCTCATCGACGCCAACGGCATCCTCCAGGTGACCGCGCGGGAGCTGCGCACCGGCCGGGAGGCCGCGATCGAGGTGCGGCCGACCTACGGGCTGTCCGACGCCGACGTGGACCGCATGGTCGAGGACTCCTTCGTCTATGCCGAGGCCGACGTCGAGGCGCGCCTCTTGATCGAGACGCGGAACGAGGCCGACACCGTCGTCACCCACGTGGAGCGGGCGCTCCGCCAGGGCGGCGGGCTGGTGGCGGCCGACGAGCGGGAGGCCATCGGGGTGGCCCTGGAGGTGCTGCGGCAGATCCGCGGCGGAACCGACCGCGACCTGATCCACGAGCGGACGGCCGCGCTGAACCGCGCGACCGAGCACCTCGCCGAGGTGATGATGGACGCGGCGCTCAAGGGGGCCCTCGAGAGCAGGCGGGCGACGGAGATCGCGGCCTCGCCCGGAGAGTCGTGATGGCGACGCACAAGGTCACGTTCCTCCCGCTCGGCGTCACCGTGGAGGTGGACGACGCGAAGTATCCGCTGGCCGATCACGGCAAGCCCGGGTCGCTGCTGGACATCGCGCTCGCGCACGACATCCCGCTCGAGCACAACTGCGGCGGGAGCTGCGCCTGCACCACCTGCCACGTGATCGTCCGCGAGGGAGAGGACCGCCTCTCCGAGATGGAGGCCGACGAGGAGGATCGCCTCGACATGGCCGAGGGCCTGACGATCCACTCGCGCCTCGGCTGCCAGGCGGTCGTGCGGGGCAACGTCGTCGTGGAGATCCCGAAGTGATCACGTGGCGCGACACCGAGGACATCGCGATCGCGCTCGCGGAGCGCCACCCGGGCCGGGACCCGCTGACGGTCCGCTTCACGGACCTCCACCGGTGGGTCACGGAGCTTCCCGGCTTCTCGGACGACCCGAAGGCGTCGAACGAAAAGACCCTCGAGGCGATCCAGATGGCCTGGCTCGACGAGTACCGGGACCGCTAGCTACCAGGCGATGACGTGGTCGGCGTCGAAGATGAGGTCGAGCAGTTGCGAATAGGTGAGGTCGCGGTCGAGGCGGCGCACGGCGACGCCGGCCGGGAGCTCCGGCACGGGGCCGTCGGACAGCAGCGCGACCGTCACGCGGTCGCCCGCCGCGGCCTGCTGCGCGACGACGCGCCGGGGGAGCGTGGCGTCGGGGCCCTTGAACAGGTGCAACACGACGGCCATCAGAAGACGAGGAACCGGCGGCCGCCGCGGACGATCTCGGCGATGCGCTCGGCCGTGACGGGGACGATCGCGTGGCCCTCGGCGTTCCAGTCCGCGTCCGTGGGGATGGCGCTCTCCTCGACGTGGAAGGGAATGCCGAGCGCGCCGAGGTTCGCGCGGAACTTGGCGATGTCGTCGCCGTCGACGAGCTCGTCGGTGTCGGCGTCGAGCAGGTGGACGGCGTCGCCCCGGAGGACGAGCACGACCTCGGTCTCGCCGGCGACGACGCCGAGCCCGATGCGCATCGCCTCGTTGGCGCGGTGGGAGACGCGAGGGTCCACCGAGATGAGGATGACGACGGGGGGACGGTCGGTCACGGGTTCAGTTGAGCGCGACGAAGCGGTCCGTGGCGTTGATCAGGTCCGTCAGCACCACGAGGCCGCAGTACGTGATCGTGTCGGCGTCCTCGAGCGGGATGCGGCGCTTCTGGCAGCCGTACGCGCAGACGAACAGCCTGAGCCCGCGCTCGGGCAGCGCCCGGATGCGCGGATCGCCGAGCGCTCGAACCCCGTCGTCGATGAGGTAGAGGTAGACCTCCGCGCCGCGCTCGAGCGCCGTCCGCGCCAGCCCGACCGCGGTCTCGAGGTTCGGATGCTCGAGCCCCGTGGAGAGCAACAGGCCGAGCTTTTTCTTCGTGAGATCCATCGCGGACCGAGCGTAGCATCCTAGGAAAAGGAGAGCAACATGACGCGCCGCGTGTACCTCGATCACAACGCGTCGACCCCGGTCCAC
>MGBU01000103.1 GCA_001790205.1 Candidatus Rokubacteria bacterium GWA2_73_35 | reverse complement strand
GCAGCGGCTCGGCCTCGCCTGCCTCGCCGAGGGCGTCGGCGTCGTGATGGCCGAGAACCTGTGCGAGGGGGTCCGCGCGCTGCTCGGCACCAGCGTCTCGCTCATCGCCGTCGACGTGGCCGAGCTCCGGCTCACGCCGCGCGAGCACGCAACGCTCTTCGAGCGCGTCGCCCCGGGGGTCCCCGTGGCCGTCGTCGTGCGGCGGGACACGCCCCTCGACGCCCGCGTGGGCCTCGAGCTGGCCGGCTTCCGCGTCCTCACGCGTCCGGTCGCGGTCGAGGACCTCGTCGCGAAGGCGCTCGCCCTGGATGCGGAGGGCGCCCGATGATCGCCCGCATCCTCGTCACCGGGCTGCTCGCGCTCGTGCTCGGCGGCCCGCTGGTCGAGCTGTCCTGCCTCGCCGGCGAGGCCCGCGCTCGCGCGCCCCGCGCCGGCCTGGCGACGGGCGTGCCGGAGCCGGGGCTGCCGGTCGCCTCCGAGATCGAGGACCTCGGTCCCGCGCTCGGCCCCGCGCTGACCCGCTGAGCTTGCGCGGCCCCGCCGCGCGTGTACACTCAGGGTGTCGCCCGGATAGGCCGGACTCGCCTCCGATGAAAGGTTCCTTCCGCGTTCGCGGGGCGTGACAGGCAGCGGAAGAGAAGTCCGAGGGGGATTCCCACATGGCAGCCAAACTCTACGTCGGCGGGCTCGCGTACTCGACCACCAGCGAGGGGCTTCGCGAGTTCTTCAGCCAGTGCGGCAACGTGGTGTCCGCGACCGTGATCACGGACCGGTTCTCGGGGCAGTCGCGCGGCTTCGGCTTCGTCGAGATGGCGACGAGCGAGGAGGCCCAGAGCGCGATCTCGCAGCTCAACGGGCGGGAGCTCGACGGCCGTCGCATCTCCGTGGAGATCTCGAATCCCCAGGCGCCTCGCACGGGCGGCGGGCGGCCGGGTGGCGGGCGGCCGGGCGGCGGCCGGCCGGGCGGTCCCGGGCGCGGTCCCGGCGGCGGGCGCGACAGCGGCTACGCCCACCGTCCCTCCAAGCCGGTCAAGTGGTAGTGCGAGGTGAGCGCCGCCGCGGCGCGAGCCGAGCGGTGAGATGGTTCGAGGGGTGTGCGAGGGGAGGCCGGGCGCCGGCCGAGCCGAGCGGTGAGATGAGCTGGTAGCACCCGGGGGCCAGCCGGCGACGGCTGGCCCCGTGGCGTCTCTAGCGGTCGCCGGGGGCCGCCGGCTCCGCGCCCTCGAAGATCCGCTCGTAGCGGCCCAGGTCGTGCGCGGCGTCCATGAACCAGCGGACGACTTCGGGGTCCGAGCGCGGCGGGATCTCGCACGACGTCGAGAGGATGAAGCCCGAGTGCCGCGCCGCCGCGTCCACGCACCGGCGGACGTCCGCGTACATCGCCTCGCGCGTCGTCTTCTCGAACTTCGTCGCGTCCACGTTGCCGATCGCGACCGCGCGCCCGCGCGCGACCTCCATGAACCGCTCGAGCTGGTCCACGTGGAGCGCGGGGTCGGCCTGCTGGTCGAGGTCGAACGAGAACGTGCTGAAGCCGCAGCCGATGACGTCCTCGAAGATCGGGTACGTCGTGCCGCAGATGTGGGTGGTCACGCCGACCTTCCGGGCCTTGAAGTGCTCGACCAGCTCCGTGTGGTACGGGGCGACGAACTCGCGGTAGTTGTCGGGGGAGATCAGGCTGATCGAGGCCGTCGGCTCCGAGAACGAGAGCCCGATGCCGGTCTTGACGATCGCCTCGCCCCAGAGCCGGCAGAAGTCGGTGGTCACGCGCATCACGTCGTGGATGAAGCGCGGGTCCTCGAAGGTGTCGAGGAGCATGGTCTCGGGGTTTCGCAGGAGCATCGCGATGGTCCAGGGGCCCACCGCCACGGCGCCGATCGCGGTCGGGGGCTTGGCGCGCACGAGCGCCTCGCACTGCTCGAGGAAGCCGGGGAGCCGCGCGGTCTTATAGGGGTCGGGCATCGCGAGCTGCGCGAGCTTCGCCTTGTCGTCCTGGAGGACGTGGCGGTCGATCGAGGGCACGACGTAGTCCGAGTACTTGACCCGGCAGCCGAACGCCTCGGCCTCCTTCGCGAGGTCGTTGTACGCCAGCACGACGTCGGGCTGGTAGCGCTCGTAGTAGTTGAGCATCGCGCGGATCGCCTTCGGGATGTTCGTGCAGTACTCCTCGATCGAGAGCCCGTCGAGGGTCCCGGCGAACGAGGCGACGATCGGGTAGACGGGCACGCGGTCGGCGAACGAGCGCTTGTACGCGGCGACGACGCGGTCGCGGTTCGTGAACTGGGCCCGCCCGTGCTGCACGTCCCAGACGCGGTTGGCCTCCATGTACCGGGGCGGCAGCTTGGCCTCGTACTCCATGAACTGGGTGATCGGGTAGCGGATGCCGCCGGCGTGCGTGCCCCGGAGCCCCTCCACGATCTCCTCCATGCGGCTCCAGGGGATCGTGAACGCCATCTCGTGGTCCTGGGTCTGCCCGAAGATGCGGTCGCCGGAGCAGGGCAGGATCACCTGGGGCTCGCCGGTGCGCATCGTCGTCACGACGATCTCGGAGCAGTCGATGCGGCCGCCGAACGACGACGTGAGCTTGCCGCCGCGTTTCCAGAGCGCCGCCTGCGTCAGGCGCATGACCTGCGCCGGCGTGGCGTAGACGCAGACGAGGTCGGGCTCGAACGTCGCCCGGTCGAGCGGCGCGACGAGCAGGCCCGCGTACTCGCCCGGCCGGAACGCGTCGACGGCCGCCTCGGAGCGGCGTCCCGCCTCCTTGGTCTCCGTGTACATGCCCTCGCAGAGGGTGCCGGAGTGGTGCAGGTGGGTCGGCTTCTCGAGGCCGAGCGCGGCGATGCCGAGCGAGCAGATGCTGTCCTCGCGCGTGAGCGCGATCGTCCAGCCGTAGCGCCGGGCCATGTCGATGACCTGGCAGTTCATGCTGAGCTTCTTGAAGTCCCGCGCCGGGCGCTTCGCCCGCTCGGGGATCGCCTCGCCGGGCCGGAGCATGCGGATCGCCACCGGGAACGTCTGCGGGCGGACGTAGGTCGCGAGCTCCCGGTCCGCCGTCTTCGCGTCGATCATTGGGCCTCCCGCGCGCGAGGGGTCTCCGGCGCGCCGTGAATCGGGCACGAGCGTACTCCCGCCCACATCGCCCTGCAACGCGTCGGGTGGCTCAGCCCGACGGGACCGTCAGCCGGTGCCGGAGGTCCCGGACCCGGCCGTCCTTGAAGCGCACCCGGACGGCGACGTCGATGGTGCCCGTGCCCCGGCCCGCGTGCGCGAACGGACGCGCGGGGTCGCCGCGGTCGCACTCGCGCTCGCGGCGGTCGCGCACGACGTACTCGACGCACTCGATCCCGCCGATCACGGCCGCCGGCCCGGTCACGTAGACCTCCCAGTCCCAGTTCCCGAAGTCGCGGCCGGGCTGCTTCAGGCGCTCGGTGACGGCGAGCGCGTCCGGCTCGAGGCCCTCGCGGGCCGGCCGTCCGCCGAACACGCCCCGCAGGAACTGCTGCCAGGGCGTCTCCGGGCCCGCCTGGACGACCGCGGCGGGCGCCGGACCCGGCGCGGCCGCGTGGGCCACGGCGGCGAGCGAGGGGAGCGCGCTCACGCGGTTCCGGTCCACCTGCGCGCCGTTCACGAGCGTCGTGATCAGCGCCGGGGCCACGATGCCGAGCTCGAGCAGCTTGAGCGGCGACCGCTCGTCGCGGTGCAGGCCGGCCACGAGCGCGCCGAGGAAGAACAGCACGACGGCCTTCACCGCCCAGCCCAGGATCACGAGCGCGCTGATGTGCTCGAACGTCTTCGGCAGGTCCACGGCCAAGAGGCTCACGCTGACGGGCAGGAGCGCGCCGACCCCGCCCAGGAGCCCGCGCCGCACGGTGGTCATCGCCATGGCGCTCCCTCCTCTGGTCTCCGTGTCGTCCGGTCGGTGGGGGGTCGAGCATAGGCCGAACGGCGGGCATCGCGCAACCGCGGCGCCGGCTCGCCGACACCGGGCGAACGGTTGTAGAATACCGAGCACTCGCGGCGTGAACGGGCGGGGAGGACGCGACTGGGCCCGCGTGACTAGTGCGCGCCGTCACAGGGGAGGCACCACCATGCAAGCTCCGAGTGCGAGCTACAGCCTGACGGTCCGGCTCGAGATCCAGAACCGGCCGGGCATGCTCGGGCAGGTGACGTCGGCCATCGGCAAGGAGGGCGGCGACATCGGCGCGATCGACCTCGTCGAGGTGGGCAAGTCGACGATCACGCGCGACCTCACCTTCAAGGCGCGCGACGAGCGCCACGGCCAGCAGGTCGTCGAGCGGGTCCGTGCCGTCAAGGGCGTGCGCGTCGTCAACGTCTCCGACCGCACCTTCCTGATGCACCTCGGCGGCAAGATCGAGGTGCGCGGGAAGATGAGCGTCAAGACGCGCGACGACCTGTCGATGGCGTACACGCCGGGCGTGGCCCGCGTCTGCATGGCCATCCACCACGACCCGGAGAAGGCGTACGCGCTCACGATCAAGCAGAACTGCGTCGCGGTGGTCACCGACGGCACCGCGGTGCTCGGGCTCGGGGACATCGGCCCCAGCGCCGCCCAGCCCGTCATGGAGGGCAAGGCGCTCATCTTCAAGGAGTTCGCAGGCGTGGACGCGTTCCCCCTGTGCCTGGCGACCAAGGAGGTGGACGAGATCGTCGCGATCGTCAAGGCGATCGCGCCGGTCTTCGGCGGCATCAACCTCGAGGACATCTCCGCCCCGCGCTGCTTCGAGATCGAGAACCGTCTCCAGCGCGACCTCGACATCCCGGTCTTCCACGACGACCAGCACGGGACGGCGGTCGTGGTCCTCGCGGCGATGCTCAACGCGCTGAAGGTCGTCAAGAAGCGCCTCGGCGACGCGCGCGTCGTCTTCACCGGCGCCGGCGCCTCCGGCATCGCGACGGCCAAGCTCCTCATGCGCGCCGGGGCCAAGCACATCGTCACCTGCGACCGCGCGGGTACGCTCTGGCGCGGGCGCACCGACAACATGAACCCGATGAAAGAGTGGTTCGCGAAGCACACCAACGAGAAGCGGCTCAAGGGCACGGTGTCCGACGCGCTCGTCGGCGCGGACGTCTACATCGGCCTGTCGGGCCCCGGCGTGGTCTCGATCAAGGACATCAAGGGGATGGCGCGCGCCCCGATCGTGTTCGCGATGGCCAACCCGGTCCCCGAGATCCTCCCCGAGGAGGTCGGGTCCAGCGTGCGGGTCATGGCGACGGGCCGCTCCGACTACCCGAACCAGATCAACAACTCCTGCTGCTTCCCCGGGTTCTTCCGCGGGCTGCTCGACGTGCGCGCGCGCCGCGTGAACGACGAGATGAAGCTGGCGGCCGCGCACGCGCTCGCCGGCATCGTCACGAAGGAGGAGCTGTCGGAGGAGTACATCACGCCGTCGATGTTCGACGGGCGGGTCGTGACCGCCGTGGCCTCGGCGGTCGCGGAGGCGGCGATCCGCACCGGCGTGGCGCGGCGGCGGCCACGCGGCACCAAGCGGTAACCGCCGCGCGCGGCGCGTGAGCGCCACGGTGTCCGTGGAGGTCGTCTCCTGGGTCACGACGTTCGTCGGCGGGGACGGCACGGGGCGGCGCGTGTTCGAGGAGCCCCTCCCCGCCGGCGCCACGGTGCGCTCGGTCCTCGCCGGCCTCTCCGCGCGCTATCCCGAGCTGCACGCGGCGCTGTGGCACGGGGAGGGCCTCGGTGAGCACATCGAGGTCCTCGTGAACGACGCGGTGCTCGACCTCCACCACACGCTCGACTCGCCGCTCGCCCCCGGCGACCGCCTGAGCCTGCTCGGACAGTTCATGGGGGGCTAGCCCGAGCCGGTACAATCGGGGGACATGACCCCGCCCGGCCCGGCCGTCGCGAGCCTCGTCGCCCGGTTCCCGCGCGAGCGGACGTGGCTCCTGCCGGCCCTCGACGCCGTGCAGCGGGCCCAGGGCTCGGTCTCGCCCGGCGCCCTCGACGTGATCGCTGCCCACCTGCGCGTGCCCGCCAGCGAGGTCTGGGGCGTCGCGACGCACTACCCGGAGCTTCGCCTGACCCCGCCGGGGCGGCGGCTCGTGCGCGTGTGCGCGGGCGTGAGCTGCCGGATCGGCGGCGGCGCCGCGCTCCTGGCCGAGTGCGAGCGGCGCCTCGGCGTCGCCGCGGGCCGGACGTCGCCGGACGGCGCGGTGACGCTCGAGGCGATGGACTGCGCGTTCGCGTGCGGCGTGGCCCCCGTCGTCGAGGTGGACCACCGGCGCCGGGGCCGCGTGACGGCCGGGGACCTCGACCGCCTCCTGGCCGAGCCGGCGCCCGACGCCGCACGGGCCCGGGGCGCGCCGGCCACGCCCGCTCCCGGGCCGCCGCCCGGCGCGGCGGGCCCGCCGCAGGCGCGCTTCGAGGCGCTGCGCGCGGAGGCCGCGCGACGGCGACGCGGGCTCACGCTCGCGGTGGGCGTGGGCTCGTGCGGGGAGGCTGTCGGCGCGCGCGAGACGCTCGAGGCGCTCCGGGCCGAGGCGGCGCGGCGCGGCCTCGACGCCGCGGTCGTCGCCGCGGGCTGCGACGGCATGTGCTGGGCCGGACCGCTCGTGCGCGTGCCGGCCGACGGAGGGCCCGCGCGAGCCTTCACGGTGCCGCCGGCCGGCGTGCCGGCGTTGGTCGAGCACGTCCTCTCCGGCACGCCCTTCCCGCAGCTCGAGGGCGCCCACGACTTCCTCGCCCGCCAGCGGCGCGTGCTGCTCCGCCGCTGCGGCGTGACCGACCCGGGCGACATCGCCGACGCGATCCGTGCGGGCGCGTACGCGGCGCTCGCGCGCGTGCTGGACGCGGGCGACCCCGAGCGCGTCCTCGCGGAGGTGCGCGCCTCGGGGCTCCAGGGGCGCGGCGGCGCCTACTTCCAGGCGGCCGTCAAGTGGGCCGCGTGCCGCGCCGCGCCCGGGGCGCCCCGGTACCTCGTCGTCAACGGCGAGGAGGGCGAGCCCGGGATCTTCAAGGATCGCCACCTGATGGAGGGCGACCCGCACGGCCTGCTCGAGGGGGCGCTCCTGGCCGCCTACGCCGCCGGCGCCTCGCGGGCCGTCGTCTACGTCCACGGCGAGGCCGACCTCGCGGCGGCGCGCGTCGCGGCGGCCGTCGCCGAGGCGCGAGCCTGGGGCCTGCTCGGCGAGCGGATCCTCGGCACGGACTTCTCGCTCGAGGTCGAGCTGCGGCGCGGCCTCGGCGGCTTCGTGCTCGGCGAGGAGACCGCGCTGCTCGAGTCGCTCGAGGGCCGGCGCGCGATGCCGCGCACGCGCCCGCCGTTTCCCGTGGAGGCGGGGCTCTGGGGGCGGCCGACCGTGATCAACAACGTCGAGACGCTCTGCGCGGTGCCGCGCATCGTCGGGCGCGGCGGCGCCTGGTTCGCGTCGCTCGGCGGCGGCCACGGCACCAAGCTCTTCGGGCTCTCCGGCCACGTGCGCCGCCCCGGCGTCGTCGAGGTCGAGGCCGGCGCGACGCTCCGGACGCTGCTCGAGGGGCTCGGCGGTGGCGCGCCGACGGGCCGGCCGCTCCGCGCCGCGGTCGTCGGCGGGCCGTCGGGGAGCCTCGTCCATCCGCGCCGCTTCGACGAGCCGCTCGTCCCGCGGGGCCCCCTGAGCCCGGGCACCGGGGGCGTCGTCGCGCTCGACGCCACGGCGTCGATCCGCGACGTGGTCCGCACGCTGCTCGAGTTCAACGCGCGCGAGTCGTGCGGCAAGTGCACGCCGTGCCGCGAGGGCACCGCGCGGCTCGTCGCGATGCTCGACGGGCCCGTCGACGCCGCCCGCGCGCGGGCCCTCGGGGAGGTCGTCCAGGTCGCGTCGCTCTGCGGGCTCGGCCAGGCGGCGCCCGCCGCGGTCCTGTCGGGGCTCGCGGAGTTCCCGGAGGAATTCGCGTGACCAGCACGCTCGCGCTGACGATCGACGGGCGGCGCGTGGAGCTGCCCGCGGGCGCGACCGTCCTCGACGGCGTGAACCGCCTGGGCGTGCCGCTGCCGCAGCTCTGCAAGGACCCGGACCGTGCCCCGCTCGGCGCGTGCCGCACGTGCCTCGTCCACGTCGAGGGCCAGCGCGGCCTCGCGGCCGCGTGCCACCTGCCGGCGCGCGAGGGCATGGTCGTCTCGACCGGGCACCCCGACGCGGTGCGCGTGCGCCGCGGCGTCATCGAGCTCACCCTCGCGATGCTGACGCCGGGCGCCGGGCCCGGGGGGTTCGGCGAGCTGGGCGAGGCGGCGGCGCGCCACGGGCTCGCCGCGCCGGCATACACGCCGCTCCACCGCTTCGCGCCGGACGCGAGCCAGTCGTTCTTCGTGCTCGACCGCGAGGCGTGCATCCTCTGCGGGCGCTGCGCGGTCGCCTGCGGGGACGTCCAGCGGATCGGCGCGATCGCGCTCCTGGGGCGGGGCCACGCGACGAGGGTCGGCGTCGCGGGCGACGGCCTGCTCGCCTCCTCCGTCTGCACCTCCTGCGGCCAGTGCGTCGCGACGTGCCCGACCGGTGCGCTCCGGCCGAAAGAGGCGCCGGCCGGCCGCGCGCGCACGGTCGAGACCACGTGCCCGTACTGTGGCGTCGGCTGCGGCCTCGAGCTCGCCGTGCGCGCGGACGGGCGCCTCGCGCTGATGGCCGGCGACGCGCCGCGGAACGCGTCGAGCGAGGGCATGCTCTGCGTCAAGGGCCGGTTCGGCACCGGCTTCGTCCACGCGCCGGACCGCGTGACGACGCCGCTCGTGCGCCGCGAGGGCCGCTGGCAGACCGCCTCGTGGGACGAGGCGCTCGCGACCGCCGCCGAGGGGCTGGCGCGCCACCGCGGGCGCTTCGGCGCCCTCGCCTCCGCGAAGGCGACCAACGAGGACGGCTTCGTGATCCAGAAGTTCGTCCGCGCCGTGATGGGCACGAACAACGTGGACCACTGCACCCGCCTCTGTCACTCGCCGTCCGTCGAGGCGATGCTCGTCTCGATGGGCTCGGGCGCGACCTCGAACTCGTACCGCGACTACGAGGAAGCCGGCTGCCTCATGATCGTCGGCTCCGACGCCTCGGCGAACCACCCCGTCATCGCCGTCCGCTTCCGCCGCGCGATGAGCCGGGGCGCACGCGTCGTCGTCGTGAATCCCAAGCGCATCGAGCTCTGCGACCAGGCCGACCTCTGGCTCAGGCCGCGCCCCGGCACCGACGTGACGCTGTTCAACGCGATCGCCCGCGTCGTCCTCGACGAGGGGCTCGCGAACCTCGACTTCGTCCGCGCCCGGACGGAGGGCTTCGAGGCCTGGCGCGCCTCGCTCGCGGAGGCCACGCTCGAGCGGGCGGCGGCGGTCACCGGCGTGCCCCCGGAGGCCATCGCCCGCGCCGCGCGCTGGTACGCGCGGCCGCCCTTCGCGGGCTCGTGCCTCGTCTGGGGCATGGGGATCACCCAGCACGTCAACGGCACCGCCAACGCTCACGCGCTGCTGAACCTGGCGCTCGTGACGGGCCAGCTCGGGTTCCCCGGCAGCGGGATCTCGCCGCTGCGCGGCCAGAACAACGTGCAGGGCTGCGGCGACGCCGGCTGCATCCCGACGAACCTGCCCGGCTACCAGGCCTACGACCCGCCGACGCTCGCGCGGTTCGAGGCCGCCTGGGGGATCCGGCCGCCGGCGGGGACGGGCAAGGTCGTGACCGAGATGGTGGAGGCGTGCCTCGGCGGTGAGGTGCGGGCGATGTACGTCGTCGGCGAGAACCCGCTCCTGTCCGAGCCCGACCTCCACCACGCGGAGAAGGCGCTCGGCCAGGTCGAGTTCCTCGTCGTGCAGGACCTGTTCCTGCACGAGACCGCCGAGCGCGCGCACGTCTTCCTGCCGGCCGCGGCGTTCGCGGAGAAGGAAGGCACGTTCACCAGCTCCGAGCGCCGCGTGCAGCGGGTCCGGAAGGCGATCGAGCCGCCCGGCCTCGCGCGCCCCGACTGGTGGATCACGTGCGAGCTGGCCCGCCGCGTCGCCGCCCGCCTGGGTCTCGACGTGCGCGGACAGTTCGAGTACCCGGACGCGGCCGCGGTCTTCGACGAGCTGGCGCGGCTCACGCCGTTCCTCGGCGGCCTCTCGCACGCACGCCTGGACCGCGAGGGCGGCATCCAGTGGCCCTGCCCGACGGCCGACCACCCGGGCACGCGCCACCTCCACGCGGAGTCCTTCCCGCGCGGCCGGGGGCGCTTCGTGCCCGCGCGCGCGACCATCGAAGCGGCCGAGCTGCCCGACGCCGACTACCCGCTCGTGCTGAACACCGGGCGGCTCCTCTACCACTGGCACGGCGGCACCCTCACGCGGCGCGTGGACGGCCTGCTCGCGCTGGCGCCGCGGCTCGAGGTGGCGATCCACCCCTCCGACGCGCGCCGCCTCGGCGTCCGCGGGGGCGCGCCGATCCGCGTCGTGTCGCGGCGCGGGGAGCTGACGGCGGTCGCGCACGTCACGGACGCCGTCCGCGCCGGCGCGGTCTTCGTGCCGTTCGTCAAGCTTGCGGAGTCGGCGGCCAACTTCCTCACCAACGCCGCGTTCGACCCCGCGTCCAAGATCCCCGAGTACAAGGTGTGCGCGGTCCGGGTCGAGCCGGTCCGCGGGTGAGCGGGCCGCGCCCCCGGCGCGCCGGAGGACCGGACGGATGGCGAAGGACGACCTCGAGCTCGCGCGGGCGGTGACGCTCCGGCCGATCGGGGCGATCGCGGAGGGCCTGGGCCTCGCCGCCGCCGACCTCGAGCCGTACGGCGCCCACAAGGCGAAGGTGCGCCTGGAGGCGCTGGAGCGTCGGGGCGCGGCGCCCGACGGCACCCTGGTGCTCGTGACCGCGATGACGCCGACGCCCGCGGGCGAGGGGAAGTCCCTGACGGCGATCGGGCTCGGCGACGCCCTCCGCCGGCTCGGGCGGCGCGCGGTGATCGCCCTGCGCGAGCCCTCGCTCGGCCCGTGCTTCGGCACGAAGGGCGGCGCCACGGGCGGCGGCCGGGCGCAGGTGGCGCCGATGGAGGACATCAACCTCCACTTCACGGGCGACTTCCACGCGATCACCGCCGCGCACAACCTGCTCGCGGCGCTGGTGGACAACCACCTCTTTCACGGCAACCGGCTCGGGCTCGACGCGCGCCGGATCGCGTGGACGCGCGTGCTCGACGTGAACGACCGCGCGCTCCGGTCGGTCGTGCTGGGGCTCGGGGGGCCGGCCGACGGCGTACCGCGCCAGTCGGGCTTCGAGATCACGGCGGCGTCCGAGCTGATGGCGATCCTCTGCCTCGCGCGCGACCTCCCGGACCTCCGGGCGCGCGTCGCGCGCGTCATCGTCGGCGAGCGCGCGGACGGGACTCCCGTCACCGCCGGTGACCTCCGGGCGGCGGGCGCCGTCGCGGTGCTCCTGCGCGACGCGCTCCGGCCGAACCTCGTGCAGACGCTCGAGGGCACGCCCGCCTTCGTCCACGGCGGGCCCTTCGGCAACATCGCGCACGGCTGCAACAGCCTCGTGGCGACCCGGCTCGCGCTCAAGCTCGGCGAGGTCGTCGTCACCGAGGCGGGCTTCGCCACCGAGCTCGGGGCCGAGAAGTTCTTCGACATCAAGTGCCGGGTCGGCGGGCTCCGGCCCGCGGCCGCCGTCGTGGTCGCCACGGTGCGCGCGCTCAAGATGCACGGCGGGGTCGCGCGGGCGGAGCTCGGCGCGGAGAACGTCGCGGCGGTCGCCGCCGGCCTCCAGAACCTCGCCAAGCACGTCGAGAACGTCCGGCACTTCGGCGTGCCCCCGGTCGTCGCGCTCAACCACTTCAGCGGTGACACCGAGGCGGAGGTGGCGGCCGTGCTCGAGGCGTGCCGCGCGCTCGAGGTCCCGGCGCGCCTCTCGCGGGTCTGGGAGCGGGGCGGCGCGGGCGGGGAGGAGCTCGCCCACGCGGTGCTCGACGCCGCCGGCGGGGGCGCGGCGGGGTTCCGGCCGCTCTACCCCGAGGACCTGCCGCTCCTGGGCAAGCTCGAGGCGATCGCGACCACCCTCTACGGCGCCGCCGGCGTCAGGGTGGAGCCGGCGGCCGGGGCCGAGCTGGCGCGGCTCGAGGCGGCGGGCCTGGGCCGACTCCCCGTCTGCGTCGCCAAGACGCAGAGCTCGCTCTCCGACGACGCGAAGAAGCTCGGGCGGCCGCGCGGCTTCACGGTCACGGTCCACCGGGTGCGGCTCGCCGCGGGGGCGGGCTTCGTCGTCGCGTACACGGGCGACGTGCTGACGATGCCCGGGCTGCCACGGACCCCGGCCGCCGAGGCGATGGACCTCGACGCGCAGGGCCGGATCGTCGGCCTGTTCTGACCGACGTCGGGGGGCGCGACCGCCGCTCCCCCCGACACCCCCCACCGGGATTGCGGGCGCCGGGATCCGTCACGTCCTCTGAATCGACGTCGGGGGGCGCGACCGCCGCGGCCCCGAGCGTCCGCCGGCCGCGCGCCACGATCAACATCGCTGATCGGCCTGATAAGAAGATTGGCATTGGCCCTTCGCGTCGCGTCGCGGCACAGTGACGGCACATGGACGAGCGATGCGGATGCGGCGGCCCGGCGCGTGGCGCCTTCCCCGGGCTCGGCTGTCTCGAGTGCGGCGCCCCTTGCTGCCCGACCTGCGCGATCCACCTCGAGTCGGCGACCTACTGCCGCCGCTGCGCCAGCCTCCTGCTCGAGACGACCACGATCCGCGCGGCCAGCCCGTTCGACCTCTGCTGAGGCGCCGTTAGCCCGCCGCGGCGCGCGCGCCCCGCGCAGGCGCGGCCGGCGGCGCGCCCCGGAGGCTCCACGCGCACCAGGTGGCGACCAGGCCGCCGAGCCCGAGCGTCGTGAATGCCCAGCCCCAGACGGTGGGCGCGAGCCCTGGCGGGTTCGTGAGGTCGAGCACCGCCCCGAACACGAGGGGCGCGACCGCGCCCGCGCCGAAGCCCACGAGCGAGCGGAGCGCGAGCGCCGCGCCCAGGTACGCCGGGTCCACCGCCTCGGTCAGCGCCGTCGAGAGCACCGGCGAGTCGCCGAGCGCCGTGAAGCCGTAGAGGGCGCCGACGGCGACGACGACGCCGGCGGGCCACGCGACCAGCCAGCCGAACGTGAAGGAGCATGCGGCGCTCACGGCGGCGAGCCCGAGCAGGACCGCCCGGCGCCCCAGGCGGTCCGAGAGCCCGCCCATCGAGGACGAGGCGACGAGCCCCGTCATGTGGAAGCCGGCGGACAGGTAGGCGCCGAGCTCCACGGCCCGGAGCGCGGTCCTGCCGGAGACGCGGAAGCTCGCCGCCAGGAACGCCGGGAGCCAGGACCACATGCCGAGCAGCTCCCAGCTGTGGGCCGTGTAGCCGGCGATCAGCCGCATGGCCCGGGCGTTGCCCAGCACTTCCGTGCCGAACCGGACGCCGGCGCGGCGCGCGTGCACGACGTTCGGCGTCCCGCGGAGCGTCGGCCACGCGAGCATGGCGCCGAGGAGCGGCCCGCCCGCCGCCGCGAGGAACGCCAGCGGGTACCCGGCGCGCGGCAGGACGAGGCCCGTGACGACGAGCGACAGCGCGTAGCCGAGCGAGGAGCTCGCGATGAGCCAGCCGACGGCGCGCCCGCGGCGCTCCGGCGGGTAGCGGTCGGCGAGCAGCATGATCGCGGTCGTGTAGGTGCCGCCCTGCGAGAGCGCGACGAGCGTCCAGAGCACGAGGCCCGACGCGTACGAACGGGCGCCCGCCGCGAACGCGAGCCCCGCCAGGGCGGAGAGCGCGCTCGAGCCGAGGAAGACGCGCCGCGCACCGACGCGGTCCGCGAGCCAGGAGAAGAGCAGGAGCGAGAACGCGTAGCCGAGCTGGAAGGCCGTCGAGACCGAGCCGGCGGCGGTCGCCGACATCGCCCACTCGCCGCGGAGGACCGGCAGGCTCGCGGCGTAGGCCATGAAGATGGACGTCATGAGCGTGCGCGAGAGGCACAGGGACGTGAGCCAGCCGTCGCCGGTCGGGTCGCGGGGCATGGACGTGGGCCGGGCCATCATTTCACGCCCCGTCGCGGCCGGCAACTCGGGGGAGAAACTGGCTCATGGACGAGCTGACTGCGGCGGCTCCTGCGCGACATCGCCAAGGGCCGGGCGCTCGGCGACACCACGACGCTGGCCGCCCCCAACGCGGTGGCCGCCCTCAAGGCCGGGTACGAGTCCGAGGAGTAGCCCGGGCGGGGGAGCCGCCCGCGCCGGATAACGCGACGCGTCGCGGCGGAATCGCCCCACGGTGGTGAGGCTAGCTTACCCCCCATCTGGACCTAAATGCCCCACCAGACACACCAGATGTGTCAAGGCTCGGGCATTCTGCCCGCAAGAACTGCCAGGCCAGACAGGTCTGACCACCGTGATTTCAATGAATTAACGCCCACCCAGGGCCGTCTGATGCTCGGCACAGAGGTTGCACGTCCCTGGAGCACGCAGAAGTACCCTGGAGGGGTCACATGGACATCAGGACGCGGCTCGAGAATGACCTGAGAACGGCGGTCGGCCGGCTCCGCCAGATAGGCGGCGCCGTGGCGGTCGAGGAGTTGCCCGGGGCGATCGGGGACAATTCGCCGTTCGCCGACGAGGTGGACGGGATCCAGGCCTGCGGCGAGCGCGAGATCGGGTTCGCCACGCGCGAGTTGCTCGTCGACCGGGTCAACCGGCTCTCGGCGGCGCTCGAGCGGCTCAGCGACGGCGAGTACGGCATCTGCGTCGAGTGCGAGGAGCCCATCTCGCCGGCGCGCCTGCAGGCGATGCCCGAGGTCCAGACCTGCGTCCGCTGCCAGGACCGGATCGAGCGGTTCGGGCGCCAGCTCGAGTCGGTCGAGCTCGACGCCCTCGGCGACGACGAGTAGGACCGCCGCGCGCGCAGCTGCTGATCCGCGGGGCCGGAGACGTCCGGCCCCGCGTTTTTTTGTGTAGGCTAGGGGCCGTGCGTACCCCGGTCCTCGACGCGGTCCGGCCCGCCCTTCACGCCCTCGGCCGCGCCTGGTTCGGCCTCGAGCTGGTGGGCGTCGAGCACATCCCGCCGAGCGGGCCGCTGATCGTCACGCCGAACCACCAGACGTACGCCGACCCTCCGCTGGTCTCCATCCCGATCCGCCGGCGCGTCTACTACATGGCCTGGAACCGGCTCTTCGACGTCCCCGGCCTGGCCTGGCTGATCCGCCGGCTCCGGGCGTTCCCCGTCGAGATCGAGGCGAGCGGTGCGCGCGCGACGCGCGAGGCGGTCCGGCTGCTGCAGGCCGGCCACGTGCTGATGATCTTCCCCGAGGGCGAGCGCAGCCGCGACGGAGCGATCGGGCGCTTCAAGCCGGGCGCGTTCCGCCTGGCGGCGTCGCTCGGCGTGCCCGTGCTCCCCGTCACGATCCGGGGCGGCCACGAGTCCTGGCCGCCGGGCCGGCTGCTGCCGCGCGCCGGCCGGGTCACGATCACCTACCACCGGCCGCTCCATCCGGCGGCCGGCGTCGAGCCGCGGCAGGCCGCGCGCGAGCTCAGCGAGCGCGCGTCGAGCGTCATCCGGAGCGCGCTCGAACGTCCGGCAGCGCCGCCGGCCCCGCCGCTCCGGTTCCCCGGGCGGTAGCCCGGCGCCGCGGCAGTCTCAGAACGGCACGCGCGGCTCGCCGAGCGCTGGCGACATGAGGCCGACCGGCATGAGCGGCGTGGAGTGCGCCCACCCCGCACGCCCGTGCCGGTCGAGCAGGATCAGGCCTCCCTCAGGACCATGCGGATGATGGCCTCGCCGTCGCCGGTGCAGGACGCGCGGTGTGGCGGCATGGACTCCACCGTGGCACACTCGGGCCGCCTTGAATGCCGCCCTCGCCCGGCTCCGCGCGCGCATCATCGCCTGCCGCAGATGCCCGCGACTCGTCGCCCACCGTGAGGCGAGCGCCGCGGCGCCGCCGCGCCGCCACCGCGGCGAGCGCTACTGGGCGCGGCCGGTGCCCGGCTTCGGCGACCCGCGCGCGCGGCTCGTGCTCGTGGGGCTCGCGCCCGCGGCCCACGGCGGCAACCGCACGGGGCGGATGTTCACGGGCGACCGGAGCGGTGACTGGCTCTTCGACGCGCTCCACCACGCGGGGTTCGCCAACCAGGCGACGTCGCGCCACCGGCGGGACGGCCTGCGGCTGCGGGACGCCTGGATCACCGCGACGATCCGGTGCGCGCCCCCGGCCAACCGGCCGACGCCGGCCGAGATCGCGGCGTGCGCGCCCTACGTCCTCGAGGAGCTCGGGCTGCTCCGGCGCGTGCGCGTCGTGGTCGGGCTCGGCCGGATCGGCTGGCAGGCGTACCTCCGGGCGCGCCGGGCGCTCGGGCTGCCGACGCCGGCCCGCGCGCCCGTGTTCGCCCACGGCGCGGCGACGACGTTTCCCGACGGCGTCACGCTGATCGCGTCGTACCACCCGAGCCAGCAGAACACGTTCACCGGCAGGCTCACGCGTCCGATGCTGCGCGGCGTGTTCCTGAGAGCGCGTCGGCTGCTGGACCGGTAGCGGATGACGACACGCAGGCACGCGGTGTCGAGGGGCGCGACGGCGCGATATGGGCGTCCCGCGCACCGGGGGGTTTGGGGGGCGCCCGGAGCCCCCCATGACTATCACTCGACCAGGTCGGAGGGCAGGCGCGGCCGCTCGACGACGGTGAGCGTGAGCTCGCGCGCGTGCCCGTCGCGCATCAGCGTGACCCGCACGCGCTGGCCCGGGCGCAGCGTCCTCACGCGGTCGAGGTACTCCTGGTGGGTCCGGACCGGCACGCCCTGGATCGCGGTGAGGACGTCGCCGCCCAGCAGGTACTCCTCGCCCTGGACGATGACCGACAGGCTGCCCCCGCGGACGCCCGCGCGCTCCGCGGGGCTGCCGTCGTACACGACCTCGACCAGGTAGCCCGGTACCAGCGGCATCCGGACGAGCGCGCCGAGGCGCGCGTCGACCTCGCGCCCCTGGATGCCGAGCCAGGGGCGGACCACCCGGCCGTGCTCGCGCAGGTCGCGCAGCACCGCTTTCACCGCGTTGACCGGCACCGCGAAGCCGATGCCCTGGGCGTCCTCGGAGATGAAGGTGTTGATGCCGACCACGCTGCCGCACCGGTCCACGAGCGGTCCGCCGGAGTTCCCGGGGTTGATCGGCGCGTCGGTCTGGATCATCGGCTGCTCGGCGACGCCGGGCAGGAGCCGGTTGAGCCCGCTCACGATCCCGCGCGTCATGGTCTGCTCGAGGCCGATCGGGTTGCCGATGGCGACGACCTCGTCGCCCACGCGGAGGGCCGCGGAGTCGCCGAGCTGCGCCGCGAGCAGGGGCGAGGGCGCCTCGATCCGGAGCAGCGCCAGGTCGAGCACGGTGTCCATCCCGACCAGCCGCGCGGGCGCCTTGACGCCGGAGTCGAGCGTGATCGCGAGCGAGGCGGCGCCGTCGACGACGTGCGCGTTGGTGAGCACCTGCCCGTCGCGCTCGATCACGACGCCGGAGCCGACGATGGTCTCGAAGCGCCGCTGCGGTCTCGCCCTGTTGATCTTGGTCGCCTGGATCGAGACCACGGCGGGCGCGACCCGGGCGAAGACGGTCGCGAACGGCTCGGCGCACGGCGCCCCGGCGGCGGCGCCGGGCCACGCGAGGAGGACGAGGACGAGCAGGAGGGGGCGCCGCACGCTCGAATGATACACCACCGCGTCGGCGCGTCCCGCGCGGGCTATAATGACGGCGTGAGAACCGTCCGCGCGCTCGCGCTCCTCGTGCCGCTCCTGCTCCTGCCCGCCGCGCCCGCGCCGGCGGACCCGGGCGTCCTCAGCGCGACCCTCGAGAACGGCCTGCGCGTCCTCCTCCTCGAGGACCACCGGAGCCCGATCGTGTCGTTCCAGGTGTGGTACCGCGTGGGCTCGCGCAACGAGCAGCGCGGCGCGACGGGGATCGCGCACCTCCTGGAGCACCTGATGTTCAAGGGCACGCCGACCCACGGACCGCGCGAGTTCGCGCGGCTCGTCGAGCAGAACGGCGGCCGGGACAACGCCTTCACGTCGCAGGACGTCACCGGGTACTACGTCAACATCGTCTCCGACCGGATCGATCTCGTGCTCGAGCTCGAGGCCGACCGGATGCGCAACCTCCTGCTCGACCCGAAGCAGATCGACGCCGAGCGTCAGGTGGTCATCGAGGAACGCCGGACGCGCACCGAGGACGACCCGAGCGGCTTCCTCGGCGAGGAGGTCGCCTCGATCGCCTTCAAGGCCCACCCCTACGGCTATCCGATCATCGGCTGGGTGGAGGACCTCCGGCGCATCACGCCCGAGGAGATCCGTGCCTTTTATCGGACGTACTACGTGCCGAACAACGCGATCATCGTCGCGGTCGGCGACTTCCGGGCGCCGGAGCTGCTCGAGAAGATCAGGCGGCGGTTCGGACCGATCCCGCGCGGGCCCGAGCCACCGCCGGTGCTCGCGGTCGAGCCGCCCCCGAACGGCGAGCGGCGGGTGACCGTCCGCAAGCAGGCCCAGCTCCCGATCGTCTACCTCGCCTGGCACGCGCCCAGCCAACGCTCGGCGGACGCGCCGGCGCTCGAGGTGCTCTCGGTGGTCCTCTCGAGCGGCCGGGCCTCGCGCCTGTACCGCGAGCTCGTCTACGAGCGCCGGCTCGCGCTCGAGGCCGGCGGCGACTACAACTACTTCTCGCTCGACCCGAACCTCTTCTGGTTCTGGGCGACGCCGATGCCGGGCAAGACGCCCGAGGCGCTCGAGCGCGCGCTGCTCGCCGAGGTGGAGCGGCTCAAGACGGCGCCGGTCACCGACGAGGAGCTCGCCCGCGCCAAGAACCAGATCGAGGCCTCGTTCGTGTTCCAGGCGGACTCCGTGCACAGCCGCGCGTCGCTGCTGGCGCGCTTCGAGCTGATCGGCGGCGCCGCGCTCCTGGACTCGTTCGTCGCCCGGATACGCGCCGTGACCGCGGCCGACCTGATGCGGGTGGCGCGCGCCTGGTTCCCGCCGGACAGGAAGAACGTCGGCGTCCTCCTGCCGAAGCCCTGATGCCCGTCGCTCGCCCGTCGCGGAGGGCGCTGACACTCGTGGCGGCCGGCGCCGCGATGCTGCTCGTCGGCGTCGCCGCGTCGTGGGTCGTCCGCCGCTTGAACGACCGTGCCGACGTGATCGCCGTCACCGGCACGATCGAGGCGCTCCGGGTGGACGTGAGCGCCAAGATCACGGGCCGGATCGTCGAGCGCACGGTGCAGGAGGGGCAGCCGGTCGAGCGGGGCCAGCTGCTCGTCCGCCTCGACGCCACCGAGCTCACGGCCGAGGCGCGGCGCGCCGAGGCCGCCGTGGGCGCCGCGGAGGCCCAGCTCCGCGACCTGCGCGCCGGCGCGCGGCGCGAGGAGATCGAGGAGGCGGAGGCCCGGGCGGCGCGGGCGCGGGCGCAGCTCGACGACCTCCTCGCCGGCTCGCGCGAGCAGGAGCTCGGGCAGGCGGGGGCCGCCCTGCGGAACGCGACCGCGGTGCGCGAGTGGAGCCAGCGCGAGCTCGCGCGGGCGCGGGAGCTGTTCGCGAAGGACCTCATCTCGCTCCAGGAGGTGGACCGCGCCCGCAACGCCTACGACGTGGCCGCGGCGAACGAGGCGTCGGCCCGCGAGCGGCTCGGGCTGCTCGAAGCGGGCGCGCGGAAGAACGAGATCGAGGCGGCGCGCGCCGAGCTCCGGGCGGCGCAGGAGCGCGTGCGGCTGCTGCGCGCGGGCCCGCGCCCCGACGCGGTCGCGGCGGCGCGGGCGCAGGTCGCGGAGGCGGGGGCGGCGCTGGCGCTCGCGCGGGCGCGGCTCGCCGAGACGCGGCTCGTCTCGCCGCTCACCGGGCTCGTGCTGCGCAAGAACCTCGAGGTCGGCGAGACGGCGAACCCGGGCGTCGCGATCCTCACGCTGATGGACCCGACGGACATGTGGCTCCGGGCGTACGTGTCCGAGACCGACCTGGGCCGGGTCCGCCTCGGCCAGCCGGCCACCATCAGCGTGGACGCGTTCCCGGGCCGCTCGTTCGCCGGCACGATCAGCGAGATCGCCTCCGAGGCGGAGTTCACCCCGAAGAACGTCCAGACCAAGAAGGAGCGGGTGAACCTCGTGTTCCGGGTGAAGATCGCCGTCCGCGACGCCGGGGGCGTGCTGAAGCCCGGCATGCCGGCCGATGCCCAGCTGGGATCCTGAGGACGGCCGGCTCGCGGTCGTCACGCGGGGGCTGACCAAGCGCTTCGGCCGGCTGGTCGCCGTGGACCACCTCGACCTCGAGGTGCGCCGCGGCGAGCTGTACGGCTTCCTCGGGCCGAACGGCGCCGGCAAGTCCACGACGCTGCGCATGCTCTGCGGCATCCTCGAGCCGAGCGAGGGCGACGGGCGGGTGCTCGGCATCGACCTCCGCCGTCAGCCCGAGCGCGTGAAGTCGGCCATCGGCTACATGTCGCAGCGGTTCTCGCTGTACGACGACCTCACCGTCGAGGAGAACCTGACCTTCTACGCGCGGGTGTACATGGTGCCGCGCGCGGGCCGGCCGCCCCGGATCCAGCAGATGCTCCGGCTCGGCGACCTCGTCGGGCGCGAGCGGCAGCTCGCCGGCCAGCTCTCCGGCGGCTACCGCCAGCGCCTCGCGCTCGCGTGCGCCCTCGTCCACGGCCCCGAGCTGGTGTTCCTCGACGAGCCGACGGCCGGCGTGGACCCGGTCTCCCGCCGCACCTTCTGGGCGCTGGTGCGCCATCTCGCCGACCAGGGCACGACGGTCCTGATCACGACCCATTACATGGACGAGGCCGAGCTCTGCGACACGCTGGGCTTCATCTACCAGGGGCGGCTCATCGCCCACGGGCCGCCGGCGCGGATCAAGGCCGAGGCCTTCGCGCGCCCGGTGCTCGAGCTCCAGGCCCCGGACCCGCGGGCCGCGGCCGCGGCGCTCGCGGAGTGGGACGCGGTCGAGGAGGTCGTCCGCGCGGGCGCGCGCGTGCGGGTCATCGGCGCCCGACCGGGCCTCGACGCCGCCGCGCTCACCGCGCACCTCGGCGCCCGCGGCGTCACGCCGGAGTGGGTCAACGAGGTCGAGCCCACCGTCGAGGACCTCTTCGTGTCGTTCGTCGACCGCGAGCGGAAGGCGCGCGTGCGCGAGCAGCTCCAGGCCCTGGAGGCGCCGCCGGGCTGAGGCGATGGGCAGCCGCCTCCACGGGATCATCGTCAAGGAGTTCATCCAGCTCGGACGCGACCGCCTCGCGCTCACGCTGATGCTGTTCGTGCCCGTGGTGATGCTGTTCATCTTCGGCTGGGCGATCAACACCGACGTCAAGCACGCGCCCACCGTGGTCCTCGACCAGTCCGGCAGCGTCGAGGCCCAGCAGCTCCTCGAGGCGCTCGAGAACAGCCAGTACTTCGACCTGCGGTACAGGGTCCGGAGCCAGCGCGAGCTGACGCGACTGATCGACGACGGCACGGCCAAGGTCGGCGTCGTGATCCCGCCCGACTACGCCCGGCAGCTCGCGCGCCGCCAGGCGCGCGTGCAGGTGATCGTGGACGCCTCCGATCCGCAGGTGGCCACCTCCGCGATGAACGCGGCGACGGCCCTCGCCGCCGAGCGCTCGCTCGCGGTGCTCGCGCAGACCACGGCGGGGCCGGCGGTCCGCGACGAGGCGCCGCCGCTCGACTTCCGCGTGCGCGCCTGGTACAACCCCGACCTGGTCTCCGCAATCTTCATCGTGCCGGGACTGATCGGCGCCCTGCTGATGCAGACGACGGTGAGCGTGATGGCGATCGCGATCGTGCGCGAGCGCGAGCGGGGGACGCTCGAGGCGCTCGTCGTGAGCCCCATCCGCCGCTGGGAGCTCCTGCTCGGCAAGATCATCCCGAACCTGCTCGTCGCGTACGGGCAGATGACGATGGCGCTGCTCGTGGCGCACTTCGTCTTCGACGTGCCGATCCGCGGGAGCCTCCCGCTGCTGTACGGGCTGTCGGCCGTGTTCATGTGGGGCACGCTGGGCATCGGCATCTTCGTGTCGGCGGCCTCGCGCACGGTCCCGCAGGCGATGCAGCTCTCGTTCATGACCTTCCTGCCCTCCATCTACCTGTCGGGCCTCCTGTTCCCGATCGAGGGGATGCCGCCCGGCGCCCAGTACCTGGCCGCCGTGATCCCGCTCACGTACTACCTGCGCATCGTGCGGGGTATCGTGCTCAAGGGGATCGGCGTCGGCTACCTGTGGCCCCAGGTGCTCCCGCTGGTCGCCTTCGGCGCGGTGGTGTTCACGCTGTCGGTGCTGAGGTTCCGCAAGCAGCTCGACTGATTTCATGGGGGGCTCCGGGCGCCCCCCAAGCCCCCCGGCGTTCGGGGCGCCCCGGCACAGCCGTGGCGCCCCTCGACACCGCGCTTGGTTCACGGGCTCGGGAATCATGGGGGGCTCCGGGCGGCCCCCCAAGCCCCCCGGCGTTCGGGGCGCCCCCGGCACAGCCGTGGCGCCCGTCGACACCGGGCTTGGTTCACGGGCTCGGGAATCATGGGGGGCTCCGGGCGCCCCCCAAGCCCCCCGGCGTTCGGGGCGCCCCGGCACAGCCGTGGCGCCCGTCGACACCGGGCTTGGTTCACGGGCTCGGACTTCATGGGGGCCCCGAGATGGCCCCCAAACCCCAACGCTCACCGGACCCGGGGTGAACCCGAGCCCGGCTCGACACCCGGTTCCTCCGCGCCTCCTGAGCGATACAATGGACGTCATGCGGACGAGACGGCTCCAGTTCCTGCCGCTGCTCCTGGCCCTGGCCGTGCCGGCGACGGCGGGCGACCCCGTCGCCCGGCGCGAGGTGCTGCCGAACGGGATCGTGCTCCTCGTGGCCGAGCGCCCGGCGGTCCCGATCGTGGCCGTGCGCGTCCTCACGCGGGCCGGCGCGGCGTTCGACCCGGCGGACCGCGCCGGGCTCGCGGCCCTCACCGGCGCCGTGCTCACGCGCGGCACGGCCAAGCGCACCGGGCCCCAGCTCGACTCCGCGATCGAGCTCGTGGCCGGCAGCCTCGAGTCGGGCGCCGGCCGCGACAGTCTCAGCGTGTCCCTCCGCGTGCTCAGGAAGGACCTCGGGCTCGGGCTCGACCTGCTCGCCGAGGCGCTCCTGACGCCGGCGTTCCCGGAGGCCGAGGTCCGGCGGAAGGTCGCCGAGGTGAAGGCCGGGATCAGGCGCTCCGAGGACGACCCGGCGACGGTCGCGTCGCGGGCGCTTGCGCGGCTGGTCTACCCGGCGCACCCGTACGGGAGGCCCGTCGAGGGCACCCTCGAGTCGGTGGACCGGCTGACGCGCGACGACGTCGTGCGCTTCTGGCGCGACCACGCGCGTCCGGACACCACCGTGATCGCCGTCGTCGGCCAGGTGACGGTGGACGAGGCGCGCCGCGAGATCCTCGCCCGTCTCGGCGGCTGGCGCCGGCCCGCGCCGGCGCCCCCGCAGGTGGGGGCGGCGACGCCCGCGCCCGCGCCGCGCGAGGAAACGATCAGGCGCGAGCTGACCCAGGCGACGATCATGTTCGGCCGCCAGGCGATCCGGCAGACGGACCCCGACTACTTCCCGCTCGTCGTCGCCTCCTACGTGCTGGGCGGCGGCTCGACGTCGCGGCTGTATGCGCGCGTGCGCGACGAGGCGGGGCTGGCGTACTCGGTCTACAGCTTCGTGTCGCCGTCCCGGTACGCCGCGTCGTTCATCGCCGCCGCGCAGACGCGCACGGCCGAGGCCCCCCGCGTGCTGGCGATGATGCGCGACGAGCTGGGGCGGATGGGACGCGAGCCCGTGAGCGAGCGCGAGCTCGGGCTGGCGAAGGCCTACCTGATCGGCAGCTTCCCCCTGCGGCTGGACACCTCGGGCAAGGTCGCCGACTTCGCCGCGGCGCTGGAGGAGCTGGGGCTCGGCCTCGACTACGCCGATCGCTACAAGGCGCGGATCGCGCAGGTGACCGCGGCGGACGTGCAGCGCGTCGCCAGGAAGTACTTCG
>MGBU01000102.1 GCA_001790205.1 Candidatus Rokubacteria bacterium GWA2_73_35 | reverse complement strand
CGAACGGCTGGTCGTGGCTCGCGTGCATGTTCTCCACCATCGTCCACGACGGCCAGCCCGTCGAGAACCCGCACTTCGCGGCGCCCGCGGCCAGGATCTTCCTCGCGGACGCCTCGACGTCCTTCCACGTCTTCGGCGGCTTCGCCGGGTCGAGCCCGGCCTTCTTGAAGGCGTCCTTGTTGTAGTAGAAGATCGGCGTCGACGAGTTGAACGGCATCGAGTACAGCTTGCCGTCCTTCGTGTAGTAGCCCACGACCGGCTTGATGAAGTCGTCCCACTTGATCGGGATCTCGTACCGCTTCATCAGGTCGTAGACCGGGTAGACCGCGCCCGACAACAGCATGGTCTGGGTCCCGACCTCGAAGACCTGGACGAGGTGGGGCGGGCTCTTCTGGCGGTAGGCCGCGATCGCGGCGGTCAGCGTCTCCGCGTAGTTGCCCTTGCGGAGGGGCTTGACCTCGTACTCCCCCTGGCTCTCGTTGAACTGCTTCGCCAGCGCCTCGAGCGAGGTGCCCAGCTGGCCCGTCATCGCGTGCCAGAAGTTGATCTCCGTCTTCGCCTGCGCGGGCGTTCCGATCAAGAGCACCGCGACGGCAACGGCGAGCGCTGTCCAACGCCTCGAGAACGCCTCCATGAGCCCCCTCCTCCCGTCGATGATCCCCCGCCACGACGACACGACCGCTCCCGGCACCGGGACTATAGCACGGCTCGCGCTCACTTCTCCTGCCCGAGCGCGATGCTGCGGACGAAGCTCCGCTGGAGCGCGAGCAGCACCAGGAGCGGCGGCACCATCGCCGCCACCACGCCCGCCATGATGAGGTTCCACTCCGCCTGGGCGTCCGTCGCCACCAGCATCTTGATGCCGATCTGGACGACCCGCATCTCGTCGGACGTCGTGACGATCAGCGGCCACAGGTACTCGTTCCACATGTACAGGAACTCCACGAGGAACAGCGCCGCCAGGTTGTTGAGCGAGAGCGGCAGCAGGATGCGGACCAGGAAGCGCAGGGGGCCCGCGCCGTCCACGCGCGCCGCCTCCGACAGGGCCGGCGGGATCGTCAGGAAGAACTGGCGGAAGAGGAGCGTGCCGGTGGCGCTGGCGAAGAAGGGCACGGTGAGCGCCCGGTAGGAGTTCACCCACCCGAAGTCGTTCATGAGCTGGAACGTCGGCACGATCCGCACCGGCAGCGGCAGCATGTGCGTGGCGAGGATCGCGACGAAGAGCAGCGTCTTGCCCGGGAAGTCGCGGAAATAGGTGAGCGCGAACGCCGCCATCACGGAGAGCACGATCTTGCCGAGCGCGACGACCACGGCGATGCCCGCCGAGTTGGCGAGCAGCCGGCCCAGGTGCACCTTCTCCCAGGCGCGGCGCAGGTTGTCCGCGAACGCGGTGCCGGGCAGGAGCTTCGGCGGGAACACGAACACGTCCTGGAACTCGAGCGTGCTCACCTGGACGGCGTAGAGCATCGGGAAGACGACGACGAGCGTCGCGGCCGCCAGCAGCACGTGCGCCAGCAGCGTGGCGCCGCGCCGCCGCCTACGCATAGACGACCCGGCGGCCCGCCAGCCGGAACTGGATCAGCATGAGCACGCCGACCATCGCGAAGAGCAGGATCGACTGCGCCGAGGCGATGCCCCAGCGCGCGGAGATGAACGCGTCCTGGTAGAGACGGTAGACGAGGATGTCCGTGGCGCCGCCCGGCCCGCCCTGCGTCATGACGTCGATCAGGCCGAAGACCTCGAAGAAGGCGTAGAGCGAGTTCATCACGAAGAGGAAGAAGGTCACCGGCGAGAGGATCGGGAACGTGATCCGCCAGAAGACGCGCACGCCGCCCGCGCCGTCGACCCGGGCGGCCTCCTGGAGCTCCTGCGGCACGGCCTGGAGGCCGGCCAGGAAGAAGACGATGTTGAACCCGAGCATCTTCCAGGCCGCCGCCACGACCGTGACGCCGAGCGCGTACGTGCCGTCCATCATCCAGTTCGGCGAGAGGCCCGTCACCGCCCGGAGCAGCACCGTCATCGGTCCCGTGGACGGGTCGAAGAGCAGCGCCCAGATCGTCCCCGCCACGGCGGGCGAGAGCGCGTAGGGCCAGAGGAGCACGGTCCGGTACACGCCGACGCCCGGCAGCCGCAGGCTCGCGAGCACCGCGACGGCGAGCGAGCCGGCGAGTCCCAGCGCCACCACGCCGACTGCGAAGAGCAGCGTCACGCTCAGGCTGTGCCGATAGATGCCGGAGCCGACGAGCTCGCGGAAGTTCGCGAGGCCGACGAAGGTGCCGCGACCGGTGAACGGGGCCACCTCGAAGAGGGAGAGCCGGAGGGCCTCGATCGCGGGGACGAACAGGAAGACCGCGATGACCGCGATCGAGGGGAGGAGGAGGGCGTACGGCAGGGCCCGACCGGGGAACCTCCCCTCCATCGCGGGCGCGGCCGGTTACTTGTTGATCCGGTTGTACTCGTCCAGGAGCTTGTTCGCCTCGCGCGCCGCCTCGTCGAGGGCCTCCTTCGGGGAGAGCCGGCCCGAGAGCGCCTTCTCGATGGCGGTGTCCGTGATGTTGCGGATCTGGACGAAGTTGCCGAGCAGCACGCCGCGCGTGTTCGGCGTGTCGGGCCCCTCCTGGATCTGCTTGAAGGCCGTCTCGTGGTTCGGGTGCTTCACGAACCACTCCTGCTTGCGGAGCAAGGCCACGGCGGTCTTCGTCGCCGGGAAGTAGCCCGTGTCCATGTGCCACTTCGCCGTCTCCGCGGGGAGCGCGATGAACTTGAAGAACTTCGCGATCGCGTCCAGCTCCTGCGGGCTCCGGCCCTTGCCCCGGAGCACCCAGAGCGAGGCGCCGCCGATCACGGACCGGCCGGCCGACTGCCCCTCGATGCGCGGCAGGAAGCCGCTGCCCACGGGGAACTTGGCGGCCTTCTCGATCGTCGTGACCTGCGAGGTGGACTGCATGAGCATCGCCACCTCGCCCGACAGGAACGCCTTGTTCGGGGCGTACTCGCGCCCGCCGTAGGCCAGGAGCTTTCCGTCCGCCCACCGCTTCCAGCGGCTGAGCACCTCCACCCCGAACGGCTCGTTGAACAGCACGCGGGTGGCGCGCGCCTGGCGGCCGTTGCCGCGATCGGCGTAGGGCCGGTCGTGCATCGCGTGCGCCTGCTCGAGCATCCACGAGGGCCAGCCGAACGTGATCGCGGCGCGCGCCGCGCCGGACGCGACGATCTTCCGGCCCATCTGCTCGACGTCCTTGTACGTCGCGGGCGGCTTCGAGGGATCGAGCCCGGCCTTCTGGAACACGTCCTTGTTGTAGTAGAGGATGGCCGTCGACGAGTTGAAGGGCATCGACGCGAGCCTGCCGCCCACCTGGTAGTAGTTGAGGATCGGCCCGATGTAGTCGTCGAAGTCGATGTCGCCCGGCTTCACGACCTCGGTCACGGGGATGATCGCCCCGGAGTCGAGCAGCGTCTGCGTGCCGACCTCGAATACCTGCACGATGTGCGGCGGGCTCCCCGCGCGGACGGCCGCGATCGCCTTGGTCACGGTCTCGCCGTAGCTGCCGGTGTAGAGCGGCTCCAGCGCGTAGGCCGGGTAGGCCTTGCTGAACCCCGCCGCGATGTCCTTCGTGATCGCGTCGTAGCGGGCGCCGCCCATCGCGTGCCAGAGGGTGATCTTGAGGGGCGCCTGCGCCGCGCCGGGGGGGATCGCGGCGAGGAGCCCCACGACGGCGACGAGGAGGAGGACGACGCCCACGCGCGTGAGGATCCTGGTCATGCTCGGCTCCTTCCGTGTTCGGGGTGCGCGAGACTTATACCACGGTTCGCGTCGGCGGGTCCCCGCGCGGCGCTACGCGGTCCTGAACCGGTGCGAGCGGGCGACGTGGGCCCCGTAGGCCTCCAGCTCGGCGGCGAGCCGGCGCCGGCTCCAGCCGAGGAGCTGCCCCATCCGCGCCCCGATCGCCTCGGCGCAGTCGAGGCCCTGGCAGCGGCTCGTCCCGATGCCCGTCCGCCGCAGCAGGACGTCCTGGAGCGACACCGCCAGTTCGTCCTGCACCGCCAGGTGCAGCTCCGCCACGATGTCGGGATTGTGCGGGCACAGCCGCTCCGCGCCGGCCGCGACCTTCCCGGCGAGGTCGAGCACCCGCGCGTAGCCGCGGCCGTAGAGCGTGACGAGCGTCTCGAGCGTCTCGCGCGGCAGCCCCGAGGCCGCCACCTCGGCCGAGACGTCGAGCCACGCGCGCGCCTCGACGCGCCCGACCTCCTCGTCGACGCCGTCGAGCGTGAGCCGGGCCGTGCGGGCGGGCGCGCGCCGTCCGAACCCGCGCACGACCTGGTCGCCCAGCTCCTCGGCGAGGCTCCGGAAGCAGGTGAGCTTCGTGCCCGTGATCGACAGGAAGCGCCCCTCCTCCTCGGCCACCACCTTGTGCGCGCGCGAGACCTCCGACTCGCGCCGGCCCTCCTCGAAGGAGAGCGGGCGCACGCCGGCGTACGTGTACGCCACCTGCTCGACCGCGACGCGGGGGTCGGGCACCACGCGCCGCACCTCGCCCAGCAGGTACTCGACCTCGTCGCGCGTCGCGTGGAGCCGGTCGAGGTCGCCCTCGAAGTCGGTGTCCGTCGTGCCGACCAGCGAGAACTCGCGCCACGGGATGACGAAGATCATCCGGTCGTCACTCGTGCTGTGGTAGATCGCGCGGTCGGTCAGCCGCGGCAGCAGGCAATGGATGCCCTTCGTGCGCCGCAGGATGCGCTTGCCCCGCTCGTCGACCCCCGCGAGCGCGCGCAGGTCGTCGACCCACGGCCCCGTCGCGTTCACGACGACGCGGGCGTGGAGGTGCGCGACGCGGTTCGAGAGGAGGTCGCGCACGCGCACCCCGCCGATCGCGCCGCGCGCGTCGCGCGTCACCTCCTCGACCTGCGTGTAGTTGAACGCGTGCGCGCCGTGCCGGTGCGCGGAGAGCACGTTCTCCAGGCACAGCCGCTCCGGGTACACGAGGAGGTCGTCGAAGTAGTAGCCGGCGCCGCGGAGGTCCTGGGCGCGGATCGTGGGCTCCAGGGAGAGCGCGTCGATCGCGGGGAGCACCCGGTAGCGCTCGCGGCCGCGGCCCGGCGTCAGCCAGTCGTAGACCCTGAGGCCGATGCGCACCTTGACGAGGCTGCGCGAGGACTCCCGGTAGATCGGGACGAGGAAGGCCAGCGGCCGCACCAGGTGCGGGGCCAGACGGCCGAGCGTCTCCCGCTCGCGCAAGGACTCGCGGACCAGGCCGAAGTCGAGCAGCTCGAGGTAGCGCAGCCCGCCGTGGACCAGCTTGGACGAGTAGGCCGTCGTCCCGGAGGCGAAGTCGCCCTTCTCGACGAGCGCGACCGACACGCCGCGGAGCGCCAAGTCGCGGGCGACGCCCGCGCCCGCCATGCCGCCGCCGACGACGACGACGTCGTACGCACCGTCCAGGAGCTCGTGCGGCCGCGTCATGGCTCGAGCAGCTCTCGGATCGATGGTAGCACGAGGTCCGGACCCACCTCGGCGATGCGCGGGTCGCCGGCGGCGGTGACGCCGGTGAGCACGAGCACGGTCGCGAGCCCGAGCCGCTTGCCCATCACCATGTCCGTCTCGATGCGGTCGCCGACGATCGCGCACTCGCCCGCGGCGACGCCGAGGCCCTCGAGCGCGACCTCGAGGATGATGGGCGAGGGTTTGCCCACGACGACCTCGACGCTCCGGCCCGTCACCGCCTCGACGGCCGCGGTCATCCCGGCGCAGTCCGGGATCTCGCCGTCCTCGGTCGGGCAGGTCCGGTCGGGGTTCGTCGCGATCAGGCGCGCGCCCCGGCGCACCGCCTGCAGCGCGGTGTCGAGCTTCGCGTAGTCGAACGTGCGGTCGAACGCGATCACGACCCAGCGCACGCGGGCGTCGCGACGCACCTCGAAGCCGTGGGCGGCGAGCTCCGCCTGGAGCGGCGGCTCGCCGATGACGAACACCGGCGCCCCCGGGTCGAGGCGCCGCAGGTGGCGCGCGAGCACGAGCGAGGAGTTGACGACGTCGGCGGCGCCCGCCGGCACGCCCAGGCGCGTCAGCTTGGCCGCGTACTCGGCGCGCGTCTGGAGCGGCTTGTTGGACAGGAAGGCGACGCGCCGCCCCGCGGCGCGCAGGGCGGCGATCGTCGTGTCGGCACCCGGGATCAGCGCCTCGCCCCGGTAGACGGTCCCGTCGAGGTCGACGAGCCAGCCGCGGTGCGGCAGCCGGATCGACGCGGTCACACCCGCACGGCGCGCTCGGCGACGAGCCGGGCGATCTCGGCGGGCCGGTACCGGAGCTCCGCGAGGATCTTCCGCGTGTCGCTGCCGAGCGCCGGCGCGTGCCGGCGCAGCCGCGGCGGCGTGGCGGTCAGGCGCAGCGGGAATCCCATCATCCGCAGGCGGCCGGCCTTCGGATGGCGGGTCTCGAGGATCGCGCCGTTCGCGCGGAGCTGCGGGTGCTCGAAGACCCGGGCGCCCCAGCTCACGCGCCCCGCGGGCACGCCGGCGGGGACCAGGACCGCGAGCCACTCGTCGGTCGTGCGCGTCCGGAACCGCGCCTCGAGCAGCGGCCGGACCTCGAGCTGGCGCTCGACGAACCGGGCCCACGGCGTGTAGCGCGGGTCGGCGAGCAGCGCCTCGAGCCCGAGCGCGCGGCAGAGCCGCTCCCAGAGCCGCTCGGCGAGCGCCGCGATCGTGATGAAGCCGTCGGCGGTCGCGTAGGCGCCATACACCGCCATGCGCGGCACCGTGAGCTCGGGCGCCGCCTCGTGCTCGAGCCAGATGAAGCGGTGGGCCTGAAGCGCGATGCCGACGCTCGCGAGCGCGGCCTCGACGCCCTGCGCGCGCCCGCCCCGCTCGCGGTGCAGCAGCGCGAGCGCGACGCCGAGGGCGACCATCAGCGCGCCGCCCGTGTCCGTCATCGGCGCCGCGTTCACGAGCGGCGGGCTCACGCCGTCGGGGTGCGGCAGGAGGAGCCCCGTCTCGCCGCAGACGACGATGTCGAAGGCGCGGCGGTCGGCCTGTGGGCCGCGCGCGCCGAAGCCCGACAGCGCCGCGACGATCAGCCGCGGATGGCGCCGCGCGAGGCGCCGGGGGTCGAGCCCGAGCCCGGCCAGCACCTGCGGCGCCCAGTTCGTGACGAGCACGTCGGCGCCCCCGAGGAGCCGCTCGAGCACGCGGCGGCCCGCGGCGGTGCCGAGGTCGAGCGAGAGGCTGCGCTTGTTGCGGTTGATCGCGAGGAAGAGCTGGCTCATCCCGGCGGGCGACGGCCGACCCCAGCGGCGCCAGTCCTCGCCCTCGAGCGACTCGACCTTGACGACGTCGGCGCCGAAGTCGGCGAGGTACATCGCGGCGAGCGGCGCCGAGAGGTGGTGCGCCATCTCGACCACGCGGAAGCCGGCGAGCGGCGCCGCGGGGCCGGCGCGGCGCGGGCGGCGCCCGGGGACGGGACGCGCGGCGGGACGGCGGGCCACGGGCGCGCTACCGGAGGAGGGGCTCGACGGCCGCCTGCGCGAGGTCGGCGAACGGCGCCGGCACCACGCCGAGCAGCACGACGCCGGCCAGCGCGATCGCGAGCGCGAGGCCGCCCGCGAACGAGGGGGCCCACGCGGCCGCGGCCCCCTCGGGCTCGCGCATGTACATGTAGACGAGCACGCGCAGGTAGTAGTACGCGGCCACCGCCGAGTTCAGCACTCCGATCACGGCGAGCCAGACGAAGCCCGCGCGCACGGCGGCCCCGAAGAGGTAGAACTTGCCGACGAAGCCGGCCAGCGGCGGGATGCCGACGAGCGACAGCAGGAACAGGCCGAGCGTCGCCGCGAGCACGGGGTGGCGCCGCCCGAGCCCGGCGTAGTCGCCGACCTCGACGGCCTCCTCGCCCGCGCGCGTGCACAGCGTGATCACGCCGAACGTGCCCGCCGTGGTGAAGGTGTACGCGAGCAGGTAGAAGAGCACGGCGCCGGCGCCGGGCGCGCCGCCCGCGACGAGACCGACCAGCATGTAGCCGACGTGCGCGATCGACGAGTAGGCGAGCATCCGTTTGAAGTTCGACTGGGCGATCGCGACCACGTTGCCGAGCGTCATCGTCACGACCGCGACGGCCCACAGGAGCGCCGTCCAGTCGGCCCGGGCGCTCGGCAGCGCCACGACGAGCACGCGGATCAGCGCCGCGAACGCGGCGGCCTTCGAGCCCGTGGCGATCAGCGCGGTCACGCTCGTCGGCGCGCCCTGGTACACGTCGGGCGCCCACATGTGGAACGGCACGGCCGAGGTCTTGAAGCCGAAGCCCACCAGCAGCAGGCCCAGCCCGATCGCGAGGAGCGGGTCGTATCCGCGGCCGGCCGCGGCGGCGATCCGGTCGAGGTTGGTCGCGCCGGTCGCGCCATACACGAGGGCGATGCCGTACAGCATCAACGACGACGCGAACGCGCCGAGCAGGAAGTACTTCATCGACGCCTCGCCGGAGACCAGCTCGCGCTTGAACAGGCCCGCGAGCACGTACAGGGACAGCGACATCAGCTCGAGCGCCAGGAACACGACGATCAGGTCGGCCGCGATCGCGAGCAGCATCATGCCGGCCGTCGCGAACAGCACCAGCGCGTAGTACTCCCCCGACTCGGCGCCGGTGCGCCGGAGGTAGTCGACCGAGAGCAGGATGACCAGCGCCGCCGCGTAGCAGATCACGATGGTCGCGAACATCGCGAAGCCGTCGAGCACGATCATGTCGAGGAACGCGCGGCCGGCCCCGGCCCAGCCGCTCGCGGCCGCGCGCCAGATGACGGCCAGGAGCGCCGCGACGACGCCGACGAGCGCGAGCGCCGCCAGGTGGTCCCGCCCCCCGCGCCGCGGCAGCAGGTCGACGAGCAGCACGAGGCCGGCCGCGCCGAGCACGATCAGCGTCGGCAGCAGCGGGCCGAGCGCGACGGGGGGGAACGCGGCCTCGCTCATGGCGCGCGCAGCGCCGCCTTTTCCTGGACCTGTGCGAGCAGCGCCTCGACGCTCGCCTCCGTCTTCCCCGTGAACGCCGTCGGGTAGACGCCGATCCAGACGATGAGCACCACCACGGGCACCAGGATGGCCCACTCGCGCGGCGTCAGGTCGCGGAGCCCGCGGTTCTCCTCGCGCGTGACCTCGCCGAAAATCACGCGCTGGTACATCCAGAGCATGTACACGGCCGCGAAGATGATGCCCGTCGTCGCCACGGCGGCGAGCCAGGCGCTCACCTGGAAGGCGCCCACCAGGATCAGGAACTCGCCCACGAACCCGTTGAGGCCCGGCAGGCCGAGCGACGAGAGCGTGACGACCAGGAACAGCGCCGAGAACGCCGGGATCACCTTCCAGAGGCCGCCGAAGTCGGCGATGAGCCGCGTGTGCCGCCGCTCGTAGAGCATGCCCACCATGAGGAAGAGCGCGCCCGTCGAGAGCCCGTGGTTCACCATCTGGATCAGGCCGCCGACGAGCCCCTGCGGGGTCAGCGTGAAGATCCCGAGCATCACGAAGCCGAGGTGGCTCACGCTCGAGTACGCCACGAGCTTCTTGATGTCGGCCTGCACCGTGCAGACCCAGGCGCCGTAGACGATGCCGATCAGCGCGAGCGCGAAGACCAGCGGCCCGAACCTGAGGCTCGCGTCGGGGAAGAACGGCAGGTTGAAGCGCAGGAAGCCGTAGGTGCCCATCTTCAGCAGCACGCCCGCCAGGATCACGCTGCCGGGCGTCGGCGCCTCGACGTGCGCGTCCGGCAGCCACGTGTGGAACGGGAACAGCGGCACCTTGATCGCGAACGCAAGCGCGAACGCGAGGAACATGAGGTTCTGCCCGAGGCCCGGCGCCACCGTCCACCGCGCGAGCGTCGGCACGTCGAACGTGTACGCGCCCGTCGCCGCGCCGTGCTGGAAGTAGAGCGCCAGGATCGCGACCAGCATGAGGACCGAGCCGACCATCGTGTAGAGCACGAACTTCACCGCGGCGTAGATGCGGTCGGCGCCGCCCCACACGCCGATGATGAAGTACATGGGGATCAGCATCGCCTCCCAGAACACGTAGAAGAGGAAGAGGTCGAGGCTGACGAACACGCCGAGCATCCCCGTTTCGAGGATCAGCATCGTGACCACGAACTCCTTGACCCGGTCCTCGATCGAGCGCCACGCCGAGGCCAGCACGAGCGGCGTCAGGAAGGTCGTGAGCAGGACGAGCAGCACGCTGATCCCGTCGATGCCGACGTGGTAGGTGACGCCGAGTGTGGGCATCCAGCGCCGCGCCTCCTCGAACTGATAGCCGGCCGCGTCGCCGTCGAAGCCGAGGAAGAGCGGGAGCGAGAGCGCCAGCGTGGCGAGCGCCACCAGGAGCGCGCCGCCGCGCAGCGCGCCCGCCCGTCGCCGCGGCACCAGCAGGAGCAGGAGGGCGCCCGCGGCCGGCAGGAACGTGACGGCGGAGACGAGGCCGCTCACTGGACTACCCTCCCCGAGAGATGTTCGAAGAGAGTCCTGTTCGAGGGGATACGAAGGTATGGCCCGGTGGGCGATCGTCGATCCTGCGGGC
>MGBU01000101.1:7883-9454 GCA_001790205.1 Candidatus Rokubacteria bacterium GWA2_73_35 | reverse complement strand
ATGACGAACTTCACGCTGACCGCCGTCCCGCTCTTCGTCTTCATGGGCGTCGCGCTCGAGAAATCGGGGCTCGCCGAGGAGCTGCTGGACACGATGGCGCTGCTGTTCGGCTGGCTCCGCGGTGGCATCGCGATCTCGGTCGTGATCGTGGGCGCGATCCTCGCGGCCTCGACCGGCATCGTCGGCGCGAGCGTGATCACGATGGGGCTCGTCTCGCTGCCGACGATGCTGCGCCGCAACTACGACAAGCAGCTCATCGCCGGCACGATCTGCGCCTCCGGCACCCTCGGGCAGATCATCCCGCCGAGCATCATCCTGATCCTGCTCGGCGACATCATGGGCGTCTCGGTCGGCGACCTCTACATCGGCGCCTTCCTGCCGGGGCTGGTCCTGGTCGGGCTCTACCTGATCTACCTCTTCATCCTCGCCAACTGGCGGCCCGACCTGGCGCCGGCGATCCCGAAGGAGGAGATCGCCCGGTTCCGGAGCCAGGCGATCCGACGGGTGAGCATCGCGCTCCTGCCCGCGTTCGTCCTGATCGTCGCCGTGCTCGGCTCGATCTTCATGGGCATCGCCGCGCCGACCGAGGCAGCGGGGGTCGGCGCCGCGGGCGGGCTGATCCTGACGGCGCTCAAGCGCCGGTTCTCGCTGCGGATGCTCCTCGACGTGATGCGCACGACGACCCGCATCACGAGCCTCGCCTTCATCATCCTCGTCGGCGCCAACACGTTCGGCCTCGTGTTCCGGGGCCTCAACGGCGACCACCTCGTGCAGAACCTCCTGCTGAACCTCCCGTTCGGCCCCTACGGCGTCCTCGCGGTGGTCATGGTGGTCATCTTCTTCCTCGGGTTCTTCATCGACTTCCTCGAGATCGCCTTCATCCACATCCCGATCCTGACGCCGGTGCTCGTCAAGAACTTCGGCTTCGACCCGGTGTGGCTCAGCATCGTGCTCGCGGTCAACCTCCAGACGTCGTTCCTGAGTCCACCGTTCGGGTTCGCGCTCTTCTACCTCCGCGGCGTCGCGCCGCCCGAGATCACGACTGGCGACATCTACCGCGGCGTGATCCCGTTCCTCGCCCTGCAGCTCATCGGCATGACGCTCGTGATCGCGTACCCGGACATCGTCTTCGTGATGATCCGCTTCTTCCGGGGCTAGCGGCCCCGCAGCAGCTCCCACACCGCGATCAGCGCCCACGCCGCCAGCAGCATCGCGAGGCTCAGCACGACGCCCTCGTAGCCCTTCCGGATCCGCATGCCCGTCTCTCCCCGTCATGTGGTGGGTGGAGTCCGCCGCTCGGTCGAGCGGCGGCGCGCACGGCATCGGGGTGAGGGGTCGGGCTAGTGGTCTTCGGAGGGCTGCGGCGGTGCGGCCAGGCGCGCCGGCGCGCGCCAGAGGTGGCCCAGGCGCTCCCGCGGGGGCCGGACCGCAGAGGCGACGCGCGCGAGGGGACGCGCGCCGGCCGGCGCCTGCAGGCGCTCGGGAGCGCGCGGTGGGACCGCGACGACCGCCGCGTCGCCGGCGCCCGCCTGGCTCGCGCGGACGGCCTCGACGGAGTCGTCGGGGTCGAA
>MGBU01000101.1:0-7845 GCA_001790205.1 Candidatus Rokubacteria bacterium GWA2_73_35 | reverse complement strand
GTATCGAGGAGCGCCACGGGTCCCCCGGGGCGCTCCGAGCGTTGGGGGGCGTGGGGGGCCATGTCGGGGCCCCCCATGTTCCCAGTTCTCAGGCGCCGGCGATCAGGTTCTGGTAGGCGGCCTCCGACATCACGTCCCACGGCTGGAGGCCGGCCGCGAACTTATTGTAGGACTCGTACGTCTTCCGGGCGATCGGGCTCTTGCCGGCCTCTTCCTTGTTGACCTGCTCGGCGAGCTTCTTCAGGCCCGTCATGACGTCCTTCGGGAAGCCGACGATCTCGACCTTGCTCTTGAACTCCCCCCGGAGCTTCGCGAGCGCGACGATGTTCTTGGCGTCGTACTCGCCGAACTCGAGCGTGTGCATCGCGGTGGCCGTGTAGTCGAGGATCCGCCGCAGGTCCACCGGGAGCGCGTCGTAGGCCTTCTTGTTGAAGGTGAACTCGCCCGTCGTCCCGGGCTCGTGCCAGCCGGGGAAGTAGTAGTACTTCGCCGTCTGGTGCAGGCCGAGCTTCATGTCGTCGTGCGGCCCGACCCACTCCGAGGCGTCGATGACGCCGCGCTCGAGGGCCGTGTAGATCTCGCCGCCCGGCGTGAGCACGACCGTGCCGCCGGCCGCGGCGACGACCTTGCCGCCGAGGCCCGGGATACGCATCTTGAGGCCCTTGTAGTCGGCAAGCGTGTTGATCTTCCGGCGGAACCAGCCGCCCATCTGCACGCCCGTCGAGGCCGAGGGCCGCGGCACCAGGTTGAAGGGCTTGTAGGCTTCCTCCCAGAGGGCCAGGCCGCCGCCGTAGTAGTACCAGACGTACTGGCCCTTCGGGTTCATGCCGAAGGGGACGGTCGTGAACCACTGGGTCGCCGCCTCCTTGCCCGCCCAGTAGTACGAGGCCGAGTTGTACATCTCGAGCGTGCCCTGAGAGGCGGCGTCGAACACGCCGAACGCGGGCACCAGCTCGCCGGCGGCGAAGACCTGGATCTTCAGCCGCCCGCCGCTCATCTCGTCGACCATCTTCGCGTAGCGCCGGGCGTTGCCGTCCAGCACGTCGAGCGCGGGCGGCCAGCTCGTCGCCATGCGCCACTGGAACTTCGGCTGCGCGATGACGTTCGGCGCGTCGATCGCGGCCGTCGCGCCGGCGGCCACGAGCACGCCGCCGGCCTTCACCAGGAACCTGCGTCGCTCCATGCGTTCCTCCAGTCAGATGACGAGGGGGTGATGGGACAAAACTGGGCGCGAGGATACCACAGAGCGGGGGCCAGGGGCCTGTCGGCGTATCGAGGAGCGCCACGGGTCCCCCGGGGCGCTCCGAGCGTTGGGGGGCGTGGGGGGCCATGTCGGGGCCCCCCACGTGATCAGGCGAAGAGCGCCGCCGCGGCCCGGCCGAGCATGGCGGTTCCCCGCACCTCGTCGTCGAAGAGCGGGACGACCGCGCGGACGCGGCCGTCGAACTTCTCGCGGATCGTCGCCATGTGGTCGTCCTGCATCCGCATCCGGTTCAGGACGAACTCGGGCACGTCGGCGCCGAGGGCCTGGCGGTCGATCACCATGTTCACGATGACGCCGCCGACGGGGATGCCGAACTCGTGGAACCAGCCGATGAAGCGGGTGATCACGGCGATCGGGAGCGCCTCGGGCAGCGTCACGAAGAAGAACGCGGTCTTGGCCGCGTCGGTGAGGAGCCGCCGCGCCTGCCCCATGCGCTCGCGGAACCCGAGGAGGTACTCCAGCAGCGGATCCTTCTCCTTCTTCTTCGTGAAGGAGAGCATCTCGCGCAGCGTGCGCGCCTCCTCCCGCGACTTCAGCATCTTGTCGACCCAGAGGGAGTAGACCTTCGACATGCCGAGGAGCCGCCGCGCGTTCGCGGTCGGCGCGGTGTCGAAGACGTACACCTCGTACTCCCGCTTCAGCATCATCTCGACCATGTTCTCGAACATCGCCGACTCCTCGAACGCGGGGTTCATCGTCGCCGACTCGACGAAGTCCTCGGCCTTGGTCGAGATGTCCGCGAACTTGAGGAACCACTGGATCTTCTCGCGGATGTCCTTCTTGGAGCGCTCGATCGTCTCGCGGGTGTCGATCTCGTAGGCCCGCAGGTTCGGCACGCCGGTGACAGCGGTGTGGCCCCCGGACACGTCCTGGCCGAGCAGGCCGGACAGGCTGTGGACGGGGTTGGTGGACGCGAGCAGCGTCCGCCGTCCCTGCTGCGCGAGCCAGAGCGCCGTCGCCCCCGCCATCGCGGTCTTGCCGACGCCGCCCTTGCCGCCGAAGAAGAGGTACTGCACGCCGGGGTGCTCGGCCAGGTACCGCGCCATGGAGGTCTCGATCCTCACGCCCGCCGTCATCGCGCGCCCCCGTCGTCGACGAACAGCCGCTGCGCGAGCCGCTCGATCATCGGGAGGCCCGTGACGTCCCGCTCCATCTCGGGCACGTAGGCGCGGACCTCGGCGCCGAAGGTCTCGCGGATCACCCCGAGGTGCCTCTGCTGGAGCGCGATCCGGTTGCGGAGATAGGGCGGGATCGTCCCCGCGCCGAGGTCGGCGGGCAGGACGCGGTTCACGATGTAGCCGGAGAGCGGCACGTCGAACCGCGCGAACAGGGCGGCGGCCTTCTGCGTGTCCAGGATGATCATCTCCTCGGGCACGACCACGAAGAAGAACGCGGTGCGCTTCTTGTCCGTGAGGATCTGCGAGGAGGCGTTGATGCGCTCCCGGATGTAGGTCAGCTCCGTGAGGATCTGGTCCTCCTGGACCGTGTCCTCGCGCCGCATCGTCGCCGCCACCTGGTCGTACTGCCGCATGTCCTCCCGGAGCTTGGTGATCTTGTTGATCCACTCGTCGTAGACCTTGGCCATGGACAGGTAGTAGAGGGCGTGGCCCAGCGGGACGAGGTCATAGATGTAGTAGTCGTAGTCGCCCTGCACGATGATGTCCACGACGGCGTCGAAGATCGCGCTCTCCTCCATCGCGGGCTCGGCGGACGCGGCCGCGATGTAGTTGTCGATCTCCTCCGGCACCCGGTCGAACCCGTACATGTCGAGGATCTTCTTCCGGATCTCCGCCTGGTATTCCCGGATGCGCCGGTCGGCGTCCACCTCCTGGGCCCAGAGGTTCGGCATGATCGACACGGGCCCCTTGCCGAAGATGTCCCGCTGGAAGATGTCCGAGAGGCTCGCCTGGGGGTCGACGGAGAAGAGGAGGACGCGCTTGCCCTGGCTCGCGAGCCAGAAGGCGCTCGTCGCGGAGAGCGTCGTCTTGCCGAGCCCGCCCTTGCCCCCGAACATGATGTACCGGCGATCCGGCTGGCTCTCGAACACGGCCTTGAGCGACATCGCGCCTCCTAGCCTGCGTTGTTCACGATCACCGTCCGCACGAGTCGGACGGTGGCACCCGGGGAGCGGCCCCGGGAGGGGGCGACGAGACCGTTCCCGCCGCGCGGCCCCGGACCACGCGCGCAGGATGGAGCCCAGCCGCCACGGGTGGCGCGGGCACCGCCCGCGTGGTCGAGCGCCCCCTCCCGAGGCCGCTCCCCGCGTGCCAGCGCCAGCCTCCACCGGGACCGCTCATAGGCGGGGCTAACCCAGGACGTCGGTGACGTCGCGCTCGCGGAGCATCCGGCGCTTCCAGCCCGCGATCTGCGGCGTCACGTAGGGCAGGAGCCTCAGCGAGTAGTACGGCGGCAGGATCGGCACGCCGAGCAGGTCGCCCATCGTGATCAGGATGAAGAGGTGCTCCATGCTCGCGCGGGTGCGCACGGCGTGGCGGGTCATCTCGTGCGAGGACATCCCGTACACGATGTCCTTGAAGACGCCGAGGATCCCGCCGCGTTTCTTCGGCTTGTCGTCAGACGGCGTGGAGGTCATACTCATCCTTTTCCAGGAACTCCTTCCGCCGCGCCATGTCGCGCTTCCACGCGGCGATCTGGGGCACGACGTACGGGAGCAGCCGGACCGAGTACACCGGCGGCAGGACCGGTACGCCGATCAGGTCGCCCAGCGTCACGACCATGAAGACCGCCTCCATCTCGTGGCGCATCGCCAGCGCGTGACGGGCGAACTCGTAGCCCGTCAGGCCGTACACGAACCTGCCGGCCGCCTCGCGCAGCCGCGCCACGCGATCGGTCACCGACCGGGGCAGCATCGTCGCGCCTCACCCCTCCTCCCTGCCCCGGACGCCACGCGCCGGGGAGCCCGGGCCCCCCGGCGCGCTCCGGAGCGGACGGGTCGCCGCGCCTACGCCCGCGCGGCCGCCGGCTTCGGCGCCGGCGCGGGCCGCCGGCGGTAGCGCTGGAACGCCCGCCAGCCGTCGATGCCGATCATGATCGCCGCGGCCACGAGCAACAGCGCCACCAGCACCATGAGGCCGGAGCCCACGACGGGGACCATCCGGCCCGCCGCCATGTTGGGCTGGTACACGTTGAAGTAGATGTTGTACGCCGTCACCAGCAGCGCGGCGATCGTGGTGACGTACATGAAGATCGCCGGCAGGCCCGCGAAGAGCCAGTTCTTGCCGACCGACGCCAGCCACACCGTGACCAGCAGGAGCGACAGCGCGGCCATGAGCTGGTTGGCCCCGCCGAAGAGCTGCCAGAGGTAGACCCAGGTGCCCGTCAGCACCAGCAGGATGGCCAGCGCGATCGAGACGAGCGAGGCCACGTGCTGGTTGCGGACCGGCGGGATGACGTCGCCCAGCCACTCGCTGAGCGTCACCCGCATCACGCGGAAGAGGAGCTGGGTGACCACGAGCACGATGACGATGAAGGCCGCGAAGGCCAGCGACGTCGCGTACTGGATGGGCACGCCCCAGACGCTGATGAAGCCGCCGAGCCCGGTGGCGAAGGCCGCCACGGGCGCGCCCTTGGCGCCCACGGCCACGGCCAGGAGGGCCAGCAGAGCGAGCAGGAACTCGGTCAGCATCGAGCCGCCGCCGACGGGCAGCATGTCGGCCTCGTTCTCGATCTGGCGGGCGGTGCCGACCGCGCCGAAGAGCGCGTGCCAGCCCGAGATCGCGCCGCACGCGATCGTGACGAACAGCATCGGCCAGAGCGGCATCATGCCCGACGGGCCGAGCTGCGGGTTCCAGCCCCGGAAGGCGGGAATCACGAACTGCGCCACCTCCGGCTTGACGAAGCCGGCGACCGCCGCGCCCAGCAGCCCGAGGAACATCGCGGTGGCGGTGATCCAGAAGCCGACGTACACGACCGGCTGGGCCATGCGCCAGATCGGCAGCACGGACCCCGCGTAGCAGAAGGCGCAGATCGCCAGCGCCCAGAACAGCAGGCTCGGCATGATCTTCGCCTCCGCGCCCTTGAAGCCGGCCAGCATGGGGTCGAAGTACGTGACGATGGGGGCGCCCCCGGTCAGGTTGTTGAGGCCGGCGTTGAGCGCCCCGAAGATCCCCTCGGACCAGCCGCCGGCGAGGATGGCCAGCATCGTGATGCCGACGGTGAGGACCGTCGCGCCCACCAGCCCCGTCCGCCAGCGGTAGAGCATCTGGCCGAGGAGCAGCCCCATCGCCGTGAGCACGATCACGCCGAACTGGGTCTTCGGCTGCGACTCCAGCACCGTCGCCATGATCCCGACGAAGGCGCCGGCGACGAGCAGCAGGTAGAAGAAGATGAACACGAACAGGACCGTCCTGGTGCGCGGGGACACCAGCTTGTGGGCGATCGCCGACAGGCTGTTGCCGTCGTTGCGCACCGAGATCACGATCGCGCTGTAGTCGCTCGCCCAGCCGATGAAGGACACGCCGAGAATGAGCCAGATGATCGCCGGTAGCCAGCCCCAGAGGCTGGCCGCGACGATCGCGCCGATGATCGGGCCCGCCGCGGCGATGGACTTGAAGTGGTAGCCGAAGAGGATGTTGCGGTTCGTCGGCATGAAATCGACGCCATCCATGTAGAGGGTCGCGGGGGTCGCGCGCTTCGGATCGGACTGGATGACGCGGCGGTCGATCCGCCGGGCGTAGAGCGTGTACGCGAGGTACACGGTCAGCGCTCCGATGATGACAGCCAGTAGTGTGTTCATCCTGCCTCCTCCTGCGTCAGTTGGACTTCGCAGCCGATGGCGGGACCGTCGATTCGGCCTCCTTTCGTCGAAGCGCTCCGGCGATCAGGACGTCCACCCTCGAAAAATCCGAGCCGACGTAGCGCTGGCCGTCAACGGCGAACGCCGGGTACCGCCGGCACCGTCGGAGCAGGGACTTGACGAAGCCCTCGATCGAGGCGGCGTCGACGAGCCTCACGCGGACCCGGTCGTCGAACCGGCCCGGGAGCGAGCGCGCCCACGCGGAGAGCTGGTGGAACTCCGCCTGGAGTTCCTCGGGGAGGGCCGACGCCACGAGGTCCCGCTGCACGTTCTGCCGGAGTCCCATGACCTGCCAGGTCACTTCGCAGTGCTTTCAGTGGCTGTACTGCGTGGGGACGTAGGTGAGGACTTCGACGCGAACCGGTCGATCGAGGGACACCGGGGTCATCATCGACCCTCCCCGCTCGAACCGTGAGCTGCCTGCGATGGCTGCCGCGATACTATACAGGGACCGCCGCCGACCGCAAGCCCGGCGGGAGCCCATGCCGGACGACAGATGGCGCCAGCTCGACGACGACGCCCTCGAGCGCCTCCTGGTGGAGCGCTGGCTCTACCGCGGCGTGACGCTCGGCGTCACCCTGCTCGCAGCGGTCGGCGTCACCTGGCTCGGGCTGCGCGGCGTGGCGACGCTGATCGATCAGATGACCGTGGGCGTCCTCGTCGCGCTGGCGCTCGCGGCGGGGATCCTCGGGTTCGCGATGCGCCAGCAAGACCTCAGGATCCACCGGGAGATCCGCCGCCGTCGCGCCTCGCGGGGGCGCGAGGCCCCCGGCGCCTGATGGAGCTCTTGACTCCGGACCCGGTCCGCCCGTAGAGTCAGACCGACCGGTCGGTCTGCCGGTTTCAGCCATGCGGACAAGGGGTTACGGAGTGGGCTCGGGTGCACTTCGCTGACGCACGTCTCGAGCCCGTCTGGGAGAAGGTCCGGACGGGCACGCGCCTTACGCGCGAGGACGGCCTCGCCCTGTTCGAGACCGAGGATCTCCTGGGCGTCGGGCGCATGGCCGACCACGCGAAGTCACGGCGCGAGGGCGACCGCGTCTACTTCGTCATCAACCGCTACATCTCGCCGACCAACGTCTGCGTCCTCTCGTGCGCCTTCTGTGGATTCGCGCGCAAGGCGGCCGAGGCGGGTGCGTTCGAGCACTCGATCGAGGACATCGTCGGCATGGTCCGCGAGGAGGTCCGCGAGGTCCACATCGTGGGCGGCCACCACCCGGACTGGCCCTTCGAGTACTACGAGCGCGTCATCGCGGCGCTCCACGCGGCGCGCCCCGAGGTCCAGATCAAGGCGTTCACGGCCGCGGAGATCGACTGGTTCTGCCGGCGCTGGAAGCTTGAGCCGCGCGAGGTCCTGATGCGGCTCAGGGCCGCGGGGCTCCAGACGATGCCGGGCGGCGGCGCCGAGATCTTCTCGCCGCGCCTGGCGAAGCTCCTGCGCTACACGGGCAAGGCGGACGCCGACCGGTGGTGCGAGATCCACGGCCTCGCCCACTCGCTCGGCATCAGGACGAACGCCACGATGCTCTACGGTCACGTCGAGACCCTTCCCGAGCGCGTGGACCACCTGCTGCGCCTGCGCGCCCAGCAGGACGCCTCTGGCGGGTTCCTGACCTTCATCCCGCTGCCCTACCAGGTGGGAACGACCCGGATCGTGCCGCGGCCGACCCCGCCCGCGGACAACCTCCGGACCACCGCCGCGGCGCGGCTGCTGCTCGACAACTTTCCGCACGTCGAGGCCTACTGGGTGCTGCTCGGCGAGGAC
>MGBU01000100.1:5959-15970 GCA_001790205.1 Candidatus Rokubacteria bacterium GWA2_73_35 | reverse complement strand
GCATCGACCTTCGCCCCCTTTTCCAGCAAGGTGCGCACGACTTCGGTGTGGCCGCCCCTGGCCGCCCGCATCAGGGCGGTGAGGCCGTAGATGTCCGGAGCATCGACATCGGCACCGGCGGCGATCAATCGTCTCACCTCGTCGGTCTTACCGTCTCGGGCCGCGGCAATCAAGGTCTGGTCTCGTTCTTCTGCGGGGTGGACCGAAGCGGCCGGCAGCAGCAGCAAGAGCGTCGTCAGCAGCGCCAACAGCACTTCGGGGTATCGCATGGGATTCCCTTCTTGAAGGACTAGGGACCCGGACCGCCGCTGTGACACTCGCTGCACGTCGCGGCCTGGAGGTCCCCGATCTCCACGGGATGGCGGAAGGGGCGGCCCTTGACGCCGACCATCGGCTGTCGGCTCGTCTCCTGGCCGAGGATGGTGTGGCAGATCTCGCACTCCTTGCTGATCGCCTTCCCCTCCTGGCTCACGAGCTGTCCGGCGTGGCAGCGAAAGCAGCCGGGGTAGTAGAAGTGGCCGATGTTGTTCGGATGGGTCCGCCAGTCCACCTTCATCTCGGGGAAGATGTTGGTCTCGTAGAGGCGCTGGACCTCGGCGATCGCGGTCTTGATCGCCGCCCCCTTCCGGGCATAGAGGGCGGGATGGTTCTTGACGTAGAACCGGTCCAGCTCGGTGGCGATGCCCTCGCGCGCCGCCTGGCTCGAGGGGTAGGGCCTGGCCAGCACCTCCACCGCCTGGCGCTTGATGAAGGGGAGCGAGGCGTCGATCCGGCCCGCCAGCAACGCATCGTCCACCGCCCGGTCGGGCGGGACGAAGACGTGGCTCGGCCGGTTGTGGCAGTCCATGCAGTCCATCCGGCGCTTCTCGGTCCGGGCGATCTCCTCGGCCGTGAGCTTCGAGCCCTTCGCGAGGTACTCCGTCACCCGGCCCTGGCGATCCTTGACCCGGACCCACGGGATCTCCTGCCGCTGGGGATCCTTCGCGATGTACCAGACCTCGTTCATGATGTTCATGTGCCAGTGGATGCCCGTGGTGAGGCCGGTGGTCGGGCTCCCGCCGCCGGTCTTGATGAGCATCCGGACCTGCCGCGGCGTGTTCTTCTCGTCGGCGCCGAAGTGGGTGATGACCTTCGACTGGGCGCCCCAGAACTTCTCGGGCCAGTGGCACTCCTCGCACGTCTCCTGCGCCGGCCTGAGGCTCCTGATGGGCGAGGGAATCGGCCGCGGAAAGATGTCGCGGGCCACGGCGTAGACCTGGTAGGCCCCCGAGAGCTTGGAGCGGGCGAACCAGGTGGCCCCGGAACCCACGTGGCACTCCACGCAGGGGACCCGGGCGTGGGCGGAGGCCTGGTACGCGACGAACTCCGGCTTCATCGCCGTGTGGCAGGCCTGGCCGCAGAAGGCGACCGAGTCCGAGAACTGGTAGGCCCGGTAGCTGCCGACGCTGCTCAGGACGAGGAAGAAGACCGTGAAGCCGGCGAAGAGGCCGAAGCCCTGTCGGTGGCTCGGCAGGTTGAGGTCGATCCGCGGGAACGCCGGAATCCCCTCCGGGGCCTGGCGCCGGCGCCGCCGCCGCGCGAGGAGAAGCCCCAGCGGGATGATGAGCAGGCCGAGGATCATGACGGCCGGGAAGACGATGTAGGCGAAGACGCCCACGTACGGCTTCGCCCGGGCCTCGATGAAGACGTCCACGACCAGAAGGAAGAGGATGTTGGCCAGGCTGACCAGGGCCAGGGCGGCTCCGAGGAGCGTCACCCAGTTCCTGAGCAGCCCGGGCGGGCGCGGTGATCCAGGAGCGTTCACGGATGCGCTCACTCGCTCGTCCCTCGCTGCTGACACTCAGCCTGCCGGCTAGAGCAGATGGATGGTGCGCCTAGTCTTGAGGGCGCGCGAATCCGCGCCCAGACATAGCACCGCACGGGCCGGCCTGGCAACGCCGATCGCGCGAGGGCGCCGATCGTGCGAGGTCAACGGCGCTGACCGTCCCTATACTGGGAGCGTGAGCGGACCGGGAACGTGACCGACCAACGACGGCGCGTGCCGCTCCTCGACAAGCCGCCGCGAGGCCGCTTCAGCCCGTCGGGCTGGGGGCTACTGTTCGCGCTGCCGTTCCTCGTGGTGGGAGCGTGGGTGGCCGGCATCGGCGCCGGCGTCTTTCCGGAGCAGCCCGGCACGGCCGCGCTCCCCTGGTGGCTCGTCGCCGGGATCGGGGTCCTCTTCTTCGCCGTCGGGTTCCATCTCGCGCTCGAGACGCTGCGCGGGATGGCCGTCCGCGCGCTCGCCGCGCGGGTGCGCGACCTGGCGCCGTGGCGCTTCGATCGCCGCTGGTCGCGCCGGGTGGTGCACGACGAGACCGGCTGGGCCGCCTACAAGAGTCTCGCGGGCGCGGGCGCCTTCGGCGTCTTCGTGGCCGTGCTCCACGCGCCGCTCGTCCTCGAGCCCGACCCCAAGCGCCTGCCCGTGATGCTCTACGTGGTCCTCGGCGTCTTCGACCTGATCTTCCTCGGCCTGCTCCTCCACGGCCTCACGCTCGTCACGCGCCGCCTGCGCTACGGCCGCACGCGGGTCCGCCTCGAGGCGTTCCCGTTCTACGTGGGCGCGACGCTCGACGTGGTGTTCGAGGGCGGCGCCGCGCTGGCCGACCGGCGCGGCCTGCGCGCGACCTTGCGGTGCATCGAGGAGGGGCCGGGCGACGACCGACCCGTGTGTTACCAGGTCTGGGCCGAGGAGCGCGTGTTCGACACCGACCACGAGGGACGTGCGGCCTTGTCGTTCGAGCTGCCCGCGGATCTGCCCGGCAACCGGCTGCTCGAGACGCCGCCGACCTACTGGCAGCTCGAGGCCCGCGAGACCCGGCCGGGCGTCGACTACGCGGGCACCTTCCTCATGCCCGTCTACCGCGGCGCCCCGCGATGAGCGGCGCGAGGCTCGCGCCCCTCACTCGGCGTCGTCCTCGGCCGGCGACGGGTCTTCCCGCTCCACGAACGCGCGCCTGGCGTCGGCCCGGGCCCGGAGATCGGCGAGCCCGGCCGTGAAGCCGTCGAGCGGCAGCCCGCGACGCACCAGGAGCGCCGGGGGCAGGACGCGATCGTGGTCGGCGATGTAACTGGGGCTGCGATCCTGGCTGCGCGCCTCCATCCACAGCAGGGTCACGATGACCACCGCCGGGATCGTCACACCGATGGCAACGGCGACCCGTGCGCGCATCGCGCTCGCCGTCACGAGATGGCCGGACAGGACCACGCTCGCCGCGACACCGACCACCACCGCCCCGACGACCCGGGACGACAGGTGGAGCCCGAGCGCGCCGTTGGCGATCTCGAACGCCAGCTCCACGACGGAGAGGACCGCGTAGACGACGAACACGATCGCCGCGTGGCGCACCCAGCGGGACTCGCCGAAGGCGACCCGGCTCGCGAGCGCCCACAGCGCGATCCACACGCCCGCCGCGGCGAGCGTCACGAGCAGCATCGTGACGAGCGCGGTCGACAGCTCGCGCGGCTGCGCGGTGTTCGTCCAGACCTCGAACGCGGCCCCGGCGACGCTCACCCCGAATGCCGCCGCGAGCACGCGCGGCCCGGCGGCGCGCGTCCGCCACGACGGCCCGCCCCGGTCCACCCGCTCGGGCGCGACGACCTCGCGCGCCGTCCGCACGCGCAGGCGCGTGCGCCCGACGCGAACCACGCCGTCGGCCAGCGGCGCCCCCTCCACGCCGTGCAGGCGCCGGCCGCCGATCTCGATCCCGTTGACGCTCCCGAGATCGCTGACCGTGACGTGGCCCTCGGGGTCCAGGCCGATCCGCGCGTGGACCGCGGCGACGAACGGGTCGTCGAGCACGACGTCACAGACCGCGCTGCGGCCGACCGTGCAGTGCGCCTCCGGCCCGGACGCCGCGACGCGGTGACGGGCCCGCACGCGGTCGTGGCCGCCGAGCACCTCGACGACCATCACGGGTTCCATCGCATCGCCTCCAGGTAGGTCCCGGCGAAGGCCAGCGCCCGGTCGGCGGCGACGCCCGTCAGGCTCAGGCTCGACACGAACCCCTGCGTCGGCCGGTTCTTGCTGACGACGCGCACGTTGAGGTCGTAGATGCCGTCGAGCTTGCGGTACGCGCGCAGGCACACGGTCGCGTTCGCCGTGAATCCGCGCAGCGCGACGTCGCGCTGCGTGCAGGCGAACGGCGCGAGCTGCCGGGCGGGGCCGAAGACGCCCCAGGGCGTCTTCGCCTCCTGCAGCCGGCGGGCGAAGCGCCAGGCGTCGAGCGTGCTCGTGCGCAGCACCTGGTGCTGGAACGTGAGCCCGCCCGTGTGCAGGTCGCGGCCGAGGTAGACCGCCGACTTCGCGTCGCAGTTGATCCGCTCGACGTGGACCGGCCGGTCGGGCGCGGGGTCGCCGGCGGCCTGGCACTCGACGAAGGGCGCCGGCTTCGCCGGCAGCTCGTACCCCTGGTGGTTCTGGGTCGGCAGCTTCGACCCGAGCGCGGCGAGGAGCGCCTCGGAGTGCGCCCGGAGCTGGCTCGCGACCTCGGCCCGTGCCCGCCCGGTGTCGATCGGCGGGCCCGACGCGCGCGCCAGGAGGGCGGCCACGTGCTCGGTCGGAACCAGGAAGGCGACCAGCTGCGAGGCCCGGTACCCGGCGACGTTGACCCCGATGACGCTCCCCGAGCCGTCGAGCCCCGGCCCCCCGGACATGCCGGGGTTGAGCGCGCCGGAGTAGTGGACGCGCGGCTCGAACGACTCCTCGACGCGGCCGTTGCTGACCCCCTCGGTGATCGTGAGCCCGACGTCGAGCGGAAAGCCCACCGAGTACGCGCGCTCGCCCTTGATCGCCGCACCCGGACGGAGCGACAGCGGGCGCGGCGCGAACCCCTGCGCCTCGACGAGGGCCAGGTCGTGCCGGACGTCGATCGCGCGCACGGTCACGCGACCCGGCGCGCCGGCCGGCGTGCGGTACTCGAGCCGGTACTTCTCGGGATAGAGGACCGCCTCGCTGACGACGTGCCAGTTCGTGACGAACACGCCCCCGCGGGCGACCGCGAAGGCGCTGCCGCGAAAAGCCTCGGCCGTGTTGGTGCCGAAGAACCCCTTGATCTGGATCATCGCGGGGCGCACGCGGTCGAGGATGGCGCGCGCCGCGGTCGAGGCGGCCGCCGGCGGCGGTACGGGCGCCCCCGGGCCCTCGAGCGGCACGCGGCCCTGCGGGGAGGCGCTCCACGCGGCGCCCAGCACGAGCGCGGCGCCGACGGCGGCGAGCCCGCCGGCACGCGCGAGGCGTCGGCGAGGCCGGGCGCGAGGCCTCACGGCGTCCGGGACGGGCGCGCCCGGCGAGTCGTCAGCCACGAGGTCATTGTAGGTGGTGCGCGCCGGGGACGGAAGCTCCTCCGCGCGCGGGCGCCCCGCGCGGGCTCGCGGACGAGGTTGTGCCCCCGGTGGCGGAGGCGCGGGCGTCCGCGCGACAATGACCCGCATGACCCTCGCGAGCTGGCCCCAGCGCGCGGTCTCCCCCGACGACGCCGTCCGGCTCGTCCGGAGCGGTATGCGCGTGTTCATCCACGGCGCGGCCGCCACGCCGACGCCCCTCGTCGAGGCGCTGTCGCGTCGGCTGGACCTGGAGGGCGTCAGGCTCTACCACCTGCACACGAACGGCCCGGCGCCCTTCGCCGCGCCGGAGCACGCCGGCCGCTTCCTCTCCGTCTCGCTCTTCGCGGGGGCGCCGGTCCGCGCGGCCATCGAGGACGGCCGGGCGGACTTCATGCCGATCTTCCTCTCGGACATCCCGGCCCTGTTCGCGACCCGGCGCGTCCCGCTCGACGCCGCCATCCTGCAGCTCTCGCCGCCCGACCGGCACGGCCACTGCACGCTCGGCACCTCCGTGGACGCCGCGAAGGGCGCCGCCGACGCGGCGCGCCTCATCATCGCCGAGATCAACGAGCGCATGCCGCGCACCCACGGCAACACCGTGGTGCCCTTCGACCGGATCTCGGCGTTCATCCACACGGACCGACCGCTCTACGAGCACGCGCCGGAGCCCGAGGGGCCCGTGGAGGCGCGCATCGGCGACCGCATCGCCGACCTGATCGACGACGGCGCGACGCTCCAGGTGGGCATCGGCGCCATCCCCGACGCCGTGCTGGCCCGCCTCAAGGGCAAGCGCGACCTCGCCATCCACACCGAGATGTTCTCCGACCGCGTGGTCGACCTCGTCGAGTGCGGGGCGGTGACCAACCGGCTGAAGAACGTCCACCCGGGCCGCGTCGTCACCAGCTTCGTGGTGGGCACGCGCCGCCTCTACGACTTCGTCCACGACAACGCCCTGGTGGAGTTCCACCCCTGCGACCGCACGAACGACACGGCGCTCATCCGGAAGAACGACCGGGTGCACGCCATCAACTCCGCGCTCCAGGTCGACCTGAGCGGCCAGATCTGCGCCGACTCCCTCGGCCACCGGATCTACTCGGGCATCGGCGGCCAGATGGACTTCATCCGCGGCGCCGCCCTCTCGCGCGGGGGCAAGCCCATCCTGGCGCTGCCCTCCACCGCGGCGGCGGGCCGCGTCTCCCGCATCGTGCCGGAGCTGACGCCCGGCGCCGGCGTGGTCACGACGCGCGGCCACGTGCACTGGGTGGTGACGGAGCACGGGGCGGTGAACCTCCACGGGCTCACGCTGCGCGAGCGGGGCGAGGCGCTCATCTCCATCGCCCACCCCGACTTCCGCGGGGAGCTGCGCCAGGGACTCGCGCGCACCCGCCACTTCGTCTTCGACTAGGGCGTTGCCGCGCGCGGCGCCCTCCCTCGTTCGTGCGCAACGCCGCACGCCCGGGCTCGTGGTGGAGCGCCTCGCCCGGGCGCGGGTCCTCGCGGTGTGCGGGTTCTGCGAGGGCGACAGCCACCCCGCGCTCTTCGGCGGCGGGTTCGCGCCCGCCTTCTACGAGCGCCACGTGCAGCGCCTGGTGGACCGGGTGCGCGCGGACATCCGGCGGCGGGCGCCTCCCTGACGTCGGCCGACCGCTTGTCGACCGTTCGGCGCCCCCGTCGACTTCAAGAGACACTCCAAGAGACTTGTCTCATCCCGGTCCGCAGGATAGCCTGAGACGACTCGGATGACGGACACACGCCAGTGGATCAGGCAGGGCGACACTGTCGAGGTCGAGGCGTCGACCGACCGCTGCCTTTCCGCACGCATCGAGCAGCTGCGAGCGACCAAGCAGGTCGTCGCACGAGCCGCCGAGCGCCTCCCCCGCAGAGCTCGAATTCGGTTCGCAGTGAACTTTGCGATCGCCACTATCGAAAACTATTGGCGGGAAATCCAGCGTGACCATCCGGAGGTCTGGCCGCTCCCCGAGCAATTCACCGATCTCGACGCGCCGTCGTTGGACGAAGGCTCACGATGGATGGCCAGGACTCTTGGGCACGCAGCAGCCCAAGTGGATCCTGTGACAGCTGGCTACTTCGTCGGCACAACCTATGCGGCAGCGATTCCGAGAGAGCTCCGTGCACAGCTTGGCGTTTACTACACGCCGCCTGCGCTCGCAGCGCGTTTGCTCGACCAAGCGACAGCCGCCGGTATCGACTGGAGTGTGTGTTCGGTCCTCGATCCTGCGTGTGGTGGCGGGGCTTTCCTCGCGCCGGTCGCTGAGCGGATCCTCAAGGCACTGTCCCACCTGGAGCCCGTAGCTCTCCTAGATACCCTAGCAACTCGTGTGCGCGGGTATGAGATCGATCCGGTCGCGGCATGGATGTCACAGGTCTTCCTGGAAGCCATGGTGCTCCCGATTAGCCGTGCGGCTGGCCGCCGACTTCCAGTCGTCGTAGAGGTGCGCAACAGCCTGGTCTATGAGTCGGCACAGACCGCCTTCGACCTCGTGGTCGGGAACCCCCCCTACGGCCGCATCACGCTGTCCCGACGAGTGCGTGCGCGCTACGCGAAGGGCCTCTACGGTCACGCGAATCTCTATGGGCTCTTCCTCGACCTGGCGCTCCGATGGGTCAGGCCGGGAGGTGTCATTGCTTACGTGACACCAACGAGCTTCCTGGCCGGTGAGTACTTCAAGAATCTCCGCGCCATGCTCGTCCGCACGGCGCCCCCTCTGACCGTCGACTTCATCGCGGCGCGGAAGGGCGTGTTCGACGAGGTTCTCCAGGAGACGCTGCTGGCCACCTATCGCCGTCTATGCACTGACCACGGCGTCTGTGCTCCTCGCGCGGCATCGGTGAGCTTCGTCACCCCAATCGACGAGACAGTTCTCCGCGTCACGCCTGCCGGGTCCTTCGTCCTGCCCGATGAGCCCAGTTCGCCGTGGCTGGTGCCTCGCGAAGCCGCGCAGGGCGCGCTCATCGAGCGGCTGCGTCAGATGCCTCACCGGCTCGCCGATTGGGGATACGAGGTAAGTACGGGACCGCTGGTGTGGAACCGCCACAAGACCCAGCTCCGAGAGCACAAGGGCGCCGGCTGTCTGCCGCTGGTATGGGCTGAAGCAGTGAGACCCGACGGGCGCTTCCTGCTCCGGACGACGAAGGCCAATCACCGTCCGTACTTCAAGCCGCGCACCGACGACGGCTGGCTCGTGATCAAGGATCCCTGCGTCCTGGTTCAGCGGACCACTGCCAAGGAGCAGCCAAGACGGCTCGTCGCCGCAGTCCTGCCGGTCAGCCTGATTCGTGAGCATGGCGGCGCCGTGGTCGAGAATCATCTCAACATGATTCGTCCCACACGCCCCTCACCCGTGGTAGCACCGTCCACGCTGACCGCTTTTCTTAATAGCGCGGCAGCGGATCGCGTCTTTCGATGCCTAAGTGGGAGCGTCGCCGTTTCGGCGTACGAACTGCAGGCCCTTCCCCTGCCGCCTCCGGACAATCTCGATGAACTCGCTACGGCTGTGCGACGACTGGCGCCCCGCGATAGCCTCGACCGGATCTGCGCACGTCTCTACCGCCTGGACTCCGCAGTTTGACCGAGCAGCCGCTCCCGCCATTCTCCGACCGAGCCACGATCCAGCGGCGTCTCCGGGTCATCTTTCCCGAGGGCACACCGAATCGTCCCTACTGCGTACGCGAGATGGCCGCGTCGGCCGTGTTCGCGATGCTCTACGTCGGTGCGGTAGAAGGAACCGAGCGCTTTTTGGCGCCGAAGCAGATCTACCGGATGACAGATCGTCAGTCGCGACGAACCGGTGATCGCGATCGGCTTCGATATGCCGAGGACTCTCTCAAGCCCGGCTTCAGCCCCAGGGGGCGGCGGTGGTACCTCGACAACACCCGCGAGCCTATCCGGGACGAGACGCTCCGAGACGGCCTTGTCTCTGTCGGCGCCGCGATCGTCCGCCCTGACGTGCCGACGACTTCGGGTCGACCGCGCTACGCCTTGAGAGCGTCGTTCGCGGCCTTGTTCGCTCCGGGCCTCGACGGCGCCGCCTTCGACGAGGCGACCGACGCGTGGCGTCGTGCCAACCTCTCGCCCGGCGCGCTGGCGCGTGTCGCTCTCATGACCCGAGGCGTCGCTTCACTGCGCGAGGGCGTACTCGTCACCTTTCCCAACGGCGAGACACGTCGAATGGCGGCCGGCCCGAGCTCGGAGATCGCGAAGGCGGTCATAGAGGTCTTCGCGGTCGGGTTCCTTCAGCAGCCGGGCGTCGTACTCCTCAGTGAGAGTCAGGCGAAGATCATCAAGCGCGACGAAGAGCTCATCTCGCGACTGCGGCTTCGAATCGAGCCCGGAGGGAATCTTCCGGACATCCTCCTGGTCGATCTCGCGCCGGCGGAGCCCTTGCTGGTGTTCGTCGAGGTCGTGGCCACGGACGGCGCTATCACGGCGGAGCGGAAGGAAGCACTCCTCGGCATCGCGACCCAGGCCGGCTTCCACCGCCAGCAGGTCGCATTTGTGACGGCTTACCAGGATCGCGGCAGTGCCGGCTTCAAGAAGACCATCTCCCGCCTCGCCTGGGGGTCGTTTGGGTGGTTCGCGACCGAACCGGACCACTTGCTCGTTCAGTACGAGGGGGTCGGCGGCCAGAC
>MGBU01000100.1:0-5913 GCA_001790205.1 Candidatus Rokubacteria bacterium GWA2_73_35 | reverse complement strand
GACCGCCCGGGGTCCGCGTGCTAGGGTTCGCGTCACCGCGGACCCGTACGGTCAAGGCCACCGCCGTCCCAGGGAGGGAGACACATCATGGGTCAGATGACGCGCCGGAGCTTTCTCGCGACGACCTCGCTCGCCGCGGCCGGAACGGCCGCCGGGCCGTGGGTGCCAGGCGCCCACGCCCAGGCCAAGTCCATCACGATCGGCGTCCTCTACGACCTGACCGGGCCCTTCGCGGCGGCGGGCGCGGTCCCGGGCAGCATCGGGACCAAGATCGCCTTCGACATGATCAACGAGAAGGGTGGCGTGCTCGGCAAGCACAAGATCCGGGCCATCGAGGGCGACTCGCAGTCCAAGCCCGATGTGGCGATCAACGAGGCCGAGCGGCTCCTGAACGTGGAGAAGGTCGACATCCTGCTCGGCATCTACTCGAGCGCCATCGCGGTGCCGCTCGCGGAGAAGGTCGACAAGCAGAACCGGGTCCTGTGGGTCACCATCGCCATCGACGACCGGGTGTTCCGCGGACGCGACCTCAAGTACACCTTCCGTGCCCAGCCCCCGGGAAGCCAGTTCGGCCAGCTCTCGGCGCGCTTCATCGCCGACTACGCCCCGGAGCGCTTCAAGATGAAGCCGCAGGAGGTCAAGGGCGCCATCATCTACGAGGACGGCCCCTACGGCAGCGGCGTCGCGGCCTCGGGCGAGGCCGAGCTGAAGAAGATCGGCATGAAGCTCGTGCTGAAGGAGGGGTACTCGGCCAGCACGCCCGACCTGGCCTCCCTGGTGACGAAGCTCAAGGCGGCGCGGCCCGACGTGCTCTTCCACACCGGCTACAACCCGGACATCACGCTCTTCCTGCGCCAGGCCAAGGAGCTCGGGCTGCGCGTCAAGGCCATCGTCGGCCACGGCGCCGGCTACGGCCAGTACGACAAGCTCCGCGAGGCCTTCCGCGAGGACGTGGACCACATCTTCAACGTGGACCCGGTGGCCTCCCAGCTCCTCGACGCGAAGAAGCTCAAGGGCAACCTCGGCAAGATCCGCGACGAGTTCCTCGGGCGCTACAAGAAGGTGACGGGCGTGGACCAGATCCCGCCGCACGCCAGCATGGGCTTCAACAACACCTGGGTCCTGCTGACCGACGTGCTGCCGCGCGCCATCCAGAAGTACGGCGGGTGGAGCCCCGAGGCAATCCAGAAGGCCGCGCTGGAGACGGACATCCCCGAGGGCGGCACGATCCAGGGCTACGGCGTGAAGTTCGCCGGCCCCGGCGACAACATGCGCGGGCAGAACCTCCGCGCCTCGCTGGTGGTCATGCAGTACATCGGCGGCAAGACGCAGATCGTCTACCCGAAGGCGATCCAGACCGCGAGCCCGGTGCTGCCGCTGCCGGGGACCTCGCCCTACGCCGCCCGCTAGGGCCACTTGCTCTCGCTCGAGAACGTCTCGAGGACGTTCGGAGGGTTCCGGGCGCTCCAGGGGGTGTCGTTCGAGGTCAAGCAGGGAGAGCTTCTCGGGCTGATCGGCCCGAACGGGTCCGGGAAGACCACGCTCTTCAACTGCGTGTCGGGAGCGCTCCGGCCCTCCGCCGGCTCCATCCGCTTCCGGGGTGAGGAGGTGGGCGGCCTCACCCCGGACAGGATCTGCCACCGCGGCATCGCCCGCACCTTCCAGATCCCGCGCCCGTTCAAGAAGCTCTCCGTCCTCGAGAACGTGGCCCTGGCCGCCCACTTCGGCCACATGACCCGCGAGCCCGACGCGGCGGCGCGGGCGCGCGCCCGCGACGTGCTCCGTCTCGTCGGGCTCCCGAGCGACGAGGCCGCGCGCCCGGGCCTGCTCGGCGCCGCCGGGCTCAAGAAGCTCGAGCTGGCCCGCGCGCTCGCCACCGGCCCGGCGCTGCTCCTGGCCGACGAGACGCTCGGCGGCCTCGACCTCGAGGAGATGCGACAGGCCGCCGGCCTCCTGCGCCGGATCCGCGACGAGATGGGCATCACCATCGTCTGGGTCGAGCACATCATGGCGACCCTCATGCGGGTCGTGGACCGGGTCGTCGTCCTGGACCACGGCGAGAAGATCGCCGAGGGGATGCCCCGCGAGGTCGCCGAGGACCCCAGGGTGATCGAGGCCTATCTCGGCGAGAAGCTCGTGCTCGGCTGAGCGATGCTCGAGGTCTCTTCCGTCACGGCGGGCTACGGCGAGTTCACGGCGCTCTGGGACGTGAACCTCGTGGTCAATGCCGGCGAGGCGGTCGCGGTGGTGGGACCGAACGGCGCCGGCAAGACCACCCTGATGCGCGTCATCTCCGGCCTGGTGCGGGTCCGCGCCGGCGAGGTCCGCCTGGAGGGCCGCTCGCTCGGCGCGGAGCCCGCCCACGGGATCGTGGCGCGCGGCATCGCCCACGTCCCCGAGGGGCGCCGGATCTTCCCCAAGCTGACGGTGGAGGAGAACCTCAAGATGGGGGCGTTCCTGCCGGCGGCCCGCCGCCGCTACGCCGGGACGGTCGCGCGGGTCTACGAGCTGTTCCCGGTGCTCGCCGAGCGGCGGCGGCAGCGGGCGGGCACGCTCTCGGGCGGCGAGCAGCAGATGCTCGCCATCGGCCGGGCGCTGATGTCGGGCCCCAAGCTGATCCTGCTGGACGAGCCCTCGCTGGGCCTGGCGCCCGTGATGGTGCTCCGGCTCTTCGACCTCATCCGCCGGGTCCGCGAGGAGGGCTACACGATCCTGATCGTGGAGCAGAACGTCCGCCAGGTCCTGAGTCTGGCCGACCGCGCCTACCTCCTCGAGGTGGGCCGCATCCGCGTCGAGGGCCGCGCCGCCGATCTCGCCGACCAGGACTTCGTCCGCCAGGCCTACGTGGGGCTCTGATGGATCCGCTGCTCGTCGCCGAGGCCGCCATCAACGGGATCCTGCTCGGCGGGGTGCTGGCGCTGCTCGCGCTGGGCCTCAACCTCATCTTCGGCGTCGTGGACATCGTCTGGATCGCCTACGTGGAGCTGGTGATGCTCGGCATGTACGCGGTCTACTGGCTGGTGACGCTGTGGGCGTGGCCGGTCGTGCTGGCCGGGATGGCCGCGGTGGGCCTGGTCGCCATCCTCGGGATCCTCGTGCATCTCCTGATCATCGCGCCGATCCTGTCGAGCCCGCCGGTGAACCAGCTCCTGGCCACCGGAGGGCTCCTGTTCTTCCTCCAGTCCTTCGCCACGTTCCTCTGGGCCACCGACCACCGCTCGCTCCGCCTGGCGCTGCCCATCCTCGAGGTGGGGGGGATGTTTCTCTCCTTCGCGCGGCTGCTGGCGTTCGCGGTGTCCCTCCTGGCGATGCTCGGGCTCTACCTGTTCCTCACCCGCACCTACATCGGGACGGCGATCCGGGCGGTCTCCCAGGACCGCGAGGCGATCGCGCTCATGGGCGTGGACGCCCGCAAGGTCTACATCGTCACGTCCGGCGTCGGCGGCGCGATGGCGGGCCTCGCCGCGGCGCTCCTGATCATCCAGTACTCGGTGCACCCGTACTTCGGCGCTGCATTCGGCCCCCTGACCTTCATGATCGTCGTCCTCGGGGGGCTCGGGAACATGTTCGGGGCGGTCGTGGGCAGCCTCCTGATGAGCGAGGTGATCTCGGTCGGCGGCATCATCACCTCGACCGAGATGGCCTACGTGGTGGCCTTCGTCCTCTTCATCGTGGCGATGTTCGTGCGCCCCGAGGGCATCCTGTCGAGGCGGGAGTGAAGCGGCTCCTCGCGCTCGTCGGCGTGGCCCTCCTGGCGCTGGTGCCCTGGCTGCCCCTGGGCCCCGCGCGCCTCTACATCCTGCACGTGCTCGTGCTCGTCCTGATCTGGGCCTTCGTCGGCACCGCGTGGGCGCTCATGGGCCGGTTCGGCCTGGTCTCCCTCGGTCACGGCGCGTTCCTCGGGCTCGGGGCGTACACGACGACCCTGCTCTGGAACTTCCTGGGCGTCTCGCCGTGGATCGGCACGCCCCTCGCCGCCGGGCTCGCCGTCCTGCTCGCCCTCGTCCTCGGCTACCCATGTTTCAGATTTCGGGTGGTGGGGCACTACTTCGCGCTGGTCACGCTGGCCCTGGGCGAGGTGATCCGCCTGCTGATCATCGCCGAGCGCGACTGGACCGGCGGGTCGCTCGGGCTCACCCTGAAGGACGCCGGGGCGTTCAACCTCGCCGCGATCCAGTTCGCGGACAAGCGGATCTTCTACCTCGTGGCGCTGGCCGTCTGGCTCGTGGGCCTGTGGGTCTGGTGGTGGGTGGACCGGAGCATGACCCGCTCCGCCCTCGAGGCGATCGGGGAGGACGAGACCGCCGCGGCCTCGGTCGGCATCCCGGTCACCGGCTTCAAGCTCAGGATCACGCTGCTCTCCGCCGGCCTCACCGCCGTCGGCGGCGTCCTCTACGCCCAGTACGTGACCTACATCAACCCGGGGACGCTGGCGGGCATCGGCGTGTCCCTCCAGATCGTCTTCGCGGTGGTGCTGGGGGGGATGTACACGCTCCTCGGCCCGACGGTGGGAACCGCGCTGACGATCGCGCTGGCCGAGTACCTGCGCGTGGCCTTCGGCGTCAGGTTCCTCGGGATGGCGGACACGATCTACGGCCTCGCCCTCGTCCTGATCATCATCTTCCTGCCGGCGGGGCTCTACGGCGGGCTCAGGGAGCTGGTGCTCCGGCGCGCGGCGCCCCCGCGCGCCGCCACGTAGGAAAGATCGCCGCGACCTCATCGGTCAAGGGCCGTGCGGAGATTGCCGCCAATATTCTCCGCACAATATGCTGTAAATACTTGTGTCTGCTGGGGACCGGCCTATAATCTCCGCACCAGGTGCGGAGATTGTACATCCACGAGCTTCAGGACTGGCCCCGGTTCCGGTGGGACACGGACCGCCTGGCCGAGCCGCTGGCGTCCGTGCGGCATCGGCAAGGCCGGCTGGTCGGCCGCATGGAATCCCTGGGCTTCAACCTCCGCCAGGAAGCCGTTCTGCAGACGCTGACCGCCGACGTCCTCGAGAGCAGTGAGATCGAGGGAGAGAAGCTCGAAGCGGAGCAGGTGCGCTCTTCGATCGCCCGGCGGCTCGGCATCGACATCGGCGCGCTGACGCCCGCCGACCGGCACGTCGAGGGCGTCGTCGAGATGACGCTCGACGCCACCCGCCGCTACGATCAACCGCTGACGGCCGAACGCCTCTTCGCCTGGCACGCAGCGCTGTTTCCGACCGGGCGCAGCGGCATGAGGAGAATTCGGACAGGGGCCTGGCGCGACGACGGCACGGGACCCATGCAAGTTGTCTCCGGGCCGATCGGCAGGGAGCGCGTTCATTCCGCAGCGCCCCCGGCGGCGCGCCTCGAACGGGAGATGAGCACGTTCCTCACGTGGTTCAACGGGCCCGCCGATCTCGATGAAGTGCTGAAGGCCGGCCTGAGCCACTTCTGGTTCGTGACGATCCATCCGTTCGACGACGGCAACGGCCGCATCGCGCGCGCCATCGCCGACATGGCCCTGGCGCGCTCCGAAAGGAGTCCCCAGCGCTTCTACAGCATGTCGACGCAGATCCGCCAGGAGCGCGCGGCCTACTACGACATTCTCGAGCGGACGCAGAAGGGGACGATGGACATCACGCCGTGGATGGACTGGTTTCTCGGCTGCCTCGGCCGCACGATCGACGGCGCGCACACGATCCTCGGCGCCGTCCTCGCCAAGGCCCGCTTCTGGGAGAGCATCAGGGGAACCGTCCTCAACGAGCGCCAGACACTCGTTCTCAGCCGCCTGCTCGATCGCTTCGAGGGCAAGTTCACGACCTCGAGCTACGCGACGCTTGCGAAGTGCTCTCAGGACACGGCCCTGCGCGACATCCTGGCTCTCGTCGATCGAGGCATCCTCGTCCGTGGCCAGGGAGGAGGCCGGAGCACGAGCTACACC
>MGBU01000099.1 GCA_001790205.1 Candidatus Rokubacteria bacterium GWA2_73_35 | reverse complement strand
CGGCGTAGGGCGCCAGCACGGTCCGCGCGGGCGCCACGCCGAGTGCGATCGCGAGGACGGAGGCCAGCAGCGCCGTGACCGCGAGGGGCAGCGCCGCCGTCATCCAGTAGACGACCGCCCAGGCGAAGATCCCCGCGAGGACGTGGGCCCGCGAGCTCAGCCCCGGCAGCGGCGTGAGAAGGAGCGCGGCGAAGAGCAGCGGCCCGAGGCAGAGCCCGAGGAGCCGCGGCCGCGGCTCCTCGCCCCCCGCCCGGCCCTCGGTCACCAGACCCGGAGCCCCGGGGTGTTGAACGGCGTCGTGAGCGCCAGGCGCACCAGCGTCGGGCCGTAGGCGATCGCGATCAGCACGACCGCGAGCGCGAGCCACGGCCGCCACCGGTCCAGGATCGCCGGGGCGTGGTCCGGCCCGGACAGCGCCTCGGCGAACGCGGGCACGGCGGGCGCCGGCGCGCGCGAGACCACGAGCGTGAGGACCAGGTTCAGGAAGAACAGGACCGAGCTCAGGAACAGCAGCGTGCCGCCGATGCCGACGAGCGGCAGGAGCGCCTTCCACTCGGGCAGGACGTAGGGCGCCGCGCCGATCATCGTCCGCCGCGGCATCCCCATGAGGCCCAGCCGGTGCAGCGTGTTCGAGAAGACGATCATGCCCACGAACCAGCTCCACACCTGCACGAGCGCGAGCCGGCGGCTCCAGAGCGCCCGGCCCGCGAGGTAGGGCACGAGCCAGTACGAGACGCCCATGAAGGTGAGCGTCACCGCGGTGCCGACGGTCAGGTGCAGGTGGCCGACGATCCACGCGGTGTTGTGGACGATGAGGTTCAGGTTGTACGAGGCGTTGATGAGCCCGCCGATGCCGCCGAAGGCGAACAGCAGCATCGCGAGCACCTGCGCCGCCAGCGACGGGTCGCCCCACGGGAGCCGGGCGACCCAGGCGACCCAGCCCCGGCCGCCCCGCGCGCGCGCGCCGCTCTCGAGCGAGGCGACCACGTTGAAGAACGTGAGCAGGCTCGGGAAGAAGACCGCGAACGTCAGGAACGCGTGGACCAGCTTCCAGCCGATCTGGATCCCGGGGTCCGTGTACTGGTGGTGGAAGCCGAGCGGGGTCGACAGCACCAGGAACAGGATGAACGAGGTCCGCGCCAGGGGGTCGCTGAAGAGCTTGCCGCCCGCCTGCCGCGGCGCCAGCGTGTACCACGACATGTACGCGGGCAGGAGCCAGAAGTAGACGATCGGGTGGCCGGTGAACCAGAAGAGCGCGCGGCCGAGCAGTGCGTCCGTCCCGGCGATCAGCCCGAGCGACCAGGGGATCAGCATGACCAGCATCTCGGCCGCGAGGCCGAGCGAGGCGAGCGTCCACATCGCGAAGGTCACCAGGCCCATGAACGCCGCGAGCGGCGTGCGCTCGCCCGGGTGCTGCCGCCGCCACGCGCGCCACGTCAGCGCGAGGTTCAGCGTCACGAGCCACGTGCCGACCACGACGAGCGTGAGGCCCACGTAGAAGGCCCAGTGCGCCTTGAGCGGCGGGTAGAACGTGAACATCACCGTCGCGGCGTTGCCGACCAGCGGGATGGCCGCGAGCAGGAGGCCGCCCAGCATCAGCCAGAACGTGAGCCAGGCGAGCCCGGGCCGCGCCAGCCGCGTGCCGAGCGCCCGTGTCGTCAGGAACGGCACGAAGCCGCAGATGAAGAACGTCGTCCACACGAGGACGTTCAGGACGCCGTGGAGCGTCAGGCTGTGGTAGTAGGACTTCACGATCGGGGTGCTCGGGTAGACGTCCACCCCGGCGTGCTCGATGGCCTGGAAGAACCCCGTGAGCACGCCCCCGAAGAGCGCGACGAGGGCGACGAGCAGGAACGCGGCGGTGAGACGGTCCTCGGAGCGCGTCATCGCCTGGCCTCCACGATCACCGTGCCCGCCATCGTGTGGTGCGCTATTCCACAATACTCGTGGCACATCATCAGGTACTCGCCGGGCGTGTCGAAGCGCGCCTCGGCGAACGCGACCTGCCCGGGCAGCAGCATCAGGTTGACGTTCGCCTTCGGGATCAGGAGCCCGTGGACGACGTCCTTGCTCGTCACCCAGAAGCGCACCGTCGAGCCCGCGGGCACCCGGATCTCCCTCGGCGCGAACGACCAGATCTGCGCGGTCATCCGCACCTCGTACCGGCCGGGCGCGAGCTCGACGAGGCCCGGCTTGTCGAACGGCGGCGTCTCGGCGACCTTCGTCGGGTCGATGCGGCGCTCCAGCCCAGGCAGGTGGATGCCCGCGCCGAAGGCCGTCACGACGAGCGCGACGAGCATGCCCACCGGGATCGCGAAGCTCGGCAGGATCCAGGCCAGCTCGTAGAGGTAGACCGTGGTGCCCTTTCGCGTCGCCATGGCCTCAGTCTCTCCAGAGCTTCAGGTAGGCGTTCGTCCACAGCGCGGCCAGGAGGAACAGGTAGATCAGCATGAACAGCAGGGCACCCTTCGGGTGGTCGTTCTCGTCCATGACCCCCTCCCCGGCCCTACCGGCCCGGTGTCCGACGGTTCACCGCGGGCGACGCCCGCTCCCGGCCGGGCGCCGGCCCTCAGCATCTCAGCGCACACGGACGGCAAGTCAAGCGCTTCCTGCGGGTCGGGCGCGCCGGGGGGCCGCTTCTGGGCCGAACGGGCTACGCGCGGCGCGCCCGGCGGGCCTGCGCGCCGGCGGCGGCGCCCCGCGGGCCGCGGCGCTCGGCCCCTATGACCCGGGTCATACGCCCTCCCCGGGGCGCGGGCGGTATGCTCGGCCCGAGGAGGACGCCCCGCGCATGATCTCGGCCGACACGACGCTCGCGCGCCTGCTCGACGAGCACCCCGAACTCGTCGAGGTCCTCGCCCGCTACCACGCCCACTTCGCCCAGCTCCGCGAGCCCAACGCACGGAGGATCATGGCCCCGCGGGTCACCGTGGCCCAGGCCGCCGCGATGGCGGGCGTCGCGGTGGACGCGCTGCTCGCCGACCTGCGGCGCGCCGCGGGCGAGCCGGAGGGCGCGGCGGCCGGGGGCCCGAGCGTCACGCCGCCCGCCCGCGCCCCGAAGCCCGCGGCGCTCGCCGCGCTGCCGGCCGAGGCGCTCGTGCACCTCGACGTGCGCGAGGACATCCGCCGGGGCGCCGAGCCGTTCGCCCGGATCATGGCGGCCGTGAAGACGCTCGACCGGGATCGGGCCCTCGTCGTACGTGCGCCGTTCGAGCCGTTCCCGCTCTACGAGCTGCTCGGCCGGCGGGGTCTCCTCCACTGGACCGAGTGCCGCGCGCCCGACGACTGGTCAGTCTGGTTCTATCGCGAGGCGGGCGGCGCGCCGCCCGGAGCGGCCCCGGCCAGAACCGCGGCGGCGGCGCCCGCCGTCGTCGACGTGCGGGGGCTCGAGCCGCCCGAGCCGATGGTGCGCGTCCTCACGGCGCTCGAACGACTCGTGCCTGGCCAGCGGATCGAGATCCTCCACGACCGCCGGCCGACGCTCCTCTATCCCATCCTCGACGAGCGGGGGTTCGAGCACGCCACCGACGAGCCCGAGCCGGGCGTGGTCCGGATCCGGGTCACGCGGCGGGCCGGCGCGGCGTGAGCGTCCCCCACCCCGGGGCGGGCCGCGTGCCGGAGGCGACGGTGCCGCTCCGGTACCTCATCGCGGCCGTGCTCGCGTTCGTCCTCGCGGCGGCGGGCGTGGTCGCGCTCGCGGGCGAGCTCGCGGGCCACTACTACCACCCGCGGCTCGCCGCGCTCACGCACACGGTGACGCTCGGCTGGATCACGCTCACGATCATGGGCGCCTCCTATCAGCTCGTGCCGATCGTGTTCGCGCGGCCGATCTGGAGCGAGAGGCTCGCGCGCTGGCAGTTCGCGCTGCTCGTCGCGGGCATGATCGGCCTGGTCGCCCACTTCTACATCGCGGAGTTCTCGGGCATGCTCTGGGCCGCCGGCGTCGTCGGCGCGGGGATCGTCGCCCACCTCGTGAACATGGCGATGAGCCTGCGCGGCCTCGCCCGGTGGACGTTCACCGCGCGTCTGTTCGCGATGAGCCTGGCGGGCCTGGTACTCACCCTCGGCTTCGGCGTCGTGCTCGCCGCCGACCGCGTCGCCCGGTTCCTCCCGGCGGCGGGCTTCTTCCCGACGCTCCACTCGCACTTCCACCTGGCGCTCCTCGGGTGGGTCATGCCCGTCGTGCTCGGCGTGGCGGCGCGCGTCTACCCGATGTTCCTCCTCGCGCGCGAGCCCGCCGGCTGGCCGGGGCGCGCCCAGCTCTGGGGCCTCGGCCTGGGCGTGCCGCTCCTCACGCTCGGCCTGCTCGCCTCGCCCTGGCTCGCGCGCGTCGGCGCGCTCCTGGTCGCGGCGGCCGTCCTCGGCCACCTCGCGTGGGTGGCCGAGATCGCGCGCGCGCGGCGGCGGCCCGCGCTCGACTGGGGCTTGCGGTTCGTGCTGACGGGCGCCGCCTGCCTCCTGCCGGCGACGGCGCTCGGGCTCGGCCTCGCGTTCGACGTCCTCGGCGGACCCCGCCTCGCGCTCGCGTACGCGGTCGTGGCGCTCGGCGGCTGGATCTCGCTGACGATCGTCGGGATGATGCTGAAGATCGTCCCGTTCCTGGTCTGGTACCGGGTCTACGCGCCCCAGGTCGGCCGGGCCGCGGTGCCGACCCTCGCGCAGCTCGCGCGGCCCGCGCTCGAGGGCCTCGCCTGGTGGCTCCTCACGGGCGGCGTCCTCGGGCTCGCGGCCGCGCTCGCGGCGGGAAGCGCGGCCTGGATCCGCGCCGCGGGCGCCGTGCTCACGCTGGGCGCGCTCGCGTTCGCCGCGACGCTCGGCGCGACGCTCCAGCACCTTCGCGCGCGCACGCCGGCGGCGCGCGCCGGGAGCGCCGTGGGGGCTGCGGTCCAATGAGCGCCTTCGACCGGGCGCCGTTCATCGTGATCTGGGAGACGACGCGCGCGTGCGCGCTCGCCTGCGTCCACTGCCGCGCGGCCGCGATCCCCCACCGCGACCCCGGCGAGCTGACGACGGCGGAGGCGCAGGCGCTCATCGACCGGATCGCGGCGTTCGGCCCGCGCCCGCCGCTCCTCGTCTTCACCGGCGGCGACCCGCTGCGCCGCCCCGACATCGTGCCCCTGGTCGCCCACGCCCGCGCGCGCGGCCTCGCCCCGTCGCTCACGCCGAGCGGCACCGCGGCGGTCACCGCCGAGCGCCTGCGCGCCCTGCGCGACGCCGGCCTCGCCCGCCTGGCGGTGAGCCTCGACGGCGCGACGGCCGAGAGCCACGACGCGTTCCGGCGGGTCCGCGGCTCCCACCGCCACACCCTGCGCATCCTCGCGAGCGCGCGGGCGCTCGGGCTGCCGCTGCAGGTCAACACGACCGTCTGCACGCAGACCGTCGCCGATCTCCCCGCGCTGGCGCGCCAGGTGGAGGCGTTCGGCGTCACGCTCTGGGCCCTCTTCTTCCTGATCCCGATCGGGCGCGCGCGCGCCGACCAGGCCCTGTCCGCGGCGGACATCGAGCGCGTGCTCGAGTGGGCCGCGGACCTCGCGGCGCGGGCACCGTACGGCGTGAAGACAACCGAGGCGCCGCAGTACCACCGGGTGCTCGCCGAGCGCGGGCGCGCCCCGGACGCCGTCGGCCGCGCGGGGCGCGCCGTCACCGACGGCAACGGCTTCGTCTTCATCGACCACGTCGGCAACATCTGCCCGAGCGGCTTCCTGCCCGAGGTGGCCGGCAACGTGCGGCGCGACGACCTCGTCTCCGTCTACCGCGAGCACCCGCTCTTCACCGCCCTGCGCGACCCCGCGCGGCTCGGGGGCCGCTGCGGGCGCTGCGAGTACGCCGCGCGCTGCGGCGGCAGCCGCGCGCGCGCGTTCGCGGCGACGGGCGACCCGCTCGGCGAGGACCCCGGCTGCGCGTACGAGCCGCGCGCGGCCGGCGCGCACGCGATCGCGGGCGGCTCGGACGCGCCCCCGCCCGTCACCCTCGAGCAGGTCACGCAGGGGCTCGGCACCGTGCTCGACCCGGAGCTCGGCCTCTCGGTGGTCGATCTGGGGCTCGTCTACGGCGTGCGGATCGCGGGCGACGCGGTCGCGGTCACCATGACGCTCACGGCCCCGGGCTGCCCCGTGCACGATCTCATGCCGGAGTGGGTGCGGAGCGCGGTGCTGCGGGTCCCCGGCGTCGAGCACGTGGACGTCGCCCTCACGTTCGATCCGCCGTGGACGCCGGACCGGATCCTCCCGGGCCGCGGGTCCAACTGAACGTCGCGCACGTAGCTCTCGTAGTTGTAGGCCTTGTGCGGATCGTTCCGGGTGTGGGCGGGGGACGCCACATCCTGGATCAGGTGGATGAGCCGGCCGAGCCCTTCGAAGGTGTCGGCGAGCGCCTGGTCGCGGTCGCCCTTCCGGCGCGCGGTCAGCGCGTCGAGGTAGTACTGCCGGACGTTGAGCCAGGACCAGCTCGGGAACTCCTGGTCTGCATTCTGGCCCCACAGGATGGCCGACTGGCCGAAGTTGCCGCCGAACCCTGCACCGAGCCAGCTGTCCGCGGTGGGGTTGTGGAAGTGGTTGAGGTAACGCGCGATCCTGTCCTCCTTGACGGAGCCCTCTGCAAGCCAGTTGAGTAGGCTCCTCCTCGCGATCTCCTCGTTCAGCCCTCTCGATAGTCCGAGCGCTTCTGTGAGCGTTTCATTCGACGACGACCGTCGACTTGCCAGATCGCTCATCCTGCGATGGGTTTCTACCTCATACGCGATGGCAGGACGAACTGAGACGAGAAATATCACCAGGCCGAGCATAACTGGATATGGGCAGTGCCTCTTCATCGCTCTACTCCTCTTACAGGCTACGGGCGGTACGGCCACAAGCCCAGGGACGCTCGCTCTTGATTCAGCGCGCGGACGAACTGAGGCACTTCCCGGAACGGCCGCTCCGTGAGCCCGAAGGGATCGAGACTTTGCAGCTGGCTGGCTTGCTCTTCCCGAGTCTTGATCCGCGGGAGGCCGATGACGACGCCTCGAGGCGAGAACTCGCCTTGGAGAAATCCCGGCTTCCGGAAGGAGGGGCCGAGCAGAGGCGAAAACACCAGATACCCTGGGAAGAATACCGTGAACGTCGGGTGCAGGGTTCCCCCTGGCGCATACTCTTCGAGCTGAGTCGCGTCGAGGACGAAGCGCCCCTCGCGATCCGTGACGACCTCCCGGGCCGCGTAGTGCTCGGAGATGCTGGCTCCTGGCCAGACGCGGTCCCGTCGCCACGTGGCGACGATCACGGCCCCTTCGATCGGCACGCGGGTCTCGGCATCCACCACCTGGCCGACGTACGGGCCGAAGGTCTTGCCGCCGAGGTAGCGGCGGTCCTGGCTAACCGGCGCACAGGAGGCGAGCAGCAGCGCCGTGAGGGTGACCACACTCATCGCGCTTCTTCTCATCACTCAGCTCCTGAGCCCTTCGGCCTCGGGGCTTCCTGGTTGGGGTTCTGGCCCCACAGGATGGCCGACTGGGCGAAGTTCCCGCCGAACCCCGCGTCGAGCCAGTCGACGGTGGGGTTGTGGAAGTGGTTGAAGAATCGTGGAAACCTGTCCTCGCGAACTGATCCTTCGCGAAGCCGGTTGATCAGGCGCGTGCCTCGAACCTCCTCGACTAGGCCTTGTAGAAGTCCGAGCGACTCTATCAGCGTCGAATCCGCAGAGGAGCGACGCGTGGCAAGATCGCTGATTTCCCGATGCATCTCGACCTCGTAGGCAAGTGCCTGCTGCGCCGTGAGGACGATCAGAAATGAGAGGACGAGTGCAGCCAGTCTATGACCAATTGTCGTGCCCATCTGTCCTACTCCACGCGTCGATATGGTTGGAGGCCGACCGATACTGCCTCCCTGTTGATGAGCCGCATGAACTCAGGGACCTCCCGGAATGGGTCCTCTGAGGCAGAAAAAGGATCGAGGGATCCAGCATGATCCTTACGAACCCACGGTGTCGCGAGGCGCGGAAGGCCGACGACGATGCCTCGCGGGGAGAACTCGCCCTCGGTGAACCCATTCTGCTCCCTAAAGATCCACCGGACCCGCGTCGACGCCGAGGTGTATCCCGCATAGCCTGGGAAGAACACCGTGAACGTGGGGCGCAGGGTCCCCCCTGGCGCGCGCTCTTCGAGCTGAGTAGCGTCGAGGACGAAGCGTCCCTCGCGATTCGTGAGGACCTCCCGGGCCGCGTAGCGCTCCGAGGTGGTGCCCCCTGGCCAGACGCGATCGCGCCACCACGAGGCGACGACAACGGCGCCTTCAATAGGCGCGCGGGTCTCGGCATCGACGACCTGGCCGACGTACGGCCCGAGCGTCTTGCTACCCAGGTACTGGTGATTCTGGCCGGCGAAGGGCGCGCAGGAGGCGACGAGCACCGTGCCGAAGACAGCGATGGTGACTCGGCCGTGGCGCATGGTATCGGTCCTCACGTCGGCAACCTTGGACCGCGACGCGCGGGCGACGCCACGTCCTGGATCAGATGAATGAGCCGACCAAGCCCTTCGAAGGTGTCGGCGAGCGCCTGGTCGCGGTCGCCCTTCCGGCGCGCGGTCAGCGCGTCGAGGTAGTATTGCCGGACGTTGAGCCAGGACCAGCTCGGGACTTCCTGGTCGGGGTTCTGGCCCCACAAGATGGCCGACTGGCCGACATTGCCGAAGTATCCCGCGCCGAGCCAACTCTCGACGGTGGGATTGTGGAAGTGGTTGAGGTAACGCGCGATCCTGTCCTCCTTGACGGAGCCTTCACGAAGCCAGGTGTCTAGCCTTTGGCGAAGAACGACCTCACTAAGACCTCGGGAGAGTCCAAGCGACTCGCGCAAGGTCACGTCCAACGACGAGCGTTCAGCGGCGAGACCGCTGATTTGGTCATGCGTCGGCGTCTCATAGGCCGTCGCTCCTGTCGCTGTGAAAACCAGAACGCCAGCCAAGCAAGACTGCGTGGCCACCCCACGCCAGGCGTTCATAAGTCACTCCTTTGACCCGAGAGGCTGCAACCCCACCGCGACTGCCTCCTCGTCGAGCAGTCGCATGAAGCGTGGCAGGTCACTAAAGGGTTTTGCGGAGAGCATCCGCGGGTTCATGCGCCCAATCTGATCCCGTCGTTGGACCTCCGTCTTTAGACGCGCAAGGCCCACGACGACGCCTTGAGGCGAGAACTCACCGCTCATGAATGACCCCTTGGAGAACCTGATTGCCAGGGGCGGGAAGGCGGCGTACCCGGGAAAGAACACCGTGAAGGTCGGGTGCAGGGTCCCCCCTGGCGCATACTCTTCGAGCTGAGTCGCGTCGAGGACGAAGCGCCCCTCGCGATCCGTGACGACCTCCCGGGCGGCGTAGCGCTCGGAGATACTGGCCCCTGGCCAGACGCGATCCCGCCACCACGAGGCGACGACGACGGCCCCCTCGATCGGCGCGCGAGTCTCGGCATCCACCACCTGGCCGACGTACGGGCCGAAGGTCTTGCCGCCGAGGTAGCGGCGGTCCTGGCTAACCGGCGCGCACGAGGCGAGCAGCAGCGCCGTGAGGGTGACCACACACATCGCGCTTCTTCTCATCACTCAGCTCCTGAGCCCTTCGGCCTCGGGGCTTCCTGGTTCGGGTTCTGGCCCCACAGGATGGCCGACTGGGCGAAGTTGCCGAAGTATCCCGCGCCGAGCCAACTCTCGACGGTGGGGTTGTGGAAGTGGTTGAGGTAGCGCGCGATCCTGTCCTCCTTGACGGAGCCTTCGCGAAGCCAGATCTCTACACTATCGCGTAGAACGACTTCGCTAAGACCTCGGGTGAGTCCAAGCGACTCGCGCAAGGTCACGTCCAACGACGAGCGTTCAGCGGCAAGCGCGCTGATCCGATTGTGTGTCTGCGTCTCGTAGGCTGCCGCTGTGGCTGTTACGGCAATCAGACCGCCAGCCAAACAGAACTGCATGGTCGCTCTACGCCGGACGTTCATGGCCTCACTCCTTGGGTCCGCGAGGCTGCAACCCTACCGCGATTGCTTCCTGGTCGAGTAGCCGCGTGAAGCGTGGCAGTTCACTGAAAGGTTGTGGGGAAAGCAATCGTGGGCTAATGCGCCCTACCTGGTGCCGTCGTTCGGCCTCCGTCTTCAATCGTGGGAGTCCAACGAGCACGCCACGAGGGGAGAATTCCCCTTGGAGAAATCCCGGTTCGCGGAAGGCGGGGCCGAGCAAAGGCGAGAAGACCAGATATCCGGGGAAGAACACCGTGAAGGTCGGGCGCAGGGTACCCCCTGGCGCGTACTCCTCGAGGTGAGTCGCATCGAGGACGAAGCGCCCCTCGCGATCCGTGACGACCTCCCGGGCGGCGTAGCGCTCGGAGATACTGGCCCCTGGCCAGA
>MGBU01000098.1 GCA_001790205.1 Candidatus Rokubacteria bacterium GWA2_73_35 | reverse complement strand
CCGACGTAGGTCGGCCGCGCGGCGGGCGTCGGCGCGAACTCGAGCAGGATGGGGAGGCTCGACACGCTGAGCGCCGCGATGTTGATGCCCGCCAGCACGAAGACGGCGCCGAAGGCGCCGAGCGAGCTGGCGCCGAGCGCCACCACGTTCGCGGCCAGGGTGGCGGCCACGCCCGCGACGAGGACGGGACGGTGCCCGGCGCGGTCGGCGATCCAGCCGAGCGCGGCGTTGCCGACCGCCTGCCCGCCGAGCAGCAGCGCCGTGAAGACGCCCACCTCGGACGCCGGCGGCTCCCAGACGCGGAGCGCGTGCACGGTGTAGAAGGCGCCCCCCATCTGGGCCACGACGGAGCAGGCGCGCGCGCCGAGGAACATCCGGAGGTTCGGCTCGCGGCGCAGCAGCGCGGGCACCCGCGCGAGGTACGCGCGGAGCGGCACGGCCGCCGCCGTGCCCGCGGCGGGCGGCTCGCGCACGAGCGTCAGGGCCACGAACGAGGCCGCCATGCAGGCCGCGGTGAGGAGGAAGACCACCCCGTACCCCGCGGGCGGCGGCACCGCGGCCAGCACGCGCTCGGTCAGGAGGCCGCCCGCGAAGCCGGCGACACTCGCGCCGAGGTTGGCGAGCGCGAAGAAGCGCCCGCGCAGCGTCACCGGGATCGCGCGCCCGATGATGTCCATCCACGCGGGCAGCAGGACGCCGCCCACCCCCGTGACGACCAGCAGCGTCAGCAGGAGCAGGCCCAGCGTCAGGGCCGGCGCGCGCGCGGCCAGGAAGAAGGCGCCGAGCGCCAGCCCGACGAACGGCACCCGTTCCCAGACCGTGTAGCGGAGCACGAACGGGAGCTTCCGCGCGAGCGTCTCGGTGTGGCCCGCGGCGGGGAGCGAGGGCAGGAGCCAGCCGATCGTCATCACCGCCGGGATCGCGCCGACGACGACGTTCGGCGCGTCCAGGTGGGCCGCGAACGCCGGCAGGATCGTGGACTGTGACGCGAACGAGAGGCCGACCACGAACAGTCCGTAGTCGGCGCCGAGCGCCGCGAGGTTCCAGCGGAGGTCGCGCGTCACGGCCGCGCGCTCAGTACATGGTCCGCCGGAGGCCCTCCTCGCTCTCGCGCTCGTACTCCTCGAGCGTCCGGCCCGGGACCGGCTGCTGCGCCCACCGCACCCGCGCCATGGACGGCAGCTCGCGGACATCGGTCCACGTGTCGGGCTCCCACAGCCGCGAGCGGCGGAACGCTTTCGGGCAGTGCAGGTAGCACTCCTCCACCTCGACGCCGATCGCGAGCTGGGGCCGCCGCCCCATCGCCTCGAGCGAGGCGAGCAGGGTCTCGTCGCGCACGATCCAGGCCCGACCGTTCACGCGCAGCGTGTCCTCCTTGCCCGGCACGAGGAAGATGAGCCCGACGTGCGGGTTCTCGAGGAGATTCGTCATGCCGTCGAGGCGCTTGTTGCCGGGCCGGTCCGGGATCGCCAGGTGCCGGTCGTCGAGCACGCGCACGAAGCCCGGCGCGTCGCCCTTGGGCGACACGTCGCACCGCCCGGACGCGCCCGCCGTCGCGAGCAGGAGGAACGACGAGCGCGCGACGAAGGCGCGGGCGTGCTCGTCGAGCCGCCCGAGGTCCTTCTGGACCGCCCGCTCGTTCGGGTCTCCGACCAGCTCCCGGAGCTCGCGCGCCGTCGTCACCACGTGCTGGAACATGCGTCCTCCCCCTCGCCGACGATCCGCGTCGCGCGTGCGTCCTACCCGGCCGCGCCGAGCGCCGCCATCGGCGGGAACGCGCGCGCCGGCGAGAGCACGCCGGCGAGCGGGTGCTCGCCGCCGGCCACCAGCGCCGCGACCACCTCGCCGGCCCCGACACCGACCGTCATGCCCGACCCGCCGAGCCCCGCGAGCCAGAAGAGCCCGCCCACGCGCGCGTCGGCGCCGGCCACGACGACGCGGTCGGGCGCGAACGTGCGCAGGCACGCCCAGGCGCGGCGCACGCTGGCCTCGCCGAGCGGCGGCGCGAGCGCGCCGAGCTTGCGCGCGAGCCGCTCGAGCGCGCGCGGCTCGTGGGGGGGCAGGCACGCGGGCCACGGCGTCTCGTCGCACGGCGAGGCGAGCACGCCGCCCGACTCCGGCCGGAAGTAGCACTCGTCGCCGAGCGCCCAGACGACCGGCCCCTGCGCGTCCACCGGCGCCGCCACGTCGAGCTGGGCCAGGTGGCGCCGGAGCGGCACGAGCGGCAGCGGCGCGCCGCACGCCGCGCCGAGCGCGGCCGCCCACGCGCCGGGGGCGAGCACCACCGCGTCGGCGGCCACCACCTCGCCGCCGGCGAGGTCGACGCCCTCGACGCGCCCCGCGCGGACGCGCACGCGGGCGACGTCGCGCCCGACCTCGAGCCGCGCCCCGGCCGCGCGCGCGGCGTCGGCGAGCCGCGCGGCGACCGCGTGGACGTCGATCACGCCGGCCTCGTGGACGAGGAGCCCGTAGCGCGCGGAGCCGGCGGCGAGCGCGGGGACGCGCTTGACGACGTCGGCCCGCTCGAGCCGCGCGTGCCCGAGCCCGGCGTCACGGGCGAGCGCGGCCAGCTCCGCGAGCTCCGCCTCGGCGGGCGCCACGAACAGCTCGCCCGTGCGCTTGAGCCAGCCGGCGTCGCCCCGTCCCACGAGCGCGTCGAGGTGCGCGCGCGTGCGCAGGGCGAGCGCGAGCATGCCGGGCAGCTCCTCGAGGAGCTGGAAGATGGCCGCGTTGCGCGCGGAGCTGTGGGTGGCGAGCAGCGGCTCGCGCTCGAGCACGACGACGGCGCCGGCGCGCGCCCGGGCCAGGTGCCATGCCGTCGCGAGCCCCGCGATGCCGCCGCCGATCACGGCGACGCGCCTCACCGATCGAGCGCCTCCGGCGGCCGCGCCGCGCCGTAGCCGTAGCGCGCGAGGAGCGCCTCGCGCGTGATCCAGAGCCGCCGCGCGCGGCCCCAGGGCGGGCGCCCGCGCCGGACCCCGCCGCCCGGATGGAGCGTCGCGAGCAGCGCGCGCTGGTAGGCCGCGACGAGGCCGGGCCACACGAGCCCGTCGCGCTCGGGCGCGAAGCCGAGGCGCGCGAGCCCCCGGTGGAAGACCGTGACCGCGCAGAACGCGCGCACGTCGGCGAGCGGCCCCGCGGGCGCGCAGAGCCGTGCCAGCTCGGCGAGCGAGGCGAGCAGCCGGCGGCGGAACTCGAGCCCGACGGCGAGCGGCGACAGGCCGTCCCCGTGGAGGGCGGCGAGGCGCGCGTTGGCGAGGTGCAGCTCGCCGACGCGGATGCCCGGCGCGAGCCGCGTGCCGTCCGGCAGCGTGCGGGCGCGGCGGCCCTGGCGGACCGCGACGCAGAGCGCCGGGCCCACCTGGGCCCGTGACCGGTCCAGGCCGTGCACGAGGCGATAGGCCCGGTCGTAGGCCACCAGCGCCCAGTGCCAGGCCGGCCGCACGCGCCGCCCGAACCCCACGGTCATGGTGACCAGCTCCAGCGTTGTCGTATCCTGCACGGGGACATCTTAGCCCCTGGAGGGCCCCTCATGCGTGGAGCACGCGGCCTGCGGGAGCTCCTGGCGCGACCCGGTATCGTCGTCGCCCCGGGCGCCTACGACGCGGTGAGCGCGCGCCTGGTCGAGCGCGCGGGGTTCGAGGCGGTCTACGTCGGCTCGTACGCGACGGCGGCGGCGCGGCTCGGTCTGCCTGACGCCGGCCTCGTGAGCCTGCGCGAGATGGCCGACCACGCGGCGGCGGTCGTCGGCGCCGTCGAGGGCGTCCCGGTCGTCGCCGACGCCGAGAACGGCTTCGGGACCGCGGCGACGGTGTGGCGGGCCGTGCAGGAGTTCGAGCGCGCGGGCGTCGCCGGCGTCCATCTCGAGGACCACGAGTTCGGCAAGCACCTGCCCGTGCGCGGGCGCGTCCTCGAGAAGGCGGCGATGGCCGAGAAGATCCGCGCCGCGGTGGAGGCGCGGCGCGATCCGGACTTCGTGATCATCGCCCGCACCGACGCGGGCTGGCTCGAGGGCGGCGGCGGACTCGAGGACGCCGTGGACCGGCTCCGCGCCTACGCGGCGGCTGGGGCGGACCTGGTCTTCCCCGCCGGCGTGGCGTCGTCGGCGATCGCGACCGTGCGCGACCGGCTGCCCGCGCCGATCTGCGCCGTGGACTCCCCGGGCTCGACGGTCGCGCGCGACGAGGCGTGCGGCGTCAAGCTCGTCCTCTACTACGCGCTCGCGCTCTACGCCGCCTACCGCGCCGTGCGCGACACGCTCGCCGAGTTCCGGGCGGGCGGCGACGCGGGCGCGCTCCGCGCCGCGCGGCTCTGCGACGCGGCGGAGTTCGACGCGTTCATCGGCTTCGGGCGTATCGAGGCGCTCGCGCGGCGCCACGGGGTCGCGTGACGGCCGCGCGACGCCGCCACCGGGGCCATCGGCCCGGCCGCCACGGCAACCCTCCCAAGCTCCGCGCTTTCCTCGCGCGCATGGAGGCGCCGGACCGGGGGCGGTGGCAGCGACCGGCTCGCGTCGTCCGCGCGCTCGGCCTGCGGCGCGGCCAGACCGCGTGCGAGATCGGCGCGGGCTCGGGCTACTTCGCGCTCCGCCTGGCGCGCGCGGTGGGGCCGCGGGGGCGCGTCTTCGCCGTCGAGGCGGAGCCGAGGATCCTCGAGGTGCTCGGGCGGCGCGTGCAGCGGGCGCGCGCGCGCAACGTGACGCCGGTGCTCGCCCTCGACGACGACCCGCTGCTGCCCGCGGCCTGCTGCGACCTGGCGCTCCTCGTGAACACCTACCACCATTTCGCGGACGGGCCCGCGTACCTGCGCAAGCTCGCGCGGGCGCTCCGGCCGGGCGGGCGCATCGTGACCGTCGACTTCCACCGGAAGCGGACGCCCGTGGGGCCGCCGGTCGAGCACCGCGTTTCCCGCGACGCCTTCCTGGCCGACGCGCGGCGCGCGGGACTCGTGCCGGTCGCCGAGCTCGACCTCCTGCCGTATCAGTACTTCGTCGTGCTGCAGCCGCGCCGCCGCCGCGCGCCCGCCTGACTCACGGCCGGTCGTCGCGGGTGGCGGGTGCCCGCGCTATGCTGGGCGGCGATGGACATGCGTCCTTCGCCGATCGCCGGCCGGTGGTACCCGGCGAGCGCCGCCGAGCTCGCGGCCGCGGTGGACCGCAACCTGGACGCGGCGGGCCAGCCCGCGACGGACGGCGGCGTCGTGGCGGTCGTGGTACCGCACGCGGGCCACGTCTACTCGGGGGGCGTCGCCGGCCACGCGTTCGCAGCGGTCCGCGGCCTCGCCCCCGACGTCGTGGCCGTCGTCGGGCCGATGCACGGCCCCGCGCGCGGCGCGCTCCTGACGTCCGCCCACGAGGCGTACGCCACCCCCCTCGGGCCGGTGCCGCTCGACGCCGCGGCGCGCGCCGGGCTCGACGCGGCGCTCCGCGACGCGGGCGCCGCCGGGCTCACGCCGGTGCGGGACGACGAGGAGCACTCGGTCGAGATCGAGCTGCCGTTCCTGCAGCGCGCGCTCGCCGGGGAGTGGCGCCTGCTGCCGGTGATGGCGCGCGACCAGCGGCGCGCGACGGCGCTGGCCCTCGGGCGCGCGCTCGCCCGGGCGCTCGCCGACCGGCGCGCGCTGCTCGTGGCCAGCACCGACCTCTCCCACCACCACCCGCAGGCGGCCGCCGAGCGCCTCGACGCGGAGATGCTCCGACACGTCGAGGCGTTCGACGCGGACGCGACCCTGCGCGCCGACGCGGAGGGCGTCGGGGAGGCGTGCGGGGTCGGGGCGCTCGCCGCGGTGCTCTGGGCCGCGCGCGACCTGGGCGCCGTGCGCGTGCGCGTGCTCCGCTACGCCACCTCGGCCGCCGTCTCGGGCGATGCCCGGAGCGTCGTGGGCTACGCGGCGGCGATCGCGACCCGGCCCTGATCAGGCGTAGTGGACGGAGAGCACCTCGGCGACGAGCGCCGGGCGCGCCTGGCCCTCGACCTCGACGGTCATCTCGGACGTCAGCCGCACGCCCCCGCCCGGAACCTCCTCGGCGGCGAGGAGCTTCAGCCGGAGACGCACCCGCGAGCCTGCCGGCACCACGTTGGTGAACCGGACCCGGTTCGAGCCGTAGTTGACGCCGCGGCTCCGCTTCGTGACCTGGAGCAGCGTGGCCGCCAGGCGCGGGACGAGCGAGAGCGTGAGGTAGCCGTGGGCGATGGTGGTGCCTCCCGGCATCTCGCGGCGCGCGCGCTCCACGTCCACGTGGATCCACTGGTGGTCGCCCGTCGCGTCGGCGAACCGATCGATCATCGTCTGGTCCACGACGATCCAGTCCGACGGCCCGAGCTCGCGGCCCACGTGCTGGAGCAGGTCCTTGGGGTACTCGACGGTCAGTGGAGTGGCCATGGCGCGATCCTACCGCACGGGCGCCGGGAGCCGACAGACGAAGATGCTGTTCTGCGGCCCCGGCGCGTCGAACACCTCGACGGCGCCGAAGCCCGCCTCGGCGAGCAGGCGCCGCGCCGTCTGCTCGCCCCACGCCGTGCCGAGCCCGGCGCCGCCCTCCGCGAGCGAGACGGTCAGGCAGTGCAGCACGCTGATGGCGTACATGTACGGGGTGAACGGGTTGCCGAGGTTGTCCTCGAGGCGGCTCGACGCGCGGGGCTCGACCATGAGGTAGACGCCGTCGGGCGCGAGCGCTCCCGCAATCCGACACAGCACCGTCGCGGGGTCGCGCTGGTCGTGGACCGCGTCGAAGGTGGTGATCAGGTCGAACTTCGGCTCGGCGGGCAGCCGGGTCACGTCGAGCGCCTCGAAGCGCGTGTTGGCGAGCCCCAGGCCGCGCGCCTCGTCACGGCCGCGGGCGACCGCCTCCTCGCTCCAGTCGTAGCCGACGAAGCTCGAGCGCGGGTAGGCGCGCGCCATCACGTTGACGGCGTGGCCCGTGCCGCAGCCCACGTCGGCGACGCGGATCCCCGCCGCGAGCCGCTCGGGAAGCCCCGTCGCCACGGGCAGGAAGCCCTTGACCAGGAGCCCGTCGTAGAGGAGGCGCCAGGAGGCGTCCTGCGACTCGGTGAAGTCCGGCCGGTAGGCCGCGTACGGGACGCCGCCGCCCGTGCGGAAGCACTCGGTGACCTCCGGCAGGCGCCGGGCGAGCATCGTGAGCGTCTGGCTCGCGGGCGCCAGGTTGCGGCTCGACGTCCCCGTCAGGCACGTCGCGTGCTCCGGCGGGAGCGTGAAGCGCCGCGTCTCGGCGTCGTACTCGGCGACGCCGCCCGTCGCCATGGCGGCGAGCCACTCGCGGACGTAGCGCTCGTCGAGCCCCGCGCGCTCGGCCAGCTCCGCGCTCGTCGCCGGGCCCCTGGCGGCCGCCTCGAAGAGGCCGGTCCTGAAGCCGATCTGCACCATCAGCGTCAGGAGCCCGCTCGTGTAGAGGCCGAAGAGCTTGCGGGCGAACTCCTGGACGCGCTGCCGGTCGAGCGCTGGCTCCATGACCCCTCCTGGCGCCCCGTCCAGGCCGCGCCACTCCCCGCACCATAGGGCCGCGACGGCCCGCGGGCAAGCGCGGCGACCGCGCCGCCGCGACCGCGTTAGGATAGAACGCCATGGAGCCGATCTGGAAAGCCCACTGGCCGCCCGGGCTCGACGAGGCGACGATCCGCCTGCCCGAGGAGCCCCTGCCCGTCATCCTCAAGGCGAACGCCCGCCGCACGCCGGACAAGGCGGCGCTGGTCTTCTACGGGCGCGAGGTGTCCTTCGGCGAGCTCGACGAGGCGAGCGACCGGTTCGCCGGCTGGCTCCGGGCCCGGGGCCTCCGCGCCGGCGACCGCGTTGCGCTGTTCCTCGAGAACTGCCCCCAGTTCGCGATCGCCTACTACGGCGCGCTCAAGGCCGGCGCGATCGCCGTGTGCCTGAACCCGATGCACAAGGCCCTCGAGCTCGGGCACGAGCTCGAGGACTCGGGGGCGCGGGTGCTCGTCGGCTCCGACCAGGGATACGGCGTGGTCGAGGCCGTGAGGGCGGCGTCCCCGCTCGAGGCCGTCGTGACGACCTCCTACGCGGACTGGCTGCCGGAGCGGCCGACGCTGCCGCCGCCGCCGTCGTTCCTCGAGCGGGCGGTCGTGTGCGCGGAGACCGAGGACCTCCGCGCGATCTTGGGCGCGGCGCCGCCGCTCGCCACGCCCGTGCCCCGCGCGCTCGCCGACACCGCGCTCCTGCAGTACACCTCGGGCACGACGGGCGCGCCGAAGGGCGCCGAGCTGACCCACGGCAACCTGGTCTGGAACTGCGAGCTGATGCGCCTCTGGCTCGGCCAGGGGCCGGAGGACGTGGTCTTCGGCGTCGTGCCGTGGTTCCACATCACCGGCATGGAAGTGCAGCTCAACATGATGGCCTACACGAGCTCGACGTTCGTGGCGCTCGGCCGCTTCGACCTCGACACCGCGCTCCGCGCGATCCAGGACCACCGCTGCACGATGACGACGCTCATCGCGACGATCAACGTGGCGATCGTGAACTCCCCGAAGACGCCCGAGTACGACCTCTCGTCACTGCGTCTCTGCCTGTCGGGCGGCTCGCCCGTGCCCGCGGAGATCGCGCGGCGCTGGGAGGCGATCACCGGCCACCAGCTCGTCGAGGGTTACGGGCTCACGGAGACCACCGCGCCCACGCACTGCAACCCGCCTCACCGGCCGCGGTACGGCACGGTCGGGCTGCCGTTCCCCTTCACCGACGTGAGGATCGTGAGCCTGGAGGACGGCGTGACCGAGCTCCCCGTCGGCGCCTCGGGCGAGATCGTCGTGCGCGGGCCGATGGTGCTGAAGGGCTACTGGCGGCGCCCCGACGCGACCGCCGAGGCCCTGCGCGACGGCTGGTTCCACACGGGCGACGTCGGGCGCGTGGACGCGGAGGGCTACTTCACGATCGAGGAGCGCAAGAAGGACATGATCAAGGCCTCGGGCTACAGCGTGTTCCCCGCCGAGGTGGAGGCGATCATGTACCGCCACCCGGCGGTGGCGGAGGTGGGCGTCGTCGGTGTCCCCGATCCCTATCGCGGCGAGGACGTGCTCGCCTTCGTCGTGCTGCGACCCGGGGCCACCGCGAGCGAGCCGGAGCTGGTCGCGTGGTGCCGCGAGGAGATGGCGGTCTACAAGGCGCCGCGCGCGATCCGCTTCGTGCCAGCGCTGCCGAAGACGGCCTCGGGAAAGACCCTCAAGCGCCAGCTCCGCGAGCAGGCCCGCGCGTAGTTCGAACGACTCAGTCGGAGCGTCGGAGGCTGGCGAGGAACGGATCAGTCGGGCTGGCACTGCCGATGCCATTCGGACGCCCCTGCGGCACAATGACATCCGGCAATGCAATCTTTCCGGACACTTGATTTTCTCGCGTCCCGTGGCACCTGGCTTGCTGGCTCAGCAACGCAGCGGCGTTGCCAAGCGGAAGGAGGTGTCACCATGGCAGAGTTCAAGCGGATCAAGATCCGCGCCACGCTGGCGACGGGCGTCATGCTGCTCACCGACGCGGACATCGACCGACGGGTCGCCGAGGTCTGCAGCAAGCTCAAGGACAGCGGTCTGACGCTCGAGTCGGTCGAGGCCGAGGAGCAGGCTCCGGTCAATCCGGAAGTCGCGATCACCGCCTACGACGGCTGAGCCAGGGGGCGACACCTCCCACCACTTGGGCGCCGACTTCGGCTCGGACCGGATCGCGAAGGCTTGGTCGTGGGCCGCGTCGCGGAGCTCGAGGTCATAGTTCGGCGCCCAGGGGCTCGGTGAGCCGAGCGCCTGGCTCGTGCCGTACCCGTCGAGGTGCCCCGCCCAGATGACCCGGCGCGCCCTCACGACATTCGCGAGCGTGGAATGATGAGCGCGGCGTTGCGCCGGCCGGGTGTCAGGCCGCGGGGGACGACGACGAGGGCGACGGGGCCGTGGCGACGCCCGCCGGGCAGCCCACGCCGGTGCCACCCAGCCCGCAGTACCCACCCGGGTTCTTCGCGAGGTACTGCTGGTGGTACGGCTCGGCGTAGTAGAGCTCGGGCGCAGTGCGGATCTCGGTCGTGATCGCGCCCAGGCCCGCGCGGCGGAGCGCCGCCTGGTAGGCGTCGCGC
>MGBU01000097.1 GCA_001790205.1 Candidatus Rokubacteria bacterium GWA2_73_35 | reverse complement strand
CGCCTGCGCCTCGAGCTCGGCCTCGTCGCGGAACAGGAGGCCCGTCACGCCGTCCTCGACGAGCGAGCGGTTGCCCTCGATGTCCGCGGCGAGCACGGCGCGCCCGAGCGCGAGGGCCTCGAGGACCGAGTTCGCCATGCCGCCCTCGGAGAGCGAGCAGTTCAGGACGATGTCGGCGCGGGCGTAGAGCGACGCCATCTGCGCGTGGGCGACGGCGCCGACGTGGCGCGCCCACGGGCGGTCCGCGAGTTCGCGGAGCAGCGTCTCGCCCAGGTCCGGGTCGAGGATCGGCCCGGCGAACAGCAGGCGCAGCGCCGGCAGGCGCGCGGCGAGGCGCGTGAGCGGCCGGAGCGGCAGCAGCGGGCGCTTGACCACCCGGATGCCGGCGGGGAACACGACGAGGAGCGCGCCCGGCGGCAGCGGGAAGCGCCCGGCGAAGTCGAAGCCCTCGCGCCCCTCGAGCCGCGCCGCCTGCGGCACGACCACGAGCCGTCCGGCGAGGTCGGGCAGCGCGGCCGCGACGCGCGCGGCGGTGCTGGCGTGGAACGCGGTGACCCGCGCCGCGCCGTCGAGCACGCGGCGCACGACGGGCGCGCGCGCCGGATCGAAGAGGTCGTGGTTCGCGTCGGTCCCCGTGAGCGTCACCACGACCGGCAGCTCGGCGCGGCGCGCCAGCCGGAGCGCGAGCGGCCCCACGCGGTAGGCGTGGAAGGCGTGGATCAGCGCCGGCCGCCAGGCGTCCACCTCGGCCTCGACGGCGTGCTCCGGCGCCACCGACAGATCCCACACCCGGAGCGCCACGCCCCGGGCCTCGAGGCCGCGCGCGACCCGCGCGACGGTCACCGCGTTGCCGCGCACGGACGGGTGCGCGAAGGGGGCCAGGAGGGCCAGACGGAAGGGCATCGGAGCCGAGCATACCGGCAGGCCCGCGCCGCGTCCAGCCGGGCCCGGAATCCCTCGCGCCCGCGGGGGCATCCTTCACTATAATGAGCGCGATGTCCGACCGCGAAGCTCCGGGGCCCACGTCGCTGGAGTGCCGCCAGATCGCCGACCTGCTCGGTGACTACATCGAGGGCGCCCTCCCGGCCGCGACGCGCGAGCTGATCGAGTGGCACATCGAGGGCTGCGCGCCCTGCGTGGCGTTCGTGAACACCTACCGCGGGACGGTGAACGCGGCCAGCAAGCTCCGGGAGGTCGAGATCCCGGCCGAGCTCAAGCAGCGCCTCCTCGCCGTCCTCCGGAGCCAGGCCGCCTCACACGAGCCGCGCGCGTAGCGACGCGGAGAGCGCGTCCACGAGCGTCACGCTCACGTAGATCGCCAGGATCAGCGTCAGCAGCTCGTGCTCCTGGAACAGGCTGATGGCGACGTGGATCCGCTGGCCCAGCCCGCCCGCGCCCACGAAACCCAGCACCGCCGCGGCGCGGACGTTCACCTCCCACCGGTAGAGGGCGTAGGAGACGAACTGCGGGAGCGCCTGCGGCAGCACGCCGTAGACGAGGATCGCGAGGCGGCCGGCGCCGGTCGCCTGCAGCGCCTCGAGCGGGGCCGGGTCCACGTCCTCGAGCACCTCGCCGAAGAGCTTGCCGAGCACGCCGCCCGTGTGGACGCCGAGCGCCAGCACGCCGGGGAACGGGCCGAGCCCGACCACGAAGACGAAGATCAGCGCCCAGACGATCTCGGGGATCGTGCGCAGCAGGTTCAGCAGCGCCTTGCCCGCCGCGTGGAGCGTGACGCGGGCCGTGCGGGCGCCGGGGCCGAGGCGCCGTCCCTCGAACAATATCCCATGGTAGAGGAGCGTCCGCGTCGCGGCGAGCGACAGGGGCAGGCCGAGGCCCACGGCGAGGAGCGAGCCGATCAGCGAGATCGCGAACGTCTCGACGGCGCCGCTCGCCGCATCGCGCCACGCCCGGGCGGAGAGGTCGGGCGGGAAGAGCCTCGCGACGTACGTCGCGATCTGGCGCAGCCCCTCCCCGCCGAGGAGGCCCGGGAGGTCCACGCCCGTGCCCTGCCAGGACCAGGCGAGGAGCGCCGCGAGGCCCGCGCCGACGAGGAGCGGCGCCCGGCGCCCGGGCCGCGCCGCGACGGCGCGCGCCATCAGGCCACCCACCCGCGGATACGCCCGCTGATCACGTCCACGGACGCGACGAGCACGAACAGGATGGCGAGCAGCGTCAGGACCTCGTCGAACTGGAACATCCGCATCGAGAGCTCGATCTGCTGGCCGAGGCCGCCCGCGCCCACGAAGCCGAGGATCGCCGAGGCGCGGATCGCGCACTCCCAGCGGTAGAGCGTGTAGGCGACGACGTTCGGCAGCGCCTGCGGCACGAGCCCGTAGAGGACCACGCCCGCGCGGGAGGCGCCCGCGGCACGGAGCGTCTCGAGCGGGCGCGGGCTCACGCTCTCGAGGATCTCCGAGTAGACCTTGCCGAGCATGCCCCCGTAGGCGACGCCGATCGCCAGCACGCCCGGGAAGGGGCCGAACCCGACCGCGCGGACGAACATGAACGCCCAGACGTACTCGGGGATCGAGCGGAACACCGAGAGCACGGCGCGCGAGGCCGCGTAGGGGGCGAAGCCCAGGACCCAGCGCCCCGTGCGGCTCGTCCGCTCGTGCAGCACGCCCCGCCACATCAGCGAGGAGGTCGCGAGCACGCCCAGCGGGACGCCGAGCGCGATCGCGATCGCGGTGCCCATGACCGAGATCTGGACCGTCTCGACCGCCGCGCGCGCCATCAGCCCGAGGAACTCGCCGGTGAGCTTCGGCGGGAACATGCCGCGGACGAACTTCGCCACGTTGGCGAGCGCGTCGGCGTCGAGCAGGCGGCGCGGGTCCACCTGCGCCTCGCGCAGCGAGAAGAGCACGCTCGCCGCGAAGACGGCGGTGAAGAGGTAGGGGAAGAGCCGCCTACTTCCGGAAGCCGGGAAGCGGTCGGCAGGCGGCGCCGAAGGGATTCTTGCCATCGCGGAGCTGTTCGAGCTCCTGCTCCTCGTCGCGGTGCCCGGCGTAGAGCTCAGCCAGCAGCTCCGGGCCCACCTTGTCGGGTGAGAGGTCGAACCGGACGCGCCCGTCCCGGACGCCGACGATCCGCGGGAAGTAGCCGAGCGCGAGGTCGACGCTGTGGAGGTTCATGAGCAGGGTCTTGCGCGAGGCGTGCGACAGGTCGCGCAGGAGCGTCACGATCGACACGGCGAGCGAGGGGTCCACCGCCGAGACGGGCTCGTCGGCCAGGATGACGTCCGGGTCCTGCACGAGCACGCGCGCGATGGCCACGCGCTGCTGCTGGCCGCCGGAGAGCTCGTCGGTGCGCGCCCAGAGCTTCTCCGGCATGCCGACCTGCTCGAGCGCCCGCCCGGCCCCGGCGACGTCGCGGGGCCGGACGAGCGAGGCGAGCGCGGCGGCGGCGGACCAGCGGCCCAGGTGGCCGGCGAGCACGTTGTGGACGACCCGGAGCCGGCCGACGAGGTTTTGCTGCTGGTAGATGGTGCCGATACGGGTCCGGACGCGTCGGAGCTCCGCGTCGGAGAGCTCCGAGACGTCCTGGCCCTCGAAGACCAGCGCGCCGGCGGTCGGCCGGAGCGTGAGGTTCAGGATCCGGAAGAGCGTGGTCTTCCCCGCCCCGCTCGGGCCGATGAAGGCCACGTGCTCCCCCGGCCCGACCCTCAGCGAGACGTCCTCGAGCGCGACCGAGCCGGCGGCGAAGACCTTGCGGATCCCCGTGAGCTCGTACATCACTTGAGCAACCCCGCAGAGATCGCCGCTTCCTCCACGGCCTTCCACTCGGCGTCGATCGCCTTGATGTACTTCCTCGTGCGGTGCAGGTCGAGGAGTCGCCGGTGCTCGGGGTTCGCGTAGTCGAGCTTGAGGAACGCCGCCGTGAGCTTCTCCTGCACTCCCGGGTCCAGGTCGCCGCGCGCGGTCCAGACGTAGTCCACGTAGGGCGGCGTGGTGTGGAAGACGTCGACCTTCGCCCGGTCCACCTTCTTCTGGAGGACGAGCTTGTCCCACACGAGGAAGTTCAGCGCGCCGGCCTCGACCTTGCCCGACTCGACCCAGAGCGCCGTCGCGTCGTGCGCGCCGGAGAAGGCCACCTGCCTCAGGTCCTTCTCGGGCGTCACGCCGGCCCGGAGCAGGAAGTAGCGCGGCATCAGGTGACCCGACGTGGACGAGACGGAGCCGAACGCGAAGGTCCGGCCTTTGAGGTCGGCGAGGCGCCTGATCGACGAGCCCGGCCGGGCGACGAACACCGACCTGAACTGCGCGTCCTCCTCGCGGAGCACGAGCCGCTTCGCGGTGCCCTGCGTGCGGCGAACGGCCTGGACCGAGGTGAAGCCGCCGTACCAGACCAGGTCGAGCTTCTTCGCGGCGAGGCCCTCGACGGTCGCCGCGTAGTCGACGACGGGCGTGAACCGGACCCTCATGCCGAGCTCCCTGGCGAGGTACTCGGCGAACGGCCGGTAGATCCGCAGGAGCTCGCTCGGGTTCTCGTCCGGGATCGCGGCGATCCGCAGCACCGCGGGGACCTGGGCCTCGCCCACGCCGGGCAGGGTGGGGCCGGTGGCCAGCAGGAGCGCGACCAGCGCGCCGCGCAGCGACCCACGCGTCATGGGGGGGCCTCCGAGCGAGAGAGTCGGCGGGCCCGGAGCCGCCCGCCTCGCTGCTGTATAGAGGCGCGCTCACGCTATAGGGATTCCTACGAGAATCAAATCGTTTCGGCCGATCCGACGCCCATCCTCGTATCGGCGCGGCCCGCGGGCCCGCGCCCGCCGCTACGGCAGGACGCGGATGGCGGGCTCGGGGATGACGCGGCCCACCTCCCAGCACTCCTCGCCGCGCCGGCTGAAGCCGTCGCGCACGTCCTGCGCCCGCCCGGGGGCGACCGAGAAGAGAAGGCCGCCGGAGGTCTCCGACTCCGTCAGCAGCGCGGCGAGGAAGCCGGGCACCGCGGGATCGATCCGGAGCCGCTCGCCGAAGACGGCGTCCACGTGGCGGCGGTTGCGCTTCATCCCGCCGCTCCACTGCCCGGCCTCCGCGAGCGCGCGGGTCCCCGGGAGCAGCGGCAGGCGCCCCGCGCGGATCTCGAGCCCCGCGCCCGAGGCGGTCACCATCTCGCCCGCGTGCCCGAGGAACCCGAAGCCCGTGATGTCGGTGGCCCCGCGCGCGGCGGTGGCGCACGCCACCTCGGACGCGACGCGGTTCAGCCTCAGCATGCTCGCGACCGCGCCCGCGATCACGTCCGCGTCGGCCGCGCCCGCCTTGGCCGCGGTGGTGATCACCCCGGTGCCGAGGGGCTTGGAGAGGAACACGGCGTCGCCCGCGCGCAGGCCGCCCTTGATCAGGATGCGGTCGGGGTGCACCCGGCCCGTGACGCAGAGCCCGTACTTCGGCTCCGGGTCGACGACCGTGTGGCCGCCGGCCACGACGCCGCCCGCCTCGGCCATCTTCTCGCTGCCGCCCCGGAAGACCTCGGCGATGATCGCCTTGGACATCTCGCGCGGGAAGCCCGCGATCGCGAGCGCGAAGAGGACCTCCCCGCCCATCGCGTACACGTCCGACATCGCGTTGGCCGCGGCGACGGCGCCCCAGGTCCACGGATCGTCCACGACCGGCGGGAAGAAGTCGAGGGTCTCGACGATCGCGATGTCGGGCGTGATCCGGTAGACGGCGGCGTCGTCCGCCGCGCCGAGCCCGACGAGCAGGTCGGGCGGAAGCGGCCGGCCGCCCGGCCTGAGCACCGCGAGCACCTCCTGGAGATCTCCAGGAGCCATCTTGGACGCTCAGCCGGCGCAGGCGGCGTACGAGGTGAGCCGGATTGCCGTGTGCGTGTGCTCGACCATCGGATGATTAGGACGCGCGCCCGGGAGCCTGGGATTCGACGAACTCGACGAAGGCCTGGGCGAGCGGCGAGCGCGACCGGTCCCGGTGGGTCACGAGGTAGAAGGCGCGGGCGAAGCGCAGGTCCCTGACGCGCAGGCACGCGAGCAGGTTGGCCCGACACTCGTCCTCCACCGCGCGCCTGGAGATCAGGGCGACGCCCACGCCCGCGCGCACGGCCTGCTTGATCGCCTGCGTCGAGCCCAGCTCGCCGACCACCCGAAACCTGGCGAGCCCCGTCCCCGCCTCGGCCAGGCCGCGCTCGAGCGTCTCGCGCGAGCCCGAGCCGCGCTCGCGGACGAGCAGAGGCTCCTGCTCCACGTCGGCCAGCCTCACCTGCCCGGTGCCGCTCCACGGGTGGTCGGCCGGCACGACGACCACCAGCTCGTCCGCCATCAGCTCCCGCGCCACGAGCGTCCGCGGCGCGGGCCGCGCGCCGACGACGCCGACCTCGACCCGCCCGTCGTCGACCCACTCGCTCACCTGCTGGCTCGAGCCGATGCGCAGGCAGAGCGAGATGTCGGGGTACTTGAGCTTGAACTGGCCGATGAGCGCCGGCAGCACGTACTCGCCCGGAATCGTGGAGCCGCCGATGACCAGCTCGCCGCTCATGCGCCCCTGGAGCCGGTCGAGCGCCTGGCGCGCCTCGCGCGAGAGCGCCAGCATCCGCCGCGCGTAGCCGAGGAGCACCTCGCCGGCGCGCGTGGGCGCGGCACCGCGCCCGAGGCGGTCGAGGAGCTGCGCCCCCAGCTCGTCCTCGAGCGCGCGGACGTGCTCGGACACGGTGGGCTGGGTCAGGGAGAGCGCCTCGGCGGCGCGGGAGAAGCTGCCCAGCTCCGCCACCTTCGCGAAGATCTCGAGGCGGCGGAGGTCCATCAGGCCGCTGAGGGGTGTGGAGGGCGCGTCAGTGACAGGCGCAGCCGCCGCCGCAGCAGCCCCCGCCGCCCGGCGCGGCCGACGGCTGGAAGGCGCCGGCGGTCCTGAGACCGAACACCGAGAGCTTGCGCATGACCTCGCCGCTCCGGCAGGTCGGGCACGCGACGGCGGTCGCGGCGCCCGGGACGTACTTCTCGAACTCGGCGTCGCAGCGCTTGCACCGGTACTCGTAGATGGGCACGCTTACTGGCCTCCCCGCTGCACGTAGCTCTTCACGAACTCCTCGGCGTTCTCCTCCAGGATGTCGTCGATCTCGTCGAGGAGCTTGTCGATGTCTTCCTTGATCTTCTTGCCCTTCTTGGCGAGCTCGGGGCTGCCCGCCGCGCCGTCGCCGCCCTCCGCGGGCTTCGTCGGCCGGGTCTCCTTCTTCTTCTGCTGCTCAGCCATGGTGCCCTCCCCCGGGCCCTGTGCCGCGGGACGCCGCGCCGGGAACCGCCGGTGCCGTCATTCTATCATCCCTGCGCGGGGCGCCTGAACTGCTTGGAGAGGGTGAGCGTCTGGTGCTGGTAGGACGAGCCGAGGCCGACCCCGTAGACGCGCTCGGGTCGCCCGCGCAGCCGCTCGAACCACACCTTGAAGGACGTCTGGCCGTCGTAGACCATGAACGGTACCTCGCGGGCGCGCACCTCCATCACGACCTTGGTGCCGAGGACGCTGCCGTCGCCGAACCCGAAGCCCGGGTCGAAGAACCCGGCGTAGTGCGTGCGGATCTCGCCCGCGCCCGCGTCGTAGACGACCATCTCGGCCGCGAACTCGGGCGGCACGCGGATCCGCTCCTTGGACACGAGGATGTAGAAGCGGTTCGCTTCCAGGATATAGGCGTCGCGCGCGGGCCGCTTGATCGGCTCCCAGAACTCGGCCGGGTCGTAGTGGTCCACGCGGGCGAGGTCCACGGCGGGCGGGTTCGCGTGCGCGCGATAGCCGATGATGCCGCCGGTGACCCGCCCCGACAGGTCCACGCCCATGCAGAGCCCGTCGTTGAAGACCGCGCGCTCCACCGGGACGGGGCGGCCGTCGTCGTCGTAGAGCAGGGCCGTCGCGCCGTAGGTGCGCGCGAGCTCCGCGTCGGACATCGCGCTCGGCCCCGTGAGCAGCCGGAGCTGGTTGAGCGACGCGCCCGCGTGCACGCGCACCGGGAAGGACTGCGGCGAGACCTCGAGGTAGAGCCCGCCCCGGTAGCCCGGGCGGATCTCGTCGAAGCGCGGCGTCGCGTCGCTGATGACCCGCGTGAAGATGTCGAGCCGCCCGGTCGTGGACTTCGGGTTGGAGCGCCCGCGCACGTCCGGCGGCAGCTCGAGCGACTCCAGCAGCGGCACGAGATAGACGGAGCCGCGCTGGAGGGTCGCGCCCGACTCGAGCGCGATGCGCTCGATCACGAGGTCGCTCGCCGCGAGGTCGTCCCCGAGCCGGCTCCGCACCGTCTGCCGGAACGGCAGGAAGCTCGCGCGGAGCTGGTAGCCGACCGGGCCGAGGCGCAGGTCGAGGCTCGCCGGCTGGAACTGCCCGTCGGCGATCGGCTCGACGGCGCGGATCCAGCCGTCGCGCACCGCCTGCCGCAGCTCCCGGTCCGCGAGCACGCCGCCGGTCATGCCCACTCAGACCACCCGCGCGACGGCGCCCTCGGGGTCCACGGCGAGGGCGCGCGCGGCGCCCGCGATCCCCGCCCCGCGGAGCGCGGCCTCCATCGCGCGCGCCACCCCCTCGGCGTCGCGGGCCGTCACCGCCAGGAGCGAGGGCCCCGCGCCGCTCAGCACGCAGCCGAGCGCGCCTGCGGCGCGCGCGGCGGCGGCGACCTCCGGCATCCACGGGAAGAGCTTCTGCCGGTACGGCTGGTGCAGGCGGTCCTCGAGCGCGTGGGGCAGCGCGTCGATACGCCCGGCCACGAGGCTCGCGAGCAGCAGCGCGACGCGCTGCACGTTGAACACCGCGTCCTCGCGCGGCACCGAGCGCGGCAGCACGGCCCGCGCCGCCGCGGTCGCGCTCGTCACGTCCGGGATGAGCGCCACCCAGCGGAGCGCCGACGGCACGGGGAGCGCGACGGCCGTGATCCGGTCGCCGTCGGCGCAGGCGACGGTGAGGCCGCCGAGGATCGCGGCGGCGACGTTGTCGGGGTGGCCCTCCGCGCGGGCCGCGAGCGCGAGCAGGGTCTCGCGCGGCAGCGGCGAGCCGAGCAGCGCGTTGCCGGCCGCGAGCCCGCCCACCCACGCCGCTGCGCTCGAGCCGAGCCCGCGCGCCGTCGGCACGCGGTTCAGGCAGTGGAGCTCGCACCCGGTGAAGCGGCGCCCGGCCGCCTCGAACGCGAGCCGCACGCCGCGGGCGACGACGTTGTCGCCGCCCCGCGCGAGGCGCCCCGCGCCCTCGCCCTCGATGCGCACGCTCACGCCCTCGGCCTCGGCGGCCGTGACCTCGTTGCGGAGGGCGAGCGCCAGCCCGAGCGCGTCGAAGCCGGGGCCGAGGTTGGCGGAGGTGGCGGGAACGCTGACGTGGACGCGCACGCGGCTACAGCCGCCGGAGGAGCCAGTCGGGCGTGAGCGAGATCGCCCAGGCGTTCAGGACCGTGTAGTAGTTCGTGTACACGAGCACGCCCACGACGATCAGCATGACGCCCGCGACGCGCTCGACCACCGGGATGAACGGGCGCCAGCGCTTGAACAGGCGCAGCGCCGGTCCGAGCGCGACGGCGGAGAGCACGAACGGCACGCCGAGCCCCGCCGAGTACGCGAGGAGGAGCCCGACGCCCCACTGGATGTTCTCCGTCGTGCTCGCGAGCGAGAGGATCGCCCCGAGGATCGGGCCCACGCAGGGCGTCCAGCCGATCGCGAACGTCACGCCGACCACGAGCGAGCCGAGATAGCCCGCCGGCTTCTCCCGGAGCTGCCACTGCGTGGTCCGCCCGAGCAGCCCGACCCTCAGCAGCCCGGCGATGTAGAGGCCGAAGAGGATGATCAGGACGCCGCCGACCCGGCGGATCACCTCCCGGTAGTCGAGCAGGAACTGCCCGAGCGCGCTGAACGACGCGCCGAGCCCTACGAACACGAGCGAGAATCCCCCGATGAACGCGAGCGCGTGCAGGAGCACCCGGCGGCGCACCGCCGCGCCCAGGTCGGCGCCGAGGTCGCCCACCGACATGCCGGTGATGAACGAGAGGTACGACGGGACGAGCGGGAGCACGCAGGGCGACAGGAACGAGAAGAGCCCGGCGCCGAACGCGACCGCGACGCTGACCGACTGGCCCATCAGCGGCGGAGCATCGCCTCGACGAGCGAGTGCGCGGCGTCGTTGTCCCACCGCCGCGGGCCGAGGGCGAGCGCGGTCAGGTACCCGCGGCGGTCCACCAGGAACGTCGACGGCAGCGCCCGCACGCCGTAGGCGTTCGCGACGTCCATCGCCGGGTCGAGCAGGACCGGGAACGTGAGCGCGTGCTCGGCGACGAACGGCTTGACCTTGGCCGTGACGCTGTCCACCGAGACGGCGAGCATCACGAAGCCCTGGTCCTGGTGGTGGCGCCAGAGGCGCTCCATCGCAGGCATCTCCTCGCGGCACGGCGGGCACCACGTCGCCCAGAAGTTGATCATCACGGTCTTGCCGCGCTGCGCGGAGAGCTCGAGCCGCCGGCCGTCGAGCAGCGGCGCGCCGAAGTCCTCGGCGAGCTTCCGCCGCGACGGCCGGATCAGGTTGAGCTCGCGCACGGCCTCGTCGAAGCCGAGCACGCGCCCGGCGCGCGCCTTGAGCGCGACCGCCCGGACGGGCGCGGCGGCCTCGGGGCCCGCGGGCGCCGCCTCCCCGACGCGCGCCTCCGGCGCGGGCCGGAGGGCGATGACGAGGGCGCCACCCGAGACCACGAGGGCCAGGGTGAGGACGGCGACGAGCGCCTGCGTGCGTGGCATCGGCTGCCTCGAAGTATACCCCCGGCGACGGTGGACGATCTGTAAACACTTGCTATAGTGGGGCGTATTCCATGGCCCTCACGATCCTCGCCGACGACCTCACGGGCGCGTGCGACTCGGGCGCGCTCCTCGCCGGCCGAGCGGCCGTGCCCGTCACCGTGTGGCCGGCCGGCCGCGCCGCGGGCGCGGTCTCCGTCGTGGACACGGAGTCGCGGGGGCTCGGCGCCGCCGAGGCCGCCGCGCGCGTCGAGCGCGCGGTCGCGGCGGCGCGCGGCGCCGGCGGCGCGTGGTTCAAGAAGATCGACTCCACGCTGCGCGGCCCCGTGGGCGCCGAGATCGGCGCGCTCCTGCGCGCGGCCGGCGTGGCGGGCGCGCTCGTCACGCCCGCGTTTCCCGCCGAGCGACGCGTCGTCCAGGACGGCGTCCTCCGGGTGGACGGCGCCGCGGCCGCCCACGTCGTGGAGACGCTCCGGCCGGCGCTCGACCGGCCGGTCGCATGCCTTCCCCTCGCCCAGGTGCGCGCGGGCCCCGCGGCGCTCGCCGCCCGTCTCCGCCGCCTCACCGGGACGGTCGCGGTGGCCGACGCCGAGACGGAGCAGGACCTCGCGGCCCTCGTCGACGCCGCGCTCGCGGCCGGCCCGGCCGCGCCGCTGCTCGCCGGCTCCGCCGGCCTCGCGGGGGCGCTGGCGCGCCGGCTCGGCCTCGCGGGCCCGCCGCCCGCGCTCCCGCCGGGCGGCCGCTGGCTCGTCGTCGCGGGCAGCCGTCATCCGGCGACGCACGCCCAGGTCGCGGCCGCGCGGCGCGCCGGGCTCGAGGTGCTCGCGGCGCCCGCCGCCCCGGCCGGCGACCCGCGCGAGGTCGCCGCCGCGCTCGCCGCGGAGGCCCGCCGCGCGCTCGACAAGCAGGACTGGGACCTCGTCGTCGTCACGGGCGGCGACACCGCGGTCGCGCTCTACCAGGCGCTCGACGCCGAGCGCATCGACCTCCTGGGCGCGCCCCGCGCGGGGCTCGCGCTCGGCCGGCTCCGGACGCCGGCGCGCGCCCCGCTCGTCCTGCTCACGAAGGCCGGCGGCTTCGGCGCGCCCGACCTTCTCGTGGCCCTCCACGCGGAGCCCCGCGCGTGACGCGCCCGATCCTCGGCGTGACCATGGGCGACCCCGCGGGGATCGGGCCCGAGATCGTCGCGCGCGCCTGTGCCGAGCCCGCGGCGGTCCGGACGAGCCGGCCCGTCGTCGTCGGCGCCGCCGCGGCCATGCGCGAGGCGCTCGCCCTCGTCGGCTCGCCGCTCGCGCTTTCCGCGGTGGCGCGGGTCGCGGACTGCCGCTGGGAGCCCGGCACCCTCGAGGTGCTCGACCTCGCGAACGTGGACATGGCGGCGCTGCGGCGGGCGGAGGTGAGTGCCCAGGCCGGGCGCGCCGCGTACGCGTACGTCGAGCGCGCCGTCGCGCTCGCGCAGGCGGGCGAGATCCGCGGCATCGTGACCGCGCCCATCAACAAGGAGGCCCTCGCCGCGGCGGGCGTGCCGCACGCGGGCCACACGGAGATCCTCGCCGCGCTCTCCGGCACGCGCGACTTCGCGATGCTGCTCATGGGCAAGGATCTCCGGGTCATCCACGTGACCACGCACGTGCCGCTCTCCCGCGTGCCCGAGCTCGTGACGCGCGAGCGCGTACTCCGCACGATCCGGCTCGCCCAGCAGGCGCTCGAGGGTCTGGGGCGGCCGCGCGGGCGCATCGCGGTCGCCGGCCTCAACCCGCACGCCGGCGAGGACGGGCTGTTCGGCGACGAGGAGCGGACCGCGATCGCCCCGGCGATCGAGGCGGCGCGCGCCGCGGGGCTCGCCGTCACGGGCCCGCTGCCCGCGGACACCGTGTTCTCCCGCGCGCGCGGCGGCGAGTTCGACATCGTCGTCGCGATGTACCACGACCAGGGCCACATCCCCGTGAAGACGCTCGGCTTCGAGTACGACGAGACGCGCAAGCACTGGACGGGCCTCTCCGGCGTCAACGTCACGGTCGGCCTCCCCTTCCTGCGCGTCTCGGTGGACCACGGCACCGCGTTCG
>MGBU01000096.1 GCA_001790205.1 Candidatus Rokubacteria bacterium GWA2_73_35 | reverse complement strand
TGAGCGACTCGACGGCCGTCTACGCCGGCTACCGCTACCTGCACAACTCGAACGGCAACGTCGACACGCCCAACCGCGGCTGGGAATCGCACGTGGGCGTGGCGGGGCTCTCCTACTACTTCCGCTGACGTGAAGGGGTGTCGTCCATGAGCCTGCCGATCGCCGAGATCCTCCTCGCGGGTCCGCGCGGCTTCTGCGCCGGCGTGGAGCGCGCGATCGACATCGTCGAGCTGGCGCTCAGCGTCTGCCAGCCGCCCGTCTATGTGCGCAAGGAGATCGTCCACAACCGCTACGTCGTCGAGGCGCTGCGGGCCAAGGGCGCGATCTTCGTGGACGAGCTCACCGAGGTGCCGGACGACGCGACCGTCATCTTCAGCGCGCACGGGATTTCCCCGGAGGTGCGCGTCGAGGCCACGCGCCGCGGGCTCCGCGTGATCGACGCGACCTGCCCGCTGGTGACGAAGGTGCACCTCGAGGCCATCCGCTACGCGCGCGAGAACTACTCGATCGTGCTGATCGGCCACGCCGATCACGACGAGGTCATCGGCACGCTCGGCGAGGCGCCGGACCGGATCCACGTGATCGCGGGGGCCGAGGAGGTCGAGAGGCTCCGGGTCCCCGACCCCGAGAAGATCGCCTACCTGACCCAGACGACGCTCTCGGTGGACGACACCCGGGACGTCATCGACGCCCTCCGGCGGAGGTTCCCGAGGATCGTCGGACCCTCGCGCGACGACATCTGCTACGCGACGCAGAACCGGCAGGCGGCCGTCAAGCGGCTCGCGAGCGACGTGGAGGTGCTGCTCATCATCGGAGCCGCGAACAGCTCGAACGCCAACCGCCTCGTCGAGGTGGCGCAGATGGCCGGCACGCGCGCCTACCTCATCAACGACGTGCGCGACATCCGGCCGGAGTGGCTGGCCGGCGCGCGCCGCGTCGGCGTGACGGCGGGGGCGTCGACGCCCGAGGTGCTCGTGAGCCAGACGGTCGAGGCGCTCGCCGGTCGCGGCGTCGCCGTCCGGGAGGTGCACGTCGTGGAGGAGGACGTCCGCTTCGCGCTGCCGCAGGAGCTCGACGAGATTGCGGGCGAGCGGGGCGTGCCGCTGCCCTCACGCACCGCGATGCACCAATCCCTCTGATTACGTGGCGCGCGGCCGCGCGCCGCCGCCGCCCGCCGAACGGGGAAAGCGGCCCGCCCGTGTCCCCGTCGTCCTGCTCAAGGAGACATGACCGTATGCGACTCTGCACGTACCGGAAACGCGCGTCGCGGCCGCACGTGGGCGCCCACGAAGGCGACGTGATCCTGGACCTCGCCGCGCTCGCGACGGACCTCGCGCGGGAGCGGGAGGCCGTGCGCCACGGGCGCGGCGGGTTCCCGCGGACGATGCTCGAGCTGATCGCGGGCGGCGCCGCCGCACTCGCCACCGCGCGCGAGGCGCGGGCGCACGGGCTCGCGCTGTGGAAGCGCGACGGCGTCGACGGCCTCGTGGAGCGGAAGCTCGGCATCCCCGCCGCGCGCGCGCGGCTCGAGGCGCCGATCCCGCGCCCGGCGCGCAACGTCTTCTGCCTCGGGCGCAACTACAGGGAGCACGCCGCCGAGCGCGGCGCCGAGGCGCCGCCGCACCCCGTGTACTTCACGAAGGCGCCCGAGTGCGTGCTGGCCCCGGGGGGCCGGATCGTGCACCACGCCTGCACGCGGGAGCTCGACTACGAGGTGGAGCTGGCGGCGGTCCTCGGCACCCCGGGCCGCGACGTCCCTCGCACCGACGCGCTCCGGCACGTGTTCGGCTACACGATCGTCAACGACGTGACCGCGCGCGATCTCCAGAAGCGCCACGGCCAGTGGTTCAAGGGCAAGTCGCTCGACACCTTCTGCCCGATGGGCCCCGTGCTCGTCACCGCCGACGAGATCCCCGATCCCCAGACGCTCGCGGTGGCGCTCCGCGTGAACGGCGAGACGCGCCAGTCGAGCCACACCTCGAAGATGATCTTCCCCGTGGACGAGTGCGTCAGCGTGCTCTCGCAGGGCTTCACGCTGCTCCCCGGCGACGTGCTCGCAACGGGGACGCCCGAGGGCGTCGGCGCGGCGCTCGGCCGATTCCTGAAGGCCGGGGACCGGCTCGAGGCCGAGGTCGAGCGGATCGGCGTGCTCGCCAACCGCGTCGTCGCGCCGTGAGAGCCCGATGAGCTTCGTCAGCCACGTCGAGTGCACCGTCTGCGGTCACCGCCACGACCCCAAGCGCCTGCTCACGGTCTGCGAGCGGTGCGGCCAGATGCTCGCCGTGCGGTACGACCTCGCGCGCGTGCGGGCGAGCGTCACGAAGGACGCGCTGCGCGCGCGCCCGCCCGGGATGTACCGCTTCCGCGAGCTGACGCCGCTCGACGACGGCGAGACGCCGGTGACGCTCGGCGAGGGAGGCACGCCGCTGCTCGCGCTCCCGCGCCTGGCCGCGCACCTGGGGATGACGACGCTCTGGGCGAAGGACGAGGGCCAGAACCCGACGGGCTCGTTCAAGGACGCTCGCGGTGGCGCTCCGCGTGAACGGCGAGACGCGCCAGTCGAGCCACACCTCGAAGATGATCTTCCCCGTGGACGAGTGCGTCAGCGTGCTCTCGCAGGGCTTCACGCTGCTCCCCGGCGACGTGCTCGCAACGGGGACGCCCGAGGGCGTCGGCGCGGCGCTCGGCCGATTCCTGAAGGCCGGGGACCGGCTCGAGGCCGAGGTCGAGCGGATCGGCGTGCTCGCCAACCGCGTCGTCGCGCCGTGAGAGCCCGATGAGCTTCGTCAGCCACGTCGAGTGCACCGTCTGCGGTCACCGCCACGACCCCAAGCGCCTGCTCACGGTCTGCGAGCGGTGCGGCCAGATGCTCGCCGTGCGGTACGACCTCGCGCGCGTGCGGGCGAGCGTCACGAAGGACGCGCTGCGCGCGCGCCCGCCCGGGATGTACCGCTTCCGCGAGCTGACGCCGCTCGACGACGGCGAGACGCCGGTGACGCTCGGCGAGGGAGGCACGCCGCTGCTCGCGCTCCCGCGCCTGGCCGCGCACCTGGGGATGACGACGCTCTGGGCGAAGGACGAGGGCCAGAACCCGACGGGCTCGTTCAAGGCGCGCGGGCTCGGGATGGCGGTCACGCGCTCGCGGACGCTCGGGGCGCGGGGCTTCGTGATCCCCTCGGCGGGGAACGCCGGCGGCGCGGCCGCGGCGTACGCGGCGCGCTGCGGGCTGCCGGTGGCGGTGATCGTGCCCCGGTCGACGCCGGCGGCGAACATCGCCGAGGCGCTGCTCGCGGGCGCCCACGTGTTCACGCTCGAGGGCTCGATCGCGACGGCGGGGCGGGTCGTCGCGAAGGCGGCGCCCGCGCTCGGCTGGTTCGACCTCTCCACGCTCAAGGAGCCGTACCGCCTCGAGGGCAAGAAGACGATCGGCCTCGAGCTGGCCGCCGAGCTCGGCTGGCGCATGCCCGACGTGCTGCTCTACCCGACGGGCGGCGGCACGGGCCTCGTCGGGATCCCGAAAGGCTACGAGGAGCTCCGGGCGCTCGGCTGGGTCGCCGGCGCGCTCCCGCGCTTCTACGCCGTCCAGGCGGAGGGCTGCGCGCCGGTCGTGAGGGCCTTCGCCGAGGGCGCCGAGACGACGGCGGCGTGGGAGAACCCGACGACCCACGCCGCCGGCCTGCGCGTGCCGTCGCCCTTCGCCGGCCGCCAGATGCTGCGCGTGCTGCGCGAGACCGGCGGCGGCGCGGTCGCGGTGAGCGAAGACGCGATCCGCGAGGCGCAGCGCCTCGTCGCGCGTGTCGAGGGGATCTGGACGGCGCCGGAGTCGGCGGCGCTGGTCGCGGCGCTCGAGGACCTCCTCGCCCGCGGCGCGGTCGCGCGCGACGCGGAGGTCGTGCTCGTCTTCACGGGCGCCGGCCTGAAGTACGAGCCCCCGCCGCTCGCCGCGCCGACGGACCTCGCCGGCACGGACGAGGAGATCCTGGCGCGGGTGCGCCGCGCCGTCGGGGCTTAACGCCTCCGGCATTCGGTGGTAGCATCGGCCCCACCGCATCGCCCGTCCCAGGAGGCCGGTCAATGACGATCGAGATCGGAAAGATCCGGAACGTCGGCGTCGTCGGACACGGCGGCGTCGGCAAGACGTCCCTCGTCGAGGCCCTCCTCTTCACCGCCGGCGCCGTGACGCGCCTGGGAAAGGTGGACGACGGCTCGACCACCACCGACTTCGACCCGGACGAGATCAAGCGCAAGATCTCGATCAACACCTCGGTGGCGTACTGCGACTGGAAGGGACACCGGATCAACCTCGTGGACACGCCCGGCTACGGTGATTTCATCGCCGACGCGCGGGCGGGCCTCCGGGTGGTGGAGACCGCGGTCGTGGTCGTGGACGCCGTCGCGGGCGTCCAGGTGCAGACCGAGAAGGTCTGGAAGTTCGCCAGCGAGTTCGAGCTGCCACGGGTGGTCGTCGTCAACCGTCTCGACCGCGAGCGCGCCGACTTCTACCGCACGCTCGACTCGATCGGTCGCCGCCTCAAGGGGCGCGTCGTGCCGCTGCAGATTCCGATCGGCGAGGAGAGCGGCTTCAAGGGCTACGTGGACCTCGGCAGGATGCGGGCCGTCGTCTACGCCGACGGCAAGGCGAGCGAGGCCGACATCCCGGGCGACGTCAGCGACCGCGCCAAGGAGTACCGCGAGAAGCTCGTCGAGGCGGCCGCCGAGACCGACGACGAGCTGCTCAGCCGCTACCTCGAGGAGGGCTCGCTCGGGGAGCCCGAGATGCTCCGGGCGCTCCGGGCGGGCATCGCGGACGGCAGGATCGTCCCCGTGCTCTGCGTCGCGGCGTCGCGGAACCTCGGCACGACGGCGCTCCTCGACCTGATCGTCCACGAGTTCCCGTCGCCGGCCGACCGGGGCGCGGTGGCGGGCACCGACGTCAAGGCCAAGCAGGCCGGCACGCGCCCGCCGGATCCCCAGGCGCCGGTCACCGCGCTCGTGTTCAAGACGCTCTCGGACCCGCACATGGGCAAGCTGTCGATCTTCCGCGTGCTGAGCGGCACGCTCAAGGCGGACTCGACGCTCCTGAACCCGGGCCGCGGGGTGAAGGAGCGGATGGGGCACGTGTCCTGGCTCATGGGCAAGACGCAGAAGAACGTCGAGGCGCTCGGGCCCGGCGAGATCGGCGTCGCGCAGAAGCTCAAGGAGACGCTCACCGGCGACACGCTCTGCGACGAGGCGCAGCCGTTCGAGCTGCCGCGCATCGTGTTCCCGGAGCCCGCGATCTCCTTCGCGATCCAGCCGAAGACACGCGGCGACGAGGACAAGATCTCCAGCGCGCTCGCCCGCGTCGCGGAGGAGGACCCGACGATCCACTACCACTACGAGCCGGAGACGAAGCAGCTTCTCGTCTCGGGCGTCGGCAGCCTCCACGTGGAGATGGTCGTGGAGCGCATGAAGCGCAAGTACAACGTGGACGTGAACCTGCTGCCGCCGCGGATCCCGTACAAGGAGACCGTCAAGGGGCGCGCCGAGGGGCAGGGCAAGTACAAGAAGCAGACGGGCGGGCGTGGCCAGTACGGCGACACCTGGCTCCGCGTCGAGCCGCTGGCGCGCGGCGGCGGCTTCGAGTTCGTGGACGACATCTTCGGCGGCGCCATCCCGCGCAACTTCGTCCCGTCGGTCGAGAAGGGCGTGCGCGACTGCATGAAGAAGGGCATCCTGGCCGGCTACCCGATCGTGGACACGAAGGTGACGCTCTACGACGGCTCCTACCACGACGTGGACTCCTCCGACATGGCGTTCCAGATCGCCGCGTCCATGGGCCTGCAGAAGGTGTTCGTGGACGCCCACCCGATCCTGCTGGAGCCGATCATGACCGTCGAGGTGACGACGCCGTCCGACCACGCCGGCGACGTGATCGGCGACATGAACTCCCGGCGCGGCCGCATCCTCGGCATGGAGCCGGCGGGGGAGACCGCGGTGGTGCGCGCGGCGGTGCCGATGGCCGAGATGCTGACGTACGAGTCCACCCTGCGCTCGATGACCGGCGGCCGCGGCGGCTACGCCATGGAGTTTTCCCACTACGAGGAGGTGCCCGCCTTCATCGCCGAGAAGATCGTCAAGGAGGCGAAGGCGGACCGCGAGCGCGCCGAGAAGCACTGAGCGGCGGCGATGGAGCGCTCGGCGGCGAACGGCGTGGTGCGGTTCCCGGTCCGGCGCGCCCCGTGAGAGCCCTCGCGGCGCGGCACGCTGCGCGCCTCCGGCGCCCGTGGCCCGTGCTCACGTCGGCGCTGCTGGTCGCGACCGTGAACGTGTTCCTCTTCGCCTTCGACCGGCCGTGGACGGCCTCCGACGGGATGCGCAACTGGGGCGACTGGACGCTCGTGGGCCTGGGGCTCGTCGAGCGTCCCGACCTGCTCGCGCCCTGGCTCTACTCGGGCTCGCTGCTGAACCTCGGCGTCCTCGCCGGCGGCGGCGCCGCCGCGCTCCTGGCGGGCGAGTTCGCCGTCCGCGTGCCGCCGCGCGGCGAGCTGGCGAAGGGCGCGGCCGGCGGGCTCCTCCTGGGCGTGGGCGCGATGCTCGCGCTCGGCTGCAACATCGGCGGCTTCCTGAGCGCCACGAGCGCGCTCTCGCTCGCCGGCCTCGCCATGATGCTCGGGCTCGCGGCCGGCGCGTTCCTCGGGCTCCGGTATCTCCTCTGGGAGATGGAGCACCGGCCCGCGTGGTCGCGCGGGGCGGCCCGGGTCCTCGGCGCCGCCGCGACCGACCGCCCGAGCCGCCAGCCGCTCGCCGGGGGACTTCTCCTCCTCCTCCTCCTGGCGCTGGCCTTCGCCTACGGGCGCGCCGGCTATGCGCCGCAGGGGGTCTTCCTCCTGTTCGGCGTCGCCTTCGGCGTGATCTTCCAGCGCTCGCGCTTCTGCCTGGTGCGCGCCTTCCGCGAGCCCTTCCTGACGGGTGACGGCGCGCACACGCGCGCGGCGGCCCTCACGGTGGTCGTGAGCATGCTCGGGTTCACGATCCTCAAGTTCACCGACCTCAAGGACCGGGGCGAGTGGGTGTTCGCCTCCGCGGGCCTCGGGGCCCTCGCCGGCGGGCTCGTCTTCGGCGTGGGCATGACCCTCGCCGGCGGGTGCGGCGCGGGCTCGATCTGGCGCGCCGGCGAGGGGCAGGTGAAGCTCTGGGCCGCCGTGGCCTGCTTCGCCCTCGGCGCCTCGCTCACGCGCCTCGTCCTGGTCCGCACGGGCTTCCAGCGGAAGCTCGGCGTCGCGGTGTTCCTGCCGGCGCTCGTCGGCTGGAGCGGCGCCATCCTGCTCGTCGTCCTCGTCATGGCGGCGTGGGCGGCGTTCGCGACCTGGAACGAGGAGTCGCGCCGGTTCGGCGCGCTCTGAGGCGGGTGTACCATACGGGATCGTCCCGCGCGGTGCGGGCGGGAGGGTCATCATGACGGTCGTGTCACGGCGAGCGTTTCTCAGGACCTCGGGGCTCGGCCTCGGGCTCGGTGTCCTCGGCGGCTGCGCCCCCGCGGTGCGGGGGGACTTCCTCCCGCGGCGCGGCCCGCGCGTCGTCGTGGTCGGCGGCGGCTGGGGCGGCGCGACCGCGGCCAAGTACGTGAAGCTCGGCGACCCGGGGATCGAGGTCATCCTGCTCGAGCCCAACCGGCGCTTCGTGTCCTGCCCGATGTCGAACCTCGTGCTGAGCGGCGTCCGGACGCTCGAGAGCCTCACCCGGGGCTACGGCGGCCTGCGCGCGCACGGCGTGCGGATCCTGCACCGGGAGGCCTCCGCGATCGAGCCCGACCGGAAGCGCGTCCGGGTGGACGAGGGCTACCTCGAGTACGACCGGCTCGTCGTCGCCCCGGGCATCGAGTTCCAGACGGAGCAGGTCGAGGGGCTCGCGGCGGCGGGCGACCGGGTCCTGCACGCGTGGAAGGCGGGGCCCCAGACGGTCGCGCTCGCCCGGGAGCTCCAGGCGGTGCGTGACGGCGGCGTGGTCGTGCTCTCGATCCCGCCGCCCGCGTTCCGCTGTCCCCCGGGACCGTACGAGCGCGCGTGCCAGGTCGCCTGGTACCTCAAGCGGCAGAAGCCCCGGGCGAAGCTGATCGTGCTCGACGCGAGCCCGAACATCATCTCGAAGACCGGCCTCTTCCGCGCCGCGTGGCGGGCGTACCCGAACCTCGAGTACCGCCCCTCGAACCGGGTCGTGCGCGTGGACCCCGACGCGCGCGAGGTCACGACGGACTTCGGCGACCGGCTCCGCTACGACGTGGTCAACCTGATCCCGCCGCAGCGCGCGGGCACGATCGCGGTCCGGGCCGACCTGGTCGGCGCCGACGGCCGCTGGTGCGAGGTGAACCACGTGACCTACGAGTCGGTCAAGCACGCCGGGATCCACGTCGTCGGCGACTCGACGATCGGGCTGCCGGTGCCCAAGTCGGGGACGATGGCGAACGCGATGGGCAAGATCTGCGCGCACCAGGTCGTCCGGCTGCTCGCCGGGCGGCCACCCGAGCCCATGGCGCCGGTCAACGTCTGCTACAGCTGGGTCAACGACGTCGAGGCGATGGCGGTGATCAACGCCTACCGGATCCAGAACGGGAAGGTCGTCCAGGTCGAGCAGAAGCTCACGCCGGGCCAGTCGGCCGCCTCGGGCCGGAACGCGCTGGCGTGGGCCCGGTCGATCTGGGACGACGTCCTCGCCTAGCCGCGATGCGGGAGGAGCGCGTCATGACGAGTTCCCACCGAGCCCTCGCCGGTCCGGCCGCCTGCGTCCTGGGCCTCGTCGCGGTCCTGGGCCTCGTCGCGCCGGCCGCCACGCCGGCCGGGCCGCGCGACCCCGGCTACACGAAGGTCTTCGCGTGCAGCGCGTGTCACGGCCGGGACGGCGCGAGCCGCTCGGACACGGTGCCCGTGCTCGCGGGCATGCCGGCCTGGTACCTCAAGAAGGCGATCGAGGACTACGCCGCCGGCCGGCGCCCCGCCGCGGAGATGGAGCCCTACGCGAAGATGGTCCTCGGCCTCGGCGTGGACGACGTCGCCGCCTACTTCGCGGCGCGGCCGAAGGCGCCGACGCCGATCGCGCCCGACCCGGCCGCCGTCGAGCGTGGGGGGACGGCGGCGCAGCCGTGCGTCGCCTGCCACGGCGCCGAGGGCAAGGGCGATCGGAGCAAGGGCGCGCCCGACCTGACGGGCCAGCCGCCCGGCTACCTCCTGAACCAGATGCTGCTGTTCAAGGCCGACACGCGAAGCCCCGGCGACCCGGCCCTCACCGCGCAGAAGGCGCTCCTCAAGGCGATCCCCGACCCGCAGCTCGCCGACATTGCGGCCTGGTGGGCGAGCCGGAGGTAGCGCGGCTGGGGCCCCCGGTGACGCTCGCGTTCGCCCTCACGCTGCTGGCGCTCGGCCTGCTGGGCGCGTTCGTCGCCGGGCTCCTCGGCGTGGGCGGCGCGATCGTGATGATCCCGCTCCTGCTCTACGTGCCGCCGGCGCTCGGCGCGGGCCGGCTCGACGTGAAGGCCGTCGCCGGCGTGACGATGACGCAGGTCCTGGTCGCGGCGGTCTCGGGCATGCTCGCCCACCGGCGCCGGCACGCGGTCAGCGCGCGCCTGGCCTGGATCGGGGGCGTCGCGATGGCGGCGGGGTCGCTCGTCGGGGCGCTCGCCTCGAAGTGGGCGGACGAGCGCGCGCTGCTGGGCGTGTTCGCCCTGATGGTGAGCGCCGCGGCGGTGCTGATCGTGGCGCCGGGGCGGCGGGACGACGCCGAGGCGGACGCGGCGCGGGTCGCGTTCAGCCCCGTGCGCGCCGCCACGGTCGCCTCCGGCGTCGGCGTCGCCGCCGGGCTCGTGGGCGCCGGCGGGGCGTTCCTGCTCGTCCCGCTGCTGCTCGCCGTCGTGGGCATCCCGATCCGCGTCACGATCGGCAGCTCGCTGGCGATCACCGCGCTCGGGGCGGTCGCCGGCTTCCTGGGCAAGCTCGTGACGGGCCAGATCCCCTGGGCGCCGACGCTCGCGGTCGTCGCGGGCGCGGTCCCGGGCGCGCAGCTCGGCGCGCTCGTGAGCCGGCGCCTGCCGCCGCGCGCCCT
>MGBU01000095.1 GCA_001790205.1 Candidatus Rokubacteria bacterium GWA2_73_35 | reverse complement strand
AGAACATCCCCACGCTCCGCATCCTCGGGTACGCGTTCACCACGAAGCCGGTCGTGCTCGGCGTCGAGCTGCCGGCGCACGCGAACTTCTACTACGCCGCGCTGGTGACGGCGTGGCTGGCGACGGTGATCCTGCGCCGGCTGCACGACGCGTGGCTGGGGCTCGGGCTCAACACGCTGCGCGATGACGAGATCGCGGCGCGGTGCGCCGGCGTGTCGATCACACGCGGCAAGCTGCTCGCGTTCAGCCTCGGCAACTTCTTCATCGGCCTCGGCGGCGCGCTGTACGCCGTGATGGTGGGGTTCGTGTCGCCGCCGGACTTCGACTTCGGCTACTCGCTGATCATGCTCTCGGTGATCATCATCGGCGGCGTGGACTCGATCCCGGGCGTCGTGCTCGGCGCGAGCCTCCTGCTGCCACTGCCGGAGCGGTTTCGCTTCCTGCACGAGTACCGGCTGCTGCTCTACGGGCTCGTCATCCTCGTGATGCTGCTCTACCGGCCGCAGGGCCTCTGGCCGGCGGGGATCCGGCGCTACCGGTGACGCGATGAGGCTCCTCGACGTGCAGGGCCTCGGCGTGCGCTTCGGCGGGCTCGTCGCGCTCGACCGGGTCGACCTCGGCGTGGACGAGGGCGAGACGCTCGGCATGATCGGGCCGAACGGCTCGGGGAAGACCACGTTCTTCAACGCGCTCACCGGCCTCTACGCGCCGGCCGCCGGCAGCGTGCGCTTCGCCGGGCGGGACCTCGTCGGCCTCGAGGCCCACCGGATCGCGCGGCTCGGGATCGCGCGCACGTTCCAGGCGAGCCGCCTCTGCCTCGGGCTCTCGGTCTTCGACAACATCCTGATCGGGATGCACGCGCGCCGGACGACCAGCCTGCTCGACGCGGTCGTGCGCCGGGGCCGGCTGCTCGCGGAGATGCGCGAGGGGGTGGAGCGCGCCGCGCACCTGCTCGCGCTCTTCAACCGCGAGCTGCCGGGGCGCGGCTTCGAGCGCGTCGGCCAGCTTCCCCAGATCGACCGGCGGCGCGTGGAGATCTGCCGCGCGCTGGCGTCGCGCCCCCGCCTGCTGCTGCTGGACGAGCCGTCGGCGGGGATGAACCCGGAGGAGACCGCCGAGCTCATGCGGGACCTCGGGGTCGTCCGCGAGGAGCTGCCGGGGCTCTCGATGATCGTGATCGAGCACGACATGTTCGTGATCGAGGGCGTGAGCCAGCGGGTGGTCGCGCTCAACTACGGGCGGAAGATCGCGGAGGGCCCGTTCGCCGTCGTCGCCGCGCACGCGGAGGTGCGCGAGGCCTATCTCGGCCGGGAGTCGGCGCGTGCTTGAGCTCTCCGGGGTCTCGACCCGCTACGGCGCGATCACGATGCTCCGCAGCGTCTCGCTCGAGGTCGAGGCCGGGCGCGTCGCCTGCCTGCTCGGCCCCAACGGCGCCGGCAAGACCACGCTGATCCGGACGATCCTCGGCATCGTCCGGCCCGTCGCGGGCTCGATCCGCTTCGAGGGGCGTCCCATCCACCAACTCCGCACGCACCAGATCGTCGAGCTGGGGATCGGCGTCGTCCCCGAGGGCCGCCGTGTCTTCCCGAAGATGACCGTCGAGGAGAACCTCCGGATGGGCGCCTTCGTCGAGTGGGCGCCCGCCGATCTCGAGCGGCGACGCGAGCACGTCTTCGAGCTGTTCCCGCGCCTGGCCGAGCGGCGCCGGCAGCGCGCGGCGACCATGTCGGGCGGCGAGCAGGCGATGCTCGCCGTCGGGCGCGCGCTCATGAGCCGGCCGAAGCTCCTGCTGCTCGACGAGCCGTCGCTCGGCCTCGCGCCGCTCCTGGTCGAGCAGCTCTTCACGATGGTGCAGACGATCAACCGGAGCGGCACGACGGTCTTCCTCGTCGAGCAGAACGCGCGGAAGACCCTCGAGATCGCCGACCACGGCTTCCTGCTCCAGAAGGGCGAGGTGGTCGGCCGGGGCACCGCCGCCGAGCTCGCCGCCTCGGACCTCGTGCGCCACGCCTACCTCCGCACGTGAACGAGCTCGCGGTCCTCGCGCGCATCCAGGCGAAGGTCCTGTGGCTCGCGACCTTCATGGTGCACCACGCGAACCACGTTCGCCCGACCCCGGACGGGATCAAGGTGGGCGGCCACCAGGCCTCGTCCGCCTCCGCGGTGAGCCTGCTCACCGCGCTCTACTTCAAGGCGCTCGGCCCCGGGGACCTCGTGGCCGTGAAGCCGCACGCCGCGCCCGCGCTCTACGCGATCCAGTACCTGCGCGGCCGGCTCGACCGGGAGGCGCTCGCGACGCTCCGGAGCTTCGAGGGGCTCCAGGCCTATCCGAGCCGCCGCAAGAACCCGGAGGTCGTGGACCTCTCGACGGGCTCGATGGGGCTCGGCGCCGTGCAGGCGACCTTCGGCGCTCTCGCGGGTCGTTACGTGGTGGACCACGGCCTCGGCCGGGCCCCCGGCCGCGTCGTCGTGCTGGTCGGCGACGCCGAGCTCGACGAGGGCAACGTGTGGGAGGCGCTCGGCGAGGAGGCCGTCGGGCGCCTCGGCAACGTGCTCTGGATCGTGGACGTGAACCGGCAGGCGCTCGACCGCGTGGTGCCCGAGGCCCGCACGCGCCGGCTCCGGGCCCTCTTCGAGGCGTGCGGCCTCCACGTCATCGATCTGCGCTGGGGCCGCCGGCTCCGGGCGATGTTCGGGCGTCCCGGCGGCGCGCGGCTCCGCCGCCGGCTCGAGGCGCTGTCGAACGCCGAGTACCAGCGCCTGCTGCGGCTGCCCGCGGCCGAGGTGCGCAAGGCCGTCGTCGTCGGCGCCGCGGGCCGCCCCGACCCGACGCTCGACCGGCTGCTCGGGCGGATCCCGGACGAGGCGGTCGCGGCGCTCGTCGCCGACCTCGGCGGCCACGACCTCGCGCTGATCCTCGCGGCGCTCGGCGCGGCGCGCCGCGAACGCCTACGCCCCACGGTGATCCTCGCCCACACGATCAAGGGCTTCGGCCTGCCGCTCGCGGGCGACCCGCTGAACCACACCGCGCTCCTGACGCCCGCCCAGGTCGAGGCCCTGCGCGACGCGCTCGGCGTCCTGCCCGGCCACGAGTGGGACGGCTTTCCGCCCGGGAGCGTCGAGGCCGAGTGGATCCGGCGCCTGCCGCCGCTCTTCACCCCGCCCGCGCCCGCGCCGCCGCGCGCGGCCGTGCCCGAGACGCTCGACGAGGCGTACCCCGGCGAGGGCTCCACCCAGGAGGCGTTCGGGCGCGTCCTCGGCGCGCTCGCGCGCCTGCCCGCCGCGGAGACGCTCGTCACGGTCTCCCCAGACGTCGCGGTGACGACGCACCTCGCGGGCTGGATCAACCGCAAGGGTGTCTACTTCCCCGAGGCCCGGCCCCACGTCTTCGCCGACCTGCCGCAGGCCGTGCAGTGGCGCGAGGGGCCGGCGGGCCAGCACATCGAGCTCGGCATCGCCGAGCACAACCTGTTCCTGCTCCTCGGCGCCCTCGGCCTCACGCGCGCGCTCGCCGGCGCGACGCTCCTGCCGATCGGCACCCTCTACGACCCGTTCGTGCCGCGCGGCCTCGACGCGCTCTACCACGCGCTCTACGCGGGCTCGCGGTTCGTGGTCGCGGCCACGCCGTCGGGGGTGAGCCTGGCGCCCGAGGGCGGCGCCCACCAGTCGGTCATCACGCCCGGGATCGGCGTGGCGCTCCCGGGGATCGCCTACGCGGAGCCCGCGTTCGCGCGCGAGGTGGAGTGGCTTCTGCTCGACGCGCTCCGCGGCATCCAGGCGGGCACCGGCGAGTCGCTCTACCTTCGCCTCTCGACGCGGCCCGTGGACCAGACGCTCGCGCCGCCGCCCTCGGCCGACTACCGCGCGCGCGTGCTTCGCGGCGGTTATCGGCTGCTCGACGCGCGCGGCGGGCCAGGGTGGGACCCGGAGGCGAGCGCGGTCCACGTCTTCGCGGCGGGGGCGGTGGTTCCCGAGGCGGTCGCCGCCGCGCGCGCGCTCCGCGCCGAGGGCGTGCACGCGAGCGTCTTCGTCGTGACGAGCCCGGACCGTCTCTACCGCGGCCTCCGGGCGCCGCGCCCGTACCTCGAGGAGCTGGTGGGGCCGGACGAGGAGGGCGTGCCGGTCGTCTCGGTGCTCGACGGCCACTCGCACGCGCTCGCCTTCCTCGGCGCGGCGCTCGGCGTGCCGCAGCTCGCGCTCGGCGTGGACGACTTCGGCCAGTCGGGCGCGCGCGCCGACCTCTACCGCCACTACGGGATCGACGCCCCCGCGATCGCGCGCGCGGCGCGCACGCTCCTCGGCGCCTCAGCGTAGAAGAGGGCTATACTACGGTGAAGCTGCGAACGCGAATGCTCGCGCTATAGAGGCATTGTCGGTTGGAAGTCGCCATTCGACACTTACGCAACGCTCCGATTACGGAGGCGATCGTTGACTTCCGTGTTGTGCAGCGGAAGGAGGTCGCCCCAGAGACACTGCGCGAAGCGAAGGACCGGCTCGCGCCGAGGTATCCGATCTGCATCGAGCGGAAGGGCACCGAGGCCCTTGTTGACTTTGCCGGGGGGCGCCCGAGTGGCGTCCGCTCACGGGATCTCGGTCTGCAGGGAGTCTGGCTGAAGACGCCGGACGAGAAGAGCATCGGTCAGTTTCGAGTGGACGGGTTCACATTCAATCGTCTCAAACCTTATACGAGCTGGGATGAGCTCTTGCCTGAGGCTCTAAAGCTCTGGCGTGCGTACGTCGAGTTGATCGGGCCGGAAGCTGTTACCCGGGTCGCGCTCCGCTACATCAATCATCTGGGCCTGCCGCCGGCGCTTGGCGATCTCGATGAGTACCTGACGGCGGGACCACGACTTCCGCCGTCGATTCCGCAAGTGCTCAACTCGTTCTCGAGCCGAATCGTCGTCCAGGATCCGGAGCGAGAGCTGTCGGCGAACGTCACCCAGGCTCTCGAGGTCGGTGTCCAGAGCGCGGCCCCCACTCTATTGCTCGACATCGACGCCTATCGTACCGGTGAATTCCGCACAAGCGAGGAAACGCTCCTTCCAATCCTGTCCGATCTGCGCACATACACGAATGCGATCTTTTTCGGGAGTCTCACCGAGAAGCTGATCAAGGGTTACGAATGACAGCCGTTGCCCTGCCGATCCGTTGGGCCAGCTCGCTTCGCACGTCCGGTGGCGATCGCGGCGTTGGGCCGGAGGCCTTGAGGCTTCGCTCGATGCTTTTTCGTTCGGAAGAAAGCAGCCGTTCTCTATCCGTAGAGGAGGTCTACCGGACGACCGTTGAACGGATAGAGGAAGCAGCCGAGGAGGCTTCAGCTCCCGATTGGGACGGCTACGGCGGACGACCGGTGACGAGCCCGACGATTGCACAAGCGTTCGCGTTCGTTGCTCTCCTACCGAGCGCCCTGCCGGCGCCAAACGTGTCCGCTCACCCGGACGGTGAGCTGGCATTCGAGTGGGATCTCGGGCCACGCCGCCTGCTGACGGTGTCCGTGAACGATGCCGGTCGCCTGAGCTATGCCGCTCTCGTGGGTCATACGCGCCTCTATGGTGGCGAGCATCTCCTTGATGCGCTTCCTGAGCCTGTTACGCTCGCACTTCGCAAGCTTTTCGCGGCGCAGGCGTAGGAGCGGTTTCTCGCTTCCGCCTGGACCGAGGGAAGAACTCTCGCGTTATGTGCTGTCGAGGAGCCACTTCAGCAGCACGAATCAGCGCGTCAAGTATCATGCGTTTCTTCCAGAGCCGCGTTCGATGGAGACCTCGGTGTTTCGGATCCGAGGGCTTCGCGCGGATGAGATTTGGGATCTCGGTCAGCGCTTGGTCGCGGGGCCGCTCGGCAGACCGCTTCGGGCGCGTGCGGACATTATGACGCACGAAATTCTCGAGGTCGGTCTGGCAATCCACCCGGACAATAGGCCGGAACGTCACGCGACGATCCGCGGCTGGCCGGAGGAGAAAGAGCGGCAGATGATCCTCGCTACAGAACTCGCGGCGGCAGCACAACTCCACGTGAGGTCGTGACCGGTAAGTCGCCGACACCCGGCCGCGCTAGCCGTCTTGTAGGACGAAAGTCTGCACGAACATGTCAGAGATTTCAGGCAACAAGTCGGGCCTCCTTGATGAGGGAGTCGGTG
>MGBU01000094.1:21219-25325 GCA_001790205.1 Candidatus Rokubacteria bacterium GWA2_73_35 | reverse complement strand
CTGACCGGCCACCTCGTCTTCAGCACCCTGCACACGAACAGCGCCGTCGAGACGGTCGTCCGTCTGCTCGACATGGGCCTCGATCCGTTCAACTTCGCCGACGCGCTGCTCGGCGTGCTCGCGCAGCGGCTCGTCAAGCGCATCTGCGGGGACTGCAAGGCGGAGTACCACCCCGAGCGCAGCGAGTTCGAGGAGCTCGCGACCGCGTACGGTGAGGAGGCCTTCGCGAAGCTCGGACACGCGTACGACGAGTCGTTCGTGCTCTACCGCGGCAAGGGCTGCGCCTCGTGCAACAGGAACGGCTACCGAGGACGGATGGCGATCCACGAGCTGCTCATTACCACCGACGAGATGAAGCGCCTCATCCAAACGCGGGCGCGCGTCGCCGAGATGTTCGCGCAGGCGAAGGCGGAGGGGATGACCACGCTCGTGCAGGACGGCGTGCTGAAGTCGCTCGCCGGGCTGACGGATTTCCGGCAGGTCAAGGCCGTCGCGATCAAGTAGCTCTGGCGGGGGGCCGGGGGTGGGGGGCGCTCTCCCCGACCCGCGCGCGACCCCCGCACGACGCGCATCCGCGCGCGCGGCGAGTGTCGCGACCGTACCCACACGGGTCGCGGAGAGCGCCCCCCACCCCCGGCCCCCCGGCTGAGCCACCCGCGGCGAGCACGCCAGCCGTCACCCACCGGGGCGGGGTCAGTCGCGGAGCTTCACGTCGCGGAAGGTCCACCAGAGCAGCAGGTCGTAGACGATCTTCAGCGCGCCGCCGAGCGCGAACGGCGCCGAGAGCGCCACGGCCTGCATGACCCAGCCGGTCACCGACGGCGTCACGGCCTGGGCGACGGTTCGGGCGAGGTTCGTGACCGTCGCCGCGGCCTCCCGCTCCCGGTCCTCGACGACCGCCATCACGTAGGCCTGCCGCGTGGGCACGTCCATCTGCGAGAGCAGGTGCCGCACGCAGAGCAGCAGGATCGCCACGACCGCGCTCGGCGCGGCCGCGATCGCGATCAGCACGACGTTCGAGACCAGGTGCGAGACCACCATCGTCGGCAGGAGGCCGAACCGCGCGGCCGCGCGCGCGGCCAGGAGGAGCGACACCGCGGTGAGGAGCGATGTCGCGAAGAAGACCACGCCGAGCGCCTCGAGACCGAGGCCGAAGCGGACGTGGAGGAAGTAGGCGACGAGCGACTGGAGCACGAAGCCGCCGGCGAAGGCGTCGAGCGCGAAGAGGGCGGCGAGCTTGCGGATGAGCGGCGCCGACGGCGGCGCGCCCGCCGGCGCCCGCCGCTCGGGCCGGGCGCCCGGCCCGAGGCGCGCGTACGCCAGGGCCTGCACGAGCGCCGCGGCGAGGAACGCGGCGAAGAGCAGGCCGTAGGCGGGCCCGAAGCGCAGGACCCCGGCGCCGAGCGCCGCCGCCCCGTAGCCGAGGAAGTTGTAGACGCTGAGCACGAGCGTGCGCCGCGCCGGGGCGACGGCGCGGGCGACCACGACCTGCTCGAGCGCGAGGAACGGCCCGGTCTCGCCGGCGCCGACGGCGACGTTGCCGAGGATCGCGCCGAGCACGACTAGCCACGGCGCGCGCGTGCCGAGGAGCAGGAGCGCCGCGAGCGCGGAGAGGCCCGCCAGGGCCAGGAGCGCGGCGCGCCCGCCCCAGCGCTCGGCGGGCCGACGGACCGCCCACGTGAGCCCCGCGCTGCCGGCGAGCGTCAGCGTCACGGCCACGCCGATCGCCGTCGCCCCGAGGCCCAGCTCGCTCAGGTAGACGGGCAGGGCGATCCCGAGGAACCCGTAGCAGAGGGTGCGGGCCGTCTTCGCCGTGAAGACGGCCCAGACCTCAGGCGGGAGCGCCATGGGCGTGCGCGCGGCAGTGCGCGTAGAGCGCGTCGTACGCGGGGAACTGCAGGCGCATGTTCTCGTGGTCGTCGCGGGCGATCGCGCGGAAGCCGGAGGCGAGCGCGTAGAGCCCCGGCGCCTCGGGCGCGAGGTCGCGCGCGTCGGTGTCGGCGCCGCGCACGACGAGCGCGAGCGCGCGCAGGGCGGGGTCGTCCAGGCCGTAGCGGTCGAGGAACGCGTCGAACGAGCAGCGCGCGCCGTGGTGGCCGAGCTCGGCGCCGGGCACGTCGAACGGGGTCGCGCCCTCGCGCGCGGCCACGGCGAGCACGTCCCCGGCGGGGACGAACAGGAACTCGGGCGTCCGGTCGATGAACCGCGCGATCAGCCAGGGGCAGGCGATCCGGTCCACGCGGGCCTTCTCGCGAGTGATCCACTTCATGGCAGCCTCCTCAGGGCACGAGTCGGTAGAGCAAGCCGAGCGCGGCCGCGCCGAGCACGACCGGCACGATATCGAGGCGGAACCGCTGCATCGCGGCGAACGCGGCGAGGGCAACCGCCAGCGCGAACCAGTCCACGCCTCGCGGCAGCAGGACGTGCGAGCCGAACCAGGCCGCGAGGTTGAGGACGACGCCGACGACCGCGGCGGTGATGACGGTGAGCGCGCCGGCGAGCGCGGGGTTGCCGCGGCTGCGCTCGATCCAGGGGGCGCCGAGGAAGATCCAGAGAAAGCACGGGACGAACGTGAAGTACGTCGCCGTCAGCGCGCCGAGCACGGCGCCCGGGAGCCCGAGGTCGGTCGCCTGGTTGTGCCCGGCGAGGAAGCCGACGAACTGGAGCACCATGATGAGGGGCCCCGGCGTCGTCTCGGCGAGGCCGAGACCGTCCACCATCTGCGTCGCCGTCAGCCAGCCGTGGCGTTCCACCGCCTGCTGCGCGACGTACGGCAGGACTGCGTAGGCGCCGCCGAAGGTGACGAGCGCGGCCTTGCTGAAGAAGACCGCTTCGCGGAAGAAGACGTCGCCGGTACCGCGCCAGGCGGCGAGCGCCGCCATGGGCCCCACCCAGAGCGCGCCCCAGACCGTGAGGACCCGGAGCGCGCGGCGCGCCGACGGCAGCGTGTGCTCGGGCGGCGGGCTGTCGAGCGCCGCGCCGCCCGTGTGGCCCGCCGCCCTGAAGACGTCGGGCCGGAGGCGAGCGCCCACGAGACCGACGAGCGCGGCCCCGACGATGACGGCGGGGAAGGGCACGCGCAGCACGAAGAGGCTCGCGAACGCGAGCGCCGCGACCGCCCACAGCACGGGATGCCGGAGCGTGCGCCGTCCGATCCGGATCGTGGCGCTGGCGACGATAGCCAGGACGGCGGGCTTGAGGCCGTAGAACATCGCCGCGATCCACGGGACCGACCCGAACGCCACGTAGATCCAGCTGAGCCCGAGGAGGATCGCGACCGAGGGGAGCACGAAGAGCCCGCCGGCCACCAGCCCGCCGGCGGTCCGGTGCAGGAGCCAGCCCGCGTAGGTGGCGAGCTGCATGGCCTCGGGCCCCGGGAGCAGCATGCAGTAGTTGAGCGCGTGCAGGAACCGCGGCTCGCTGAGCCAGCGGCGGCGCTCGACGAGCTCGGTGTGCATGATCGCGACCTGGCCCGTCGGACCACCGAAGCTGATGAAGCCGAGCCTCAGCCAGAACCGGAGCGCCTCGCCGAAGGTCGGGGTCACCGGGCGCCTCCGAGCGTGGCGTACAACCCGTCGAACAGGCGCATGCCGGTTGCCAGCACCTCGTGGTCGTCCTTGGTCACGGCCAGCAGCCCGCGGAGCGCGACGTCCAGGCCGCGCGCCTCCTCGCGCTGGTACTTGTCGTCGCGCAGGTCGGCGGCGTGCACGATCTCGGCGAGCGCGGCGAGCCGCCGGTCGCCGAGCCCGGCGCGGCGGAGCAAGGTCTCGAACGTGCAGTCCGCGCCCGCGTGGCTGAGCTCGGCGCCGAGCACGTCGAACGGGATCGCGTCCGGGGGCAGCGCCTCGGCCGGCGCGAACAGGAACTCGGCGTCGGGATCCACGAAGCGCTTGATGAGCCAGGCCGAGGCGATGCGATCCACGTGCGGGCGCGGCCGCGTGACCCAGCGCCGGCCTCGGAGCGCGCCGAGCGGCGCCGGGGGCGCGGGCGCCGGCGAGGCGGGGCGCAGCCGGAGCTCCACCGCCTCGCGCAGGCGCTCGACCTCGCGCCGGCCGGGCGCGTCGAAGAAGTCGATCTCGCGCAGGCGCTCGACCTCGCGCGCGAGC
>MGBU01000094.1:0-21075 GCA_001790205.1 Candidatus Rokubacteria bacterium GWA2_73_35 | reverse complement strand
CTTCAGCGCGACCGCGCCGAGCGTGCGGAGGCGGCGCCAGGCGCGCACGCGCCGGCTCGAGGGCTGGGAGGGCAGGCGGACGACGAGTACGAGCCACGCGCTCACGGGGCGAGCAGCTCCGCGATCCGGCCGGCGAGCAGGTCGCGCGCCGCCGTGTAGTGCTCGCTCGGCGAGGGCACGTCGTCCCAGCGGAGCACCTCCACCCCCGGCGGGGCGAGGGCACCGGGGTCGCAGCCGAGCGCGACGACGCGCCAGGCGGCGGCGAGCTCCTCGGGCGTCACCCGCCGCGGCCGGAGCCCGCTGACGTTCACGCCCTCGGCGAAGAGCGCCGCGGCGACGGCGGGCGCGACGACCGGGTCGGGCGCGAGGCCGGCGGCGGTCGCGCGCACGGCGACGCCCGATTGCGCCGCGAGCCGGTCGAGCTGGGCCGCGGCGAGCACGCTCCGCGCGGCGCCGTGCGGGCAGACGAACACGACCCGTCGCTCTTCATTCCGCCGTGCTTTCATCCGCGTCCTCCTCTTTGAGTGAAACTGATGCTACTTCTTTGCAACGTCTGATGCAAGCAATTGCCCCGAGCCCTTGACACTGGCAGTCGTCAGGTGTTTAGTTATGAAGCGAAGGCGGAGGTGTCCGATGAACCCGGTGGAACGTGTCCTCTACGACGAGATCACCCGGCTCCTCGACCGGATTGCCGCGTCGGTGCCGGACACGAGCTTCGCCGCGATCCGGGCGGCGAACCCGACGCTCCGGGCCCGGCTGGACGAGGCCGAGGCGACGCTGGCCGCCCAGCGGGCGGCGCTGCTCGAGGGCTACGGCCGGTGGCGGCGCGCGCTCGAGGACGTCGAGAACCTGTGGGCCCTGGCGGCCTGGCGGTCAGCGGCGACGGAAGAGCCGGCCGAGCAGGCCTCGGCGCTCGCGGCCTGACGCGAGCGCGGCCTCGACGCTGAACGAGCTGCGGCCGGCCTCGAAGCGCTGCCAGTAGTCGGGCAGCTCCCGCGCGAGCGCGATCTGGACGGCGACGAGCCGCGCGGCGTCGTCCGCCGCGGCGCGGCCGGCGGCCTCCACGCGCGCGGCCTGCCCGGGCGCGAGGTCCCGTCCGACGCTGGCCTCGAGGTGGCAGAGGAACGCGCGCACGCTCACCTCGTACTCCGCGCGGTCGCGCGGGCTCCCGGACTCGAGCGGGGGCAGCCCGCGCGCGCGCCGGCGCGCGACCAGCGCCTCGAGGCACACGAAGTCCACCGCCGCCTCCAGGCGCTCGCGCAGCTCGGCCTCGATGCGCGCCGCGAGATCCACGGATTCGACTATAGCAGTGCTAAGATGGCCGCGTGATGGCCGCTCGCGTCACACGCGCGGCGCTCCTCGCGCTCGGTCTCCTGCTCGCCGCCTCGCCCGCGCCCGCGCTCGACTTCTCCGCCGTCGACGAGGCGGCCGGCGACGCCGTCGCCTCGGGGGAGATCCCCGGCGCGGTCGTCCTCGTCGGCCAGGGCGACCGCGTCCTCCTTCAGCGCGCGTACGGCTCGCGCCGGCTCCTTCCCGCGCCCGAGCCGATGACGGAGGACACGATCTTCGACCTCGCCTCGCTCACCAAGCCGCTCGGCACGACGCTCGCCGTGATGGCGCTCGTCGAGCGCGGCCGCGTCGCGCTCGACGCGCCCCTCGGCCGCTACCTGCGCGAGTTCGGCGGTCGCGCGTTCCGGGAGGTGACCGTGCGGCGCCTGCTGACGCACAGCGCGGGCCTCGCCGCGTATCCGGCGAGCGGCGCCGTCGCGGCGGGCTTCCCCGCGGCCGCGGGCGCGCTCGCGCGGCTGCCCCTGAGCTACGCGCCGGGCACGGGCTTCCAGTACAGCGACAGCGGCTTCATCCTGCTCGGCGAGCTCGTCCGGCGCGTGAGCGGCGAGCGGCTCGACCGCTACCTGGAGCGCGTCGTCTTCGGCCCGCTCGGCCTGCGCGACACCTCCTTCCGCCCGGCCGCCGCCGCGCGCGCGCGCGTCGCGCCGACCGCCTGGGCCAACGGCCGCCTGCTCGTGGGCGAGGTGCACGACCCGCGGGCGCGCCTGCTCGGGGGCGTCGCCGGGCACGCGGGCATGTTCTCGACCGCGGCCGACGCCGCGCGGATCGTGCGCATGCTGCTGCGCGGCGGGAGCCTCGACGGCCGCCGCGTGCTCAAGCCCGAGACGGTCGCGCTCATGTGGGAGCGCGCGCCGGACGGCCGCGGCACGCGCACGCTCGGCTGGGACCTCTCCTCGCCGTTCTCGTCCACGCTGGCGCCCTTCTTCCCCGCGGGCTCCGTCGGGCACACCGGCTTCACGGGCACGGCGGTCTGGCTCGACCCGCCGAGCGGGGCCTACATGATCCTCTTGACCAACCGCGTGCACCCCGACGGCGGCGGCGCCGCGGGGATCCGCGAGCTGCGCACGCGCGTGGCGGCGGCCATCGGCGCCGCGCTCTTCGTGCCGCCGCTCGCGCCGGCCGTCGCGGCGCCGGCCGCGGCGCGGGCGAGCGGGCCGGCGGCGGACGGGCCCGAGCCCGAGCCCGCGCGGGCCTCCGCGCCGCCGCGCGGCGCCCGCGTGCTCACCGGCCTCGACCGGCTCGCCGCCCAGAACTTCGCGCCGCTCGCCGGCCAGACCGTCGGGCTCGTGACCAACCAGACGGGCGTGGACGCGCGGGGGCGCCGCGCGATCGACCTGCTCGCCGCGGCGCCCCGCGTGCGCCTCAAGGCGATCTTCACGCCCGAGCACGGGCTCGGCGGTACCGCGACGGCGGACGTGCCGCACGGCCGCGACGCGGCCACCGGCGTGCCGATCTGGAGCCTGTACGGCCCCGCCCGCCGGCCCACGCCCGAGATGCTCCGGGGCCTCACGCGCCTGGTCTTCGACGTGCAGGACGTCGGCGTGCGCTACTACACGTACCTGACGACGCTCGTGTACGTGCTGGAGGAGGCGGCGCGCCGGCGGATCCCCGTGCTCGTGCTCGACCGGCCCAACCCGATCACCGGCGCCGTCGTCGAGGGGCCGCTGCTCGAGCGCGACCTCGAGTCGTTCACGGGGCCGCACGAGCTCCCGGTGCGCACCGGGCTCACGATCGGCGAGTTCGCGCAGATGGCCGCGGCCGAGCGCATGATCCCGGTCTCGCTCAGCGTGGTGCCGCTCACGGGCTGGCGCCGGGGGCTCTGGTACGACGAGACCGGCCTGCCCTGGGTGAACCCCTCGCCCAACATCCGGAGCGTCACCCAGGCGCTGCTCTACTCGGGCATCGGGCTCCTGGAGGGCACCAACGTGTCGGTCGGGCGCGGCACGGCGACGCCGTTCGAGGTGGTCGGCGCGCCGTGGGTGGAGCCCGAGGGGCTCGCCGCCGCGCTCGCGGCGCGCCGGCTCCCGGGCGTCAGGTTCGAGCCCGTGTGGTTCACGCCGTCCGACGACAAGCACGCCAACGTGCCGAACGGCGGCGTGCGCCTCGTCGTCACCGACCGCGACGCGATCCGCCCGGTGACGATCGCGCTCGCGCTGGCGCGCGAGCTACGGGCGCGTCACCGCGACCAGTTCAGGCCCGAGAAGATCCAGAACCTCCTCGTGAACCGTTCCACGATGTGGGCCCTCCTGAGGGGCGAGGACCTCGCCCGGCTCAGGACCTGGGCCGAGATGGACCGGGAGAGCTTCCTGAAGCGGCGCGCGTCGTATCTCATTTATCCGTAGGCCTCGGCTCGAACGGTTCACCGCTCCACCACACGCAGGCCCTTCGGCAGGTCGGCGCGGAGCCGGTCCCGCTGCCCCGCGGGCACCGTCACCACGGCCGGGTCGCCGTCGCTCACGAAGCGGTCGTCGGGGCGCCGGGCGAAGTGCTCGAGCCAGTCGCGGAGCTCGCGCTCGACCGCCTGGACGCGCGGCAGCCGCACCGGGTCGAAGCGGCGCGCGAAGGGCGACGGCGCCGCGCCGCCCGCGACCATGACGATCGCGTCGTGCCGGTAGGTCTCCCCGTTGACCGAGCCCTCGAGCGCCCAGCGCACCTCCTTGGGGTAGACCCCGTGGGGCAGCGCGAGCGTGCGCGGCCGGTAGTCGGGCACGTGCCGGCGGATCCACTGCTGCGCCCGGGCGAGCTGCGCCCGCACCGTCGCCTCGGGGTACTTGCCGAGGTTCGCGTGCCACAGAGTGTGGTTGCCGATCTCGTAGCCCCGGCTCGCGAGCCACCGGAGCTTGTGCCCCTCGTGCGCCGGCTGGTTGAACAGGCGGTTCGGCGGCGAGGCGCCGGGCAGCACGTAGAACGTCGCCGCGCGGCCGAAGTCCGGGCGCTCGCGCGCGAACGCCTCGAGGATGCCCACGGCCGACTTCGGGTCGATCTCGAGCGCGCCGTCCCGCTCGAGGTAACGGAACTGGCCGGGCGAGGAGTCGTCGAAGGTGAGGACGACGGGCGTGGTGCCCGCCGGCAGCGCGATGCGCCCGTCGAGCAGGTCGTTGAGCCCGACCAGCCGGTAGCCGCGCGCGTAGAGCGTCTCGAGGTCGCGGCGGAAGTTCTCCGGGGTGCGCGTCCAGCGCTCCTCCGGGTAGTCGATCTTGTGGTACTCGAGGATCAGGACGCGGCCCAGCTCGTTGGGCGCGAGCGGCTCCGCCCAGGCGAAGGAGGCCGCGAGCAGGGCCGCGGTCAGCAGGAGCACGAGGACGAGGGCGAGCCTCACCGCGCGGCGAGCGCCTCCTTTTGCTGCAGGGCGGCTCCGGTGTAGTCGTTGCGCGGGTTCCAGAGCATCCAGCCGGCCGCGCCCGCGTCGAGCGCGCCCTTCATCTGGGCGCGGATCTCCGCCACGCCGAACGGCCGGCGGTCGAACGCGTAGTCGCGGAAGTCCTGCAGCCACGGCCGCACGCGCACGCTCGCGGGGGCCGAGCGCTGGCGGATCAGGCGCACGCTCTCGCGCACGACCTCGTAGGGGTGCTCGACGGGGTTGCGGTAGCCCGGGATCCCGCGCTGGTAGCCCGACGGGTAGACCATCGGCGAGAGGTAGTCGAGGTGCGGCGCCAGCTCCTCGATCCGCTGGCCGATGTCGGTGTCGTTCTCGTTGAACGCGGTGTAGCCGAACACGTCGGCGGCGACGAACGCGCCCATGGCGCCCAGCTCGCGCCGGGCGCGCGCGAGGAAGCCGGTGACGGCCGGCAGGCGGGTCTGCCGCGTGTTCGGCCGGGCGTAGCGCGCGGCGCCGAGGCGCCCATCGGTCGGGAAGCGCACGTAGTCGAACTGGACCTCGTCGAACCCGCGGCGCACGGCCTCGCGGGCGATGGCGAGGTTGTAGTCCCAGACCTCCTCGCGGAAGGGATCCACCCACGCGAGCTTCTCGTTGTCGACCCAGGGGGCGCCGGTGCGGGTGTCGATCACCGCCCAGTCGGGCCGGTGGCGGGCGAGGACGTTGTCCTTGAAGACGACGATGCGCGCGATCGTGTAGACGCCCCGCGCCTTGAGGTCGGCCATCAGCGCGTCGAAGTCACGGAGCGTGCCGGGACCCTGGGCGCCGGCCGCGAGGGCTTCCGGAATCTCGGTCCGGTAGACGATCCAGCCGCGGTCGCCCTTGACGTCGATCACGACCGCGTTCAGCTCCGTCCGCGCCAGCATGTCGAGGACGCGGCCGCGGATCCCGCGGTCGCCCACGCCGTAGTAGGTGAGGTAGGCCGCGCGGGCGGTGTGGGGCCGGAGCATGACCTCGACCGGTCCCGGCACGGGGCGGACCCGCGCCCGCTCGAACCCCGGCGCCTTGACGAGCAGCGTAGCGTCGGGCGGCGGGCTCTCGAGCGCGAAGGTGCCGTCGGCGCCGGCCCGGTGCTCCCGCCCGCCCACGACGACCGAGGCGCCCGCGACGGGCCGCCGCTCGCCGTCCAGAACCTGACCGGTGACCGTCTTGGGCCAGGTCGGCAGCGGCGGCGGCGCGGGCTCGACGCGGAGCGGGGGGCGGGGCGGCAGCTCGGCCACGACCGCGGGCGGCTTCGGTGCGGGCTGGGGGCGGCCGAGCGTCGTCGCGAGCAGGGCCGGCGGGGCGAGCAGGCCCCAGCCGCCGACGATTGACACCGTGAGGAGCGCCAGCACAAACGCGCCGTCCAGGAGGTGTCGTCCTCGCGTGGCCGGTGCCGGCGCTGCGTCCATCGGTACTCTCGACAATACTGCGCGCGCGGGGGCGCACCAAGGAAATCTTTTGCGGGATCTTTTGCGGATACAATCCGTCGCGTGTCCACGCCCCGGCCCGGCTGCGAGACCGCGCGGCGGCGCGCGCTCGAGATCGGCGGCCTGCGGCTCGCCTTCCTCGAGTGGGGCGCGCCCGGGCGTCCCGCGCTCTGCTTCCTGCACGGCGGCGCCGCGCACGCGCACTGGTTTGACTTGGTCGCGCCGGCGTTCGCCGACCGCTTCCACGTCGTCTCGCTCGATCAGCGCGGCCACGGCGAGAGCGCGTGGGCCGTGCCGCCGGCGTACGCGACGGAGGACTTCGCCGCCGACCTCGGCGGGCTCATGGACGCGCTCGGCGTCCCGCGGATGGCGTTCGTCGGCCACTCGATGGGCGGCCACAACACGCTGGCGTTCGCCGCCTGGCACCCCGAGCGCGTGAGCGCGGCGGTGATCGTGGACGCGCGGCCCGCGCTGCCCGCGGAGCGCGTGGACCGGATGCGCGCGCGCGGCCGCCGCCCGCCGCGGCTGCACCCGAGCGCCGAGGACGCAGTGCGGACGTTCCGGCTGCTGCCGCCCGACACGACCGCCGACCCCGCGCTGCTCGAGCACCTGGCGCGGGCCGGGCTCGTCGCGCGCGCCGGCGGCGTCCGCTATCGCTTCGACCCGGCGTGCTACGCCGCGCGCGAGCCCGTGGACGCCTGGCCGCTCCTGCCGCGCATCACGGCGCCGGCGCTCGTCGTGCACGGCGAGCACTCGCCGATCCTGCCGCGCGAGATGGCCGAGCGGATGGTCGCGGCCCTGCCGAAGGCGACGCGCGCCGAGATCCCGGGCGCGTACCACCACCTGGTGCTCGACGCGCCGGCGGCCTTCGTGCGCGCGCTCGACGCCTTCCTGGCGGACGCCGGGGTCGTCTAACCCGGGAGCCCCGCGAGGAACTCGCGGAGCGCCGGCGCCCACTTGGCCCACTCGGGACCGCTCGCGGTGTGGCCGAACTCGCTGTCGATCTCGACGTAGCGCGCCTCGACGCCGGCCTTCGCGAGCTTGTCCATGACGCCGGGCGCGCGCGCGGGCCGGAAGAGCCGGTCGGTGCGCGAGAGCACGTAGAGCACCTTCGCGCGGATCTTCCCGAAGTCGCGCTCGGCGTCGAAGCGCACCGAGGCCCGGCGCAGGACGAGCATGGAGTTCGGGTCGAACTGGCGCGCCCAGGCGCGGGCGAGCACGCGCAGGCGCGCGTCGCGGTCCTCCTGCCGCGGGTACGTGCGGGCGAGGAGCTCGTTCACGCCGTAGCGGCGCAGCGTCTCCACGCGGAGCGCGAGCATGGTCGCCCCGATCCCGCCGCGGTCGTAGTGCCAGCCGCCATTCCAGCCGGGGTCGGCGGCGAAACGGCTGAGCAGCGCCTGGACCGCGGCCTCGCCCCCCGAGCCCTTCGGCGCGGTGACGACGGGCACGATCCCGCTCACAAAGTCCGGGTAGGTGACCGCCCACTGGAACGCCTGGTAGCCGCCGAACGAGGGGCCGGCCACCAGGACCAGCCGGCGGACGCCCAGCGCGTCGAGGAGCAGCTTCTGGGCGCCGACGATGTCGCCGAGCGTGATGTCCGGGAAGTCGGGGCCCCAGCGCTTGCCCGTCGCGGGATTGATGCTCGCCGGCGCCGTCGAGCCGTACGAGGAGCCGAGCATGTTGGAGGAGACGACGAAGAAGCGGTCCGTGTCGATCGCCTTGCCCGGGCCGATGAGCCCGTTCCACCAGCCGGCGACCGGGTCCGTCGGCAGGTACGTGCCGGCCGCGTGGTGGCTCGACGTGAAGCCGTGGGTGACGAGGATCGCGTTGCGCCCGTCGGGCGCCCGGCGCCCGTAGGTCTCGAACGCGAGCGTCAGCTCGGGCAGGATGCGGCCGCTCTCGAGCGTGAAGCCCCCGGTCGTGAAGGTCCGCTTCACGACCGTCCGGAGCGTGTCGCGCTCGGCCAGCGGGAGCGCGAGCGGCGCCGGCGGCGGGGCCTCGGCGCAGCCGGCGGCGGCGAGGGCGAGGAGACACGCGAGGATCCGGAACCGGACGGCCATGGGACACCTCCTGCAGGGCGCATGTCGGCGCGCCAAGCTTAGGCGAAGCCCCGGGGCGAGCGCAACGCGGGTGTCGCCGGTGTCTCCTGTGTCTCCAGCCGGATACGTCTTGAGCCGGCGCCCGAAGGCGTGCTAGAGATGGCCGCGATGGACCCGGAGCTGCGCGCGTTCCTCACCGAGCGCTTCGACGCGATCGACCGGCGATTCGATGCGATCGAGGAGCGGCTGGATCGGGTCGAGCAGCGGCTGGATCGAGTCGAGGAACGGCTGGATCGGATCGAGGCCCGGCTGGATCGGGTCGAGGAGCGGCTGGATCGGGTCGACGCCCGGCTGGACGAGGTCGAACACCGGCTCGACCGGAAGATCGACGATCGCTTCGAGGAGGCCAAGCGCCACTTCGGCGTGCTGGCCGAGGGCCTCGGCGCGGACATCCGCATGCTCGCCGAGGGCCACCTGATGCTCGACAGCAAGCTCGAACGGTTCCGCGCCGAGAACGACGCCGCGCACCGGGAGATCGTCGCCCTCATCCGCACGGCGTACGTGGCGCTCGACCGCCGGGTGACACGGCTCGAGGCGCGGGCCGGGGACGGGGAGGCCCCGACACCCTAGGCGCGCTCGGGGACGACGCCGATGTGCAGCGCGATCGTGCCGAGGCCGAGGCTCCGCCGCCTCACGTCCCGCAGGCCCACCCGCTCCATCAGGGTCCCGAGCTCCGCCGGTGTGACGAACCGCGCGACCGACTGCGGCAGATAGGTGTAGGCGTGGCGGTCGCCGGCGACGAGCGCGCCGATCGCGGGCACGACGCGGCGGAAATAGAGTCCGACGAGCGCGCCCCAGACCGGCGCGGCGGGACGCACGATGTCGAGCGTGATCACGCGGCCGCCGGGCCGGGTCACGCGCCGCATCTCGGCGAGCCCGCGCTCGAGGTCCTCGAGGTTCCGCAGCAGGAAGGCCGACATCACGCACGCGAAGGCGCCGTCGCGGAACGGGAGCGCGAGCGCGTCGGCGGCGAGGAGCGGCACGCGCCGCGCGCGCCGTGCGGCGAGCTTCGCGCGCGCCTCGCGCAGCATCCCCAGGGAGAAGTCGGCGCCGACGACGAGCCGGCCGGGCGCCGCGGCGCGGAGCGCGAGCGCGAGGTCGGCCGTGCCCGTCGCGAGGTCGAGCACCGGGCCCTCGGGCGCCGCGGCGGCGGCGCGCGCCACGGCCGCGCGCCAGGCGTGGTGGAGGCCGGCGGTCATGAGGGAGTTCATGAGGTCGTAGCGGCGCGCGATCCGGGTGAACATCGCGCGCACGGCCTCGGCCTTCGTCGTCATCGGCGGGCCCGGGGGGCCGGGGGCGGGGAAGCTGCCGGCGCCCCGCGCGCGGACCGCGCCCGGTGTCGGTGCGTCGGCGCGGGGGCGAGGGCAACCGTACCTACACGGGCCGCCGGCAGCCCCCCCGCCCCCGGCCCCTCGCGCCCGCGACGCCCGCGGGCCGGCGCCGGGCTCGACGCGGCCGGGGGCGTCAGAGCCACAGGGCGGCGACGACGGCGGCGAGGACCAGCACCGCGATGTAGCCGTTCACGTTGAAGAACGCCATGTCCAGGCCGAGCGCCAGCGCCGTGAGCGCGTGGTTCACGCGCGCGAGCGCGAGCGCCGCGGGCACGCCGAAGCGCGCCGGCACCGAGTGGAGGCCCTGGGCGCGGTCCACCTCCACGTCCTGGCAGGCGTAGATCAGGTCGAAGCCCGCGATCCAGACCGTCAGCGCGAACCAGAGCACGAGCGCCGGCGCCTCGAGGGCCGGGCGCACGGCGATCCAGCCGCCGGCCGCCGCGATCCCGTCGGTGAAGCCGAGGATCCAGTGCGAGGCCCAGGTAAAGCGCTTGGTGTACGAGTAGCCGACGAGGAACGCGAGCGCCGCCGGCGCGAGCGCGAGGCAGAGCCAGTTCAGCATCCCCGCCGCCACGAACATGAGCGCCGCGCCCGCGACGGCGAGCAGGCGCAGCTCCCCCACGCGGAGCGTGCCCGCGGGCAGGTGGCGCCCGGCGGTGCGCGGGTTCCGCGCGTCGATCCAGCGGTCCACGACGCGGTTGGTCGCCATCGCGCACGTGCGCGCGCCCGCCATCGCCGCGGTCACCCAGCCGACCGTCCACCAGCCCGGCCAGCCGCCCGCCGCGAGGGCCATGGCGATGTACGCGAAGGGGAGGGCGAAGACCGTGTGCTCGAACTTGATCGCGTCGAGGACGCGCGCGAGCCGGCTCAGAGCCCGTAGTCCTTCCAGCGCCGCGTCACGCGCTCGCGGATCTCGTCGGACATGACGATCTCCTCGGGCCACGGCTGGACGACGTCGTCGAGCGGGCCCTTCTCGGTCGCGTCCACCCCGAGCTTGCCGCCGTAGCGGTGGCGGAGCGCGGCGTGGTCGAGGTCGTCCGCCGGCCCCTCGACGAGGACGAGGTCGCGCCGGGGGTCGATGTTGCCGGTGGCGCGCCACGCGACCTCGCGGAGGTCGTGCACGTTCACGTGCTCGCTCACGACGACGATGGTCTTCGCGAGCATCATGAGGCCCATGCCCCAGAGCGCGGACATCACCTTGCGCGCGTGGCCCGGGTAGCGCTTGCGGATCGCGACGATCACGAGGTTGTGGAACACGCCCTCGGCCGGCATGTTGATGTCCACGACCTCGGGGAGCATCAGGCGGATGACGGGCAGGAAGAGGCGCTCGGTCGCCTTGCCGAGCCAGTAGTCCTCCTGGGGCGGCCGGCCGACGATCGTCGTCGGATAGATCGGCCGCGCGCGGCGCGTGAGCGCGGCGAGGTGGAACACCGGGTACTCGCGCGCGAGCGAGTAGTAGCCGGTGTGGTCGCCGAACGGCCCCTCCGGCCGGCGCTCGCGCGGGTCCACCCAGCCCTCCAGCACGATCTCGGCCTGCGCCGGCACCTCGAGGTCGCACGTCACGCAGCGCGTGAGCTCGACGCCCCGGCCGCGGAGCCAGCCGGCGAAGACGACCTCGTCCACGCCGGGCGGGAGCGGCGCGGAGGCCGCGTAGATCAGCGCCGGATCGCCGCCGAGCGCGATCGCCACGGGCATCCGCGCGCCGGCGCCCGGCGTCTCGAGCGCCACGCGCTCGTGCTCGGCGCCGCCCTTGTGGGTCTGCCAGTGCATGCCGAGCGTCATGTCGTCGAAGACCTGCAGCCGGTACATGCCGACGTTGCGCGCCCCGGTGCGCGGGTCGCGCGTGAACACCGCGGGCAGCGTGATGTAGCGGCCCCCGTCGCCGGGCCAGCAGCGGAGGATCGGCAGGCCCGCGAGCGACGGGCGGGCCGTCTCGACCACCTCCTGGCACGGCGCCTGGCTCACGCGCCGCGGCCCCGCCTTGACGAGGTCGACGAGCGTGCCGAGCTTCGCGAGCCGCTCGGCGAAGGTGCCGGGCAGGCGCACGTCGAGCAGCGTCGCCACGCGCGCGCCCAGCTCGTCGAGCCGCGCGACGCCGAGCGCGGCGGCCATGCGGTCGGCACTGCCGAACGCGTTGATCAGCACCGGCATCGCCGCGCCCTCGACGCGCTCGAAGAGGAGCGCGACGTTCCCCTCGAGCGGGCCCTTCGAGACCCGGTCGGTGATCTCCGCGATCTCGAGGTCGCGCGAGACGGGGACCGTGACGCGCCGCAGGCGGCCGAGCGTCTCGAGGTGGGCGACGAAGTCCCGGAGGTCGGTGAAACTCACGCGCGGTGGACGACGGCGCCGAGCCGGCCGGCGATCGCGGGGCGCATGACGGCTCATTATTGCACAGGGCCGGCGACGCGGAGGATACTCGCCCTGTGGGGGATCCGACGCCGAGCCTCCTCGACGCGCTCGACGCGGCGCTGGTCGCGGTGGACCCGGCGCGGGCCGTGTCCGAGTGGAACCGGGCGATGGAGCGGCTCACCGGCGTGGCGCGCGCCGCCGCCCTCGGCCGGCCGGTGGACACCGTCCTGCCCCTCCTCGGGGATGCCGAGCTGGCCGCGCGCCTCGACCGCGCCCTGGGCGGCGAGACGCCCGGCGCCCTCGAGATCCCCCACGCGACCGCGGCCGGTGACGGCCTCACCTGGCTCGAGGCGCGCTGCGTGCCGTGGCGCGGGCCCGACGACCGCCCCGCGGGCGCGGTCCTCGTCTTCACCGACGTCACCGAGCGGCACCGCCGCGCCCTGTTCCTGCACGCGATCGAGGCGATCGGCCAGTCCCTCAGCTCCTCGCTCGACCTCAACGAGGTGCTCGACACGATCGCCGGCAAGGCGCTCGAGGTCATGGGCGCCGACGCCGCGCTGGTCGTCTCCTGGGACGGCGTCACGCCCGAGTTCCGCATCCTGCGCGCGGCCGGCCGGCTCGGGCTCGAGTACCGGGCGCTCCAGGCGGTGTCGGTCGGCGGCGGACCGATCGGCCGCGCGGTGCTCGAGCGGCGCCCGATCACGACGCGGAACATCCTGACCGACCCGGCCCTGTGGCTCCCGCCCGAGCGCCGCGCGGCGATCGCGCGCGAGGGCTACAAGGCCGTGGCCGCCGCGCCGCTCGTGGCCAAGGGCCGCGTCCACGGCGCGCTCGTCGTCCACCACTGGAGCGAGCGCACGTTCGGCGCCGAGGAGATCGAGGCGCTCAAGCTCCTCGCCGAGCAGGCGGCGCTCGCGATCGACAACGCCACGCTCTACGCCGACGCGACGCGCCGCGCCGACCGGCTGCGCGAGCTGGCCGCGCTCGAGCAGCTCGTCACGGGCTCGCTCGACCTCGACGACGTGCTGCGGCGGATCGCGCAGGCCGCGGCGCGGCTGCTCGAGGTCCCCGTGGTGCAGGTGTGGGTCGCGGACGCGCCGGGCCAGCGCCTCCGGCGCCGGGCCGCGAGCATCCAGACGGGCGCCGCCGATCTCGCGCGGATGCCCGAGGCGCTCGCCTTCGGCGAGGACGCGACCGGGCGCGCGGCGGTGACGCGCGCGCCGCTCTTCGTCGCCGACGTGCGCGAGGACCCGCGCGTCGCCGCACGTGAGTGGGCCGTCGCGGCCGGGCTCACGACGCTGCTCGCGATGCCGATCGTCACCGGCGAGGCGACGCTCGGCGTCTTCACGGTGCACGCGCCGGCCGGCAGCGCGTGGTCGCCGGAGGACCAGGCGCTCCTCGCCGCGCTCGCCGCGCAGGCTGCGGTGGCGATGCAGAACGCCGCGAAGTACGCCGAGGCCGTCGCCCGCGCCGCGCGCCTGCGCGACCTCGCCGCCGTGAGCCAGGCCGTCAGCGCGCTCGACACGACCGATGTCATGCAGCGCATCACCGACGCCGCCGCCGCGCTCGGGCCGGGCGCGCTCGCGGCCGTCCACACGCTCGAGGCCGCGAGCGGCCTGTTCCGGCACGCCGTGGACTCGGGCCCCGAGTGGGAGCACCTGCCGCCCGCGCCGCCCGCGGAGTCCGGGCTGCCGGGGCTCGTCGTCGAGGAGCGGCGGCCCGTCCTCGTCGAGGCGCCCGCCACGCACCCGCGCACGCGCATGCCCGGCTGGTGGGCCGCGCGGCCGGGCGCGAGCTACTACGGCGTGCCGATCGTCGCCGGCGGCAGCTTTGTCGGCGTCCTCACGTACATCTCCCGCCAGGGGCCGCCGACCCAGGAGGTGCAGGAGGTGCTCGGCCTCCTCGCCGCGCAGGCCGCCGTGGCCACCCAGAACGCGCGGCTCTACCGCGAGGCCGCGCGGCGGCGCGACGTGAACGAGCTGCTCGCGCGCCTCGGGCGCGAGCTCACCGCCACGCTCGACCCCGAGCGCATCGCCGAGCTGCTCGCCCAGGGCATCGCCGGGCTGGTGGACGCCCGCGCGGCCGTCGTCTACCGCCACGACCCCGAGACCCGGCGCCTGCGGGCGCTCGCCTGGTCGGGGGTGGACGCCACGGCGGTCGCGGCGCTCGAGCTGGAGCCGGGCGAGGGGATCGCCGGGCGCGCCGTCGCCGAGCGCCGCGTGGTCGTCTCGCGCGACATCCTCGCCGACCCCGCCGTCCGCCTCACGCCGGCCGTGCGCGCGCGCGTCGAGGCGAGCGGCTTCCGCGTGACCACGGGCGTGCCGCTGCTCACCCATGAGCGCGTCATCGGGGCGCTCGCCGTCGGCGCCGCGCCCGGGCGCGAGCCGAGCGGCGCCGAGCTGCAGGCCCTCGAGGCGCTGGCCGACCAGGCCTCGCTCGCCTTCGAGAACGCGCGCCTGTACGCGAGCGCGCGCGACAGCCTGCAGCGCCTGCACGAGACCCAGGCGCAGCTCGTCCAGGCGGCCAAGATGTCCGCGCTCGGCCAGCTCGTCTCGGGCGTCGCCCACGAGCTCAACAACCCGCTCAGCGTCATCGTCGGCTACGGCCAGCTCCTGCTCGCGCGCGAGATCCCGCAGCCCCTGCAGCGCCCCATCGAGCTGATCCTGTCGCAGGCCGACCGGATGGCGAAGATCGTCCGCAACCTCCTGCTCTTCTCCCGCCAGCGCCCGCCCGAGCGCACGGCGGTGGATCTCAACGTCGTCGTCGAGCAGACGCTCGGGCTGCGCCAGAACCAGCTCGCGCTCTCGGGCATCGAGGTCGTGCGCGAGCTGACGCCCGAGCTGCCGCCGATCGCGGGCGACATCCACCAGATCGAGCAGGTGTTCCTGAACCTCCTGCTGAACGCCGAGCAGGCGATCCTCGAGGGCGAGCAGGGCGGGCACATCACCGTGCGCACGCGCGTGGCCGAGGCCGGCCGCGCCGTCGAGGCGGAGGTCGAGGACGACGGCCCCGGCATCGCGCCCGCGGCCTTCCCGCACGTCTTCGAGCCCTTCTTCACCACGAAGACCGTGGGCAGCGGCACGGGCCTCGGGCTCAGCGTCTCCTACGGCATCGTGCAGGAGCACGGCGGGCGCCTCGGCGTCGAGAGCCGGCCCGGGCGCACCGTGTTCACGCTGGCGCTGCCCACGGTCCAGCCGAGCGCCCTGCCGCGCGCGGGGGACGCCGATGCCCAAGCCCAGCCGTTCGTGGTGCAGGGGCGCGCGGCCCTCGTCGTCGAGGACGACGCCGCGGTGCTCGACCTGGTCTGCGTGCTGCTCGGCCAGACCGGCTGGCGGGTGGACGTCGCCTCGGGCGGGCGCGAGGGCCTCGAACGCGTGCGCGCGCGCCGCTACGACCTGATCGTCTCCGACCTGCGCATGGCGGAGGGCGGCGGCGAGGAGTTCTACCGGAGCGCGCTCCTCGAGGACCCCTCGCTCCAGCGCCGCTTCGTGTTCATCACCGGCGACACGGCGAACCGGGGCGCCTGGCACTTCCTGCGCGACGGCCACGTGCCGGTCATCGAGAAGCCGTTCCAGCCCGCGCTCTTCCTCGACGCCGTGCGCCGCGTGACGACGTCATTGACACCGTCCGCCTGACGCGAGTAGAGAGAAGGGGTGACCAAGGCCGACCTCGTCGCCATCCTCGCGAAGGCCTCCGGCGGCTCGAAGACCTCGGCCGAGCGCGCCGTGGACGCGATGCTCACGAGCATCTTCGAGGCGCTCCGCCGAGGCCGGCGGGTGACAATCTCCGGTTTCGGCACTTTCGTGGTCACCCGGCGCGCCGCCCGCGACGGCCGCGACCCGCGCACCGGCAAGGCCATCAAGATCCCGCCGGCCAAGGTCCCGCGCTTCCGCCCCTCGCGCGCGCTCAAGACCGTCGTCCGCTGAGTGTGGTAAGCTGAACACGCGTTTGCGGGTCGGTGGGGGATCGTCTAGTGGTAGGACGCGTGGCTCTGGACCACGTAGCGGGGGTTCGAATCCTCCTCCCCCAGCCATCCCCGCGGCACGCATAGGCTGGTTGGCCGGCCCCATCGTCTAGAGGCCCAGGACACGGCCCTCTCAAGGCTGAAACACGGGTTCGAATCCCGTTGGGGCCACCAGATTCCTACTGAAGCTCTCCTTCGGCACAGGGCGTCGTCGGCCTCCCGCGCCTTGGCGACCAGGCCTGGCCGACCAAGCCGGACGCCGTCTCGGCCGCGATGGCTCCTGCGGCGAGACGACGGATACGCCGGAGCTACGGCAGGCGGACCCGGATGGCGGCCACGAAGGCCAGCAGATCGGCAAGCCGGTGCTCGACGATGTCCTTCACGACCTCGAGATTCACGCCGCCGTAGCCGTGAACGACGATGTTTCGGAACCCGACCATGCGCCCCATGGTTGCCGCCAGGTCCGCCGGCAGCCAACCGTGCCGGGCCAGGCGATCGAACAGCTCACGGTTCGTCTCGGGTTCCCCCAGCCGCTCGTCCGATACGATGTGCGACGCCACGTCGAGGGCCGCCTGAATGGCGATCTGCAGCGTGTGCAGGACGAAACGGGCTTCCCGGATGTCGCGGACGATCTCCGCCGGGCGCGCCAGCGTGCGGAGCTCCTGGACGCAGGTCTCGATGATGGCGAGCTTCTGCGCGAGGAGGTCGGGGTCGGTCACCGTGCCGGGACGGGGCGGCGCCGATAGCGCGCGAGGATGGGCTGGAGGTCGAAGAACTCGTTGCGCGCCCGGACCTCGAAGCGGATCCGGGCGCTCGGGTCGCGATCGAGGAGCAGCACACCATCCCGGAGGACGCGATGGACCAGGCCCGCCGGCGCCGTGTTCAGGACGACGACCTGGACCGGGCGGTTCACGAGGTGCTCGATCCGGCCTTCGAGATCGAGCGGCAACCCCTCGAGCGTGGCGGGCGGAGCGGTCGCGTAGAGGACGGCCACGTCGACGTCGCTCCGAGGGCCGGCGGTTCCCCGTGCCACGCTGCCGAACAGGTAGGCGGCACTGATCTCGCCAGGCTGAGCCGCGAAGAACTCCCGGAGAACCCGCTCGACGGTGCCGACCGTCATGCGGGGATTATACGGCCTCGACCCACCCACGGAGACGCCCGGTGGGGCATCCGCTTCCTCCTGCCCGCGGTCCGCGCCGGGAGGCGCTGGAAGGAGGTGTGGACGGGCGACGTCATCGGCGGATCCGCAATCAGACCCGGGACCCGCGTCGCCCCACGACGTCGAGGTAGTAGCGGAAGAAGCCCGGACTGAGCTGCTGCAGCGCGCGGCGCCGGTGGACGAGGACATCGCTGAGCCCCTGGGACTCGAGGGGCACGAGCGAGAGCAGATGGCGGAACGCTCGGGCGCCGGTGCCCGCGTCCGGGACTTCGTCGGCCTCGAACAGGTGGACCAGGCCCCGGTGGCGCGGGAGCAGCCAGGCGGGAAACCACCCCGTCGGGTCCGCCGCGTCGGCGAGCCACTCGTCGAAGGACACCGCGCGCTCAAACGCCTGCCACCCCTCGCGCAAGGTTGCGCTCGGCAGAGTCCCGGCACGCCGCCGGAAGAGCGGGGGATCCATCCAGCAGAGCGGGAGCCACAGCCGGATCGCGGCCTCGGGTTCGCCGAGATGGTGCCGTGCCAGGCCGAGCCGAAAAACCAAGCGGGACTTGGTCGTCCAGTCGGCCTCGGCTTCGACCCCCGCACGCACGGCCGCCCAGTCGCCGTACTGCTGGCAGAGCCAACTGCGGTGAGCGCGCGGATGGGCCTCGTCGAACGGGAGGCTCGCCGTCGTCGCTGCGAGCGCCTGCCACGACGGCTGGAGAAAGGCCGCGGCGTCCTCCCCGAGGACGCGCTGGGCCGTCGGAGCGACGGCTTGCTGGAGCGCCTCGATGCCTGCCGTGACGCTCGCGAGGGTGGTCGGTGACGGGGGCGGGGAATTCAGGGCCGAGACCAACAAGGCGAGCGCTGGCAGATCGGGGTGGAACGGGTGCTCCTCCCGGAGGCGCTCGAGGCCGGTCTCGGCACGCCCGAGGTCCCGCCCGACGAGGCTCGTAAGGACCTCATGGACCAGGAACGCGTCACGGCCATCGAGGAAGAGGTCGAGTTGTCGCGGCTCGGTGGATCGCTCCACGGTCGGCGCGTGGCGCGGAGGAAGCCCGGCGAGCAGCTTCTCCATCCGAGAAGTCCACCCGAATTGCGCGGCGCCGTCAAGTCTCCGCCGATGGGTAGTCGAGGTCGGCGGTAATGACGACTCGCTCCTCACGCCGTGCCACGGCCAGCACTTCGTTGTCCGACGACCGTGCGAGTCCGAGATCGACCGCGTGGATCGCATCATGACCGGCGGCCCGAAGATGCGGCCCAGCGTCGGGCGTCACCGGCATGTCGATCAGAAACTTCAACCGATCAGCTCGATGATCTCGTCTTCCGCGAGGCTCGCGGCGTACCGCAGGACTTCGTCGATGTCCGCCGCCTCAAGGTATGGGTATGCCCGCAGGATCTCGTCGCGGTTCTGGCCGGCGGCCAGCAACCCCAGCAGTCGCGACACGGGGAACCGCAGGTCGCGGACGCATGGTTTCCCCGTGCAGACGTCAGGGCGTGTCGTGATCCGCGTGAACTTCATTGGTCGCCTCGGGACCAGTATGGCGCAACGCCTGCCGGCGAAGACCCCGGGGCGCCCGGCTGCCCCCGAAGCGGCACGGGACGGCCGCGCCAGTTGTATTGCTTCCGGGACCAGCAGGGTCTGGAAGTCGACTTCGTGGTGCCGGCGGGCCATCGGCGGCTCGTCCTCGTCGAGACGAAAGCGTCTCGCACCGTTGTGCCGCAGATGGGGATCCCGGTTCTCGTGTGGACAGCAGCGACTAGCGCTCCTCCTCCTCCACCACGCACACGGTGATCGCGGCGCACGCGAGCAGCGTGTCGGCGCCCGGGACGCGCAGGCCGCCCTCGACGGCGCACACGGTGACCTCGCCGACGGGCAGCTCGCGCTGCACCCGCTCGACGTCGATGGCGTCGGGGTCCGGCACGCCCACCGTCACGTCGACGAGGATGCGGCCGCCGCCTTCGAGGTACGGGCGCAGCAGCGGCAGGCTCGAATGCCGGATGGCGTCCGCCACCGCCCGGCACGCCGCCTTCGTGCTGTCGCGCCCGTGGACGTCGACACCCATGCCGAACTCGTGCACCAGCGCCCGTGCCTTCACGTGCTCTCCTCCTGTCGATCGTGGCGGCTAGGGCCGTCCGGCGAGCAGCTCGAGCGCCCGCTCGAGCAGGCGACTCGCCGAGGGCCGCAGGATCTCCCAGTAGGGGTCGTGCCGCTTGCCCCGTCGGTGCAGCATCAGGTTGAAGCCGGTGATGATCGAGAACTTGTAGGCGGCGAGGGCGCGGTACCAGGCGACGTCCTCCACGGCCGCGCCGAAGGCGTCCGCGTACATCGCCTGGAGCTGGGCCGGCGCGGGCAGGCGCGAGGGGCCGCGGCCCTCGTGCGCCCACGCGGCGTCGTCGGCGAAGAGCAGGATCCAGCCCAGGTCGGTCAGCATGGCGCCCACGCCCCACAGCTCCCAGTCGAGGACGGCGACGAGCCTCTCGTCCGTGTAGAAGAGGTTGGCCCACTGGTAGTCGCCGTGGCAGATGCCGATGTGCGGGGCGGCCGGCAGGCGCTCGAGCAGCCGGCGCTTCACCTCGGGACCGAGGGCGACCATGGCGGGCTCCGCCGCGCGCTCCCGGAAGCGGTCCCAGCGCTGCACGTCCACCGCGAGGTCGAGCGGCGGCCCGTCGTCCGGGACGTACCGCCGCCAGTCCAGGCGGTGGAGCCGCGCCAGCGCCTGCATCGCCTGGCGCGCCATCGGGCGCAGGCGCTCGGCGGAGAACGCCCCGGCCCACTCGCCCGGGTCCGTGCGGAGCCCGTCGCCGCGCAGCCGCGGCACGATGAAGTAGGGCCGGCCGAACCAGCGCGGATCGTCGCCCGACCAGGCGAGGACGGGGACGGGCACGCCCGTGCCCTGGAGCGCCGCGATCACGCGCGCCTGCCTGAGGACGTCGGCGGTGCCCTCGAGCTTCACGTGCGGCGGCGGCACGCGGAGGACGTAGTCCGTCCGCGCGCCCCGCGCCTCCACGGCGACGAAGAAGGAGAACCCGGCGTGCCCCGGCGTCCGCTCGACCGAGAGGACGCTCGCCTGCGGATCGTCGAGGTGGGCGCGGCAGAACGCCGTCAGCCGGGTCTTCAGGATCGCCAGCTCATCCACGGGCGAACACTCGCTCACGGGCCCTCGAGCACCGCGCGCATCCTAGAGCCCGCGCGCGCGGACTGTCAAGGCGAGGACCGCTGGCGAGGCGCGTGCTAGGATCGCCCAGGCAACCGCGACACGGCCCGGGGGGAGGCGCTCCATGATCGAGCTCACGCTCAACGGCGGTCCCGCGCGGACCGCCGCCGAGCCCGAGACGCCGCTCGTCACCGTGCTGCGGGACGAGCTGAAGCTGACCGGCACCAAGGTGGGCTGTGACGACGGCCGCTGCGGGAGCTGCATGGTGCTGGTGAACGGGCGGGTGGCCCGCGCCTGCCAGACGCCCGTCGGGAAGGTGCGCGGCGCGACCGTGCTCACCATCGAGGGCCTCGGCTCGCCCGAGCGCCCGCACCCGCTCCAGCAGGCCTTCGCGGAGACCGGCGCCGTGCAGTGCGGCTTCTGCATCCCCGGCATGATCATGACGGCGAAGGCGATGCTCGACGCCAACCCGCGCCCGAGTCGCGAGCAGATGGTCAAGGCCCTCGGCGCCAACTACTGCCGGTGCGCCGGCTTCTCGAGCATCTTCCAGGCGGTGGAGCGGGCCGGGGCCCTGCTGCGTGGCGAGGCCGTGCCGCCACCGCCCCTGCCGCTCGGCGACTGCTGGGAGGAGATGGCCAAGGCCACGGGCACGGCGCGCTACGGCGCGGACCTCGTGCGCGAGGGGATGTTGCACCTGAAGGTGGTGCGGAGCCCGCACGCCCACGCCCGCCTCCTCGGCGTCGACGCCGCGGAGGCGCTGGCGCTGCCCGGCGTGGAGGCCGTGCTCACGGCGAAGGACGTCCCCTTCAACCACCACGGCCGCATCATCCAGGACGAGGCGGTGCTGGCCGGCGACCGCGTGCGGATGCTCGGCGATCCCGTGGCCGCCGTGGTGGCGGTC
>MGBU01000093.1 GCA_001790205.1 Candidatus Rokubacteria bacterium GWA2_73_35 | reverse complement strand
TGCCGAAGGTCCAGGAGGCCGTCAAGCAGCTCTTCGCCCGGGAGCCGCACAAGGGCGTGAACCCGGACGAGGTCGTGGCGGTCGGCGCCGCCGTGCAGGGAGCGATCCTCGCCCGCGATCCGAGCGTCGGGGAGATGGTCCTGCTGGACGTGACGCCGCTGTCCCTCGGCATCGAGACGCTCGGCGGCGTGACGACCGTGCTCATCGCGCGAAACACGACGATCCCGACGAAGAAGAGCGAAGTCTTTACCACGGCGGCCGACAGCCAGACGTCGGTCGAGGTCCACGTGCTGCAGGGCGAGCGCCAGATGGCGCGCGACAATCGGACGCTCGGCAAGTTCCACCTCGTCGGCATCCCGCCGGCGCCGCGGGGCGTGCCGCAGGTCGAGGTCACGTTCGACATCGACGCGAACGGCATTCTCAACGTCGTCGCGCAGGACCGGGCGACGAGCAAGCAGCAGAACATCACCATCACCGCCTCGTCCGGTCTCACCAAGGACGAGATCGAGAAGATGGTGAAGGATGCCGAGTCGCACGCCTCCGAGGACGCCAAGCGGCGCGACGAGATCGAGGTCCGCAACCAGACCGATTCGCTCGTGTATTCGACCGAGCGCACGCTCGGCGAGCACGGCGCGAAGCTCGGCGAGGCCGATCGGAAGACGGTCGAGGACGCGCTCGCCGAGGCCCGCGAGGCGCTCAAGGGCGAGGACGTCGAGCGGATGAAGCGCGCCCAGGAGAGCCTGACGCGCGCCTCGCACAAGCTCGCGGAGATCATGTACCGCGAGGCGCAGGCCCAGCCGGGCGGGGCCGGCGCCGCCAGCGAGCAGGGCCCGGCCGGGCCCAAGGAGGGTGAGGTCGTGGACGCGGACTTCGAGGATCTGGGGGACAAGAAGAAGTAGGTCCGATGCGGCGGGACTATTACGCAGTCCTCGGCATCACCTCGACGGCGGGGCCGCGCGAGGTCCGCCAGGCATACCGGCGGCTCGCGCGGCAGTACTCGCCCGACGTGAACTTCTGGGACGCGCAGGCTCAGGCGCTTTTCGAGGAAATCGCCGAGGCGTACCGGGTGCTCAACGACCCGGCCGCGCGCGCGATGTACGACCGGTTCGGCGCCAGCCTGGCCCGGGGCGAGGCGCTCGGCGCCGGGCGGCGCGGCGAGGACGTGCACGTCTCGGTCGACCTGCGCTTCGCCGATGTCGCGCGCGGCGCGCGGATGCGCGTCGAGGTGCCGCGGTACTCGGCGTGCGCCGGCTGCCGCTGCACGGGGCAGGTCGGGGGCGGGCGGTGCGACGCGTGCCAGGGCCGTGGCGTGCGCCGTGCGGTCGAGCCCGTGGAGGTGGCGGTCCCCGCTGGCGTGGACTCGGGCATGCAGATCTGCGTGCCGGGCGAGGGGAGCGCCGGCCCGCTCGGCGGTCCGCGCGGCGATCTGATCGTGAGCACCCGGGTGGCCGAGCATCCGTTCTTCACGCGCAAGGGCGACAGCGTGCACTGCGAGGTGCCAATCAGCGTCTGGGAAGCGCTCCAGGGTGCCCGGGTGCGGGTCCCCACGCCGTCGGGCGAGGCCGCGCTGGTCGTCCCGCCCGGCACCTCGGGCGGCGGGATGTTCCGGCTGCGCGGCCAAGGGCTGCCGAAGCTCGCGGGCGACGGCACCGGCGACCTCTACGTCACCGTGCGCGTCCAGATGCCCGCCGGGCTCGACGCGCGCACGCACGAGCTGGTGCGGGAGCTCGCGCGCCTGCTGCCGCTCGATCCGCGCACGGGGCTCGCGGCCTATCGGGGCGGCGCGGCGTGAACGACCGCGGCAAGCCGCTGTACATGATCGGCGTCGTCGCGGAGATGCTGAACGTGCACCCGCAGACGCTGCGCTTCTACGAGAAGAAGGGGCTCGTGCGCCCGAGCCGCACCGTGGGCCGTACGCGGATGTACTCGGCGGAGGACGTGGACGAGCTCGCGCGGCTGCTACGCCTCACCCGCGACCTCGGCGTGAATCTCGCCGGGATCGAGATCGTCCTTAAAATGAGGCGCCGGATGCTGGAAATGCAGAAGCAGATCGAGGACCTGCTCGCCTACCTCCGCGAGGACGGTGGCGAGGTGGGCGACACGGCGCGCCGCGCACCGCGCGAGGCGCTCGTCCGCGCGGCGTCGGGCCAGCTCAAGCCGGTCGATCTCTTCTAGCCCGGAGCGTCTTGAGGAGCAAGCATGGCTGACACGTCGAGCGAGAGCGACCTCCAGGTGCCCGATTTCCTCGGGATCTTGCCGCTGCGCGGGACCGTCATCTTCCCGAGCGCGGTGGTCCCGCTCGGCGCCGGTCGCGCCGCGTCGGTGCGCCTGGTCGAGGAGGCGATGCGGGGGAGCCGTCTGATCGGCGCCGTCATGCAGCGCGACCCGTCCGAGGAGAGCCCTGACGCCGCCGGCCTCCACCCGGTCGGCACCGTCGTGGTGATCCACAAGGCGGTCAAGCAGGCGGACGGCACGCTGCGCCTCGTCGTGCAGGGGCTCTGGCGGTTCAGGCTGCTCGAGCTGATCGAGACGACGCCCTCTCTGCGCGCGCGGATCGAGCGGCTCGAGGACGAGGCGCCCGCCGCGCCGCCGGTCGAGGTCGAGGCGCTCGCGCGCAGCGCGACGTCGCTCTTCCAGAAGGTCGTCGAGCTCTCGCCCATGCTCCCCGACGAGCTCGCCGCCGTCGTGACGGCCGCCGAGGGGCCGGGCGCGGTCGCCGACCTGATCGCGGCCTCCCTGTCCACGCTGCCGATGCCCCTGAAGCAGGAGCTGCTCGAGACCGTCGACATCGCGCAGCGACTGCGGAAGCTCGTCGGCGCGCTCAGCAAGGAGGCCGAGGTCCTCGAGCTCGGCTCGAAGATCCAGTCGGAGGTCCAGTCCGAGGTCTCGAAGACGCAGCGCGAGTACCTCCTGCGCGAGCAGCTGAAGGCGATCCGGAAGGAGCTGGGCGAGGGGGACGAGCGCACACAGGAGATCGACGCGCTCCGCGAGAAGATCGAGGGCGCGGGGATGACCGAGGAAGCCAGGACGGAGGCGTTCCGGGAGCTCGACCGGCTCGCGAAGATGCCGCCCGCGGCGGCCGAGTACACCGTGGCCCGGACGTACATCGACTGGCTCGTCGCGCTGCCGTGGCAGCAGGCGACCACGGACAACGTGGACATCGGGGCCGCTCGGGCCGTCCTCGACGCGGACCACGAGGGGCTCGAGAAGGTCAAGGAGCGCATCCTCGAGTACCTCGCCGTGAAGAAGATCCGGCCGTCCGGCAAGGACCCGATCCTTTGCTTCGTCGGCCCACCGGGCGTGGGCAAGACCTCGCTGGGCCGCTCGATCGCGCGCGCCCTCGGGCGCAAGTTCCACCGGATCTCGCTCGGCGGCATGCGCGACGAGGCCGAGATCCGAGGCCACCGGCGCACGTACGTCGGCGCCCTGCCGGGCCAGATCGTCCAGGGACTGAGACGCGCCGCGACGAAGAATCCGGTGTTCATGCTGGACGAGATCGACAAGCTCGGGATGGACTTCCGGGGCGACCCGGCGTCGGCGCTCCTCGAGGTGCTCGATCCCGAGCAGAATGCGACGTTCCGCGACCACTACCTGGACGTGCCGTTCGACATCTCCCGGGTGCTGTTCATCACGACGGCCAACGTGCTCGACACGGTGCCGCCGCCGCTCCGCGACCGGATGGAGATCATCCCGCTGGTGGGCTACACCGAGGAGGAGAAGATCGCGATCGCGCAGAAGCACCTGGTGCCCAAGCAGGCGCGCGAGCACGGCCTCGAGCCCGACCGCGACGTCGGCTTCACGCCCGAGGCGCTGCGGCTGCTGGCGCGCGGGTACACGCGCGAGGCCGGCGTGCGGAGCCTCGAGCGCGAGATCGCGAGCGTCTGCCGGAAGGTGGCCCGCCGCCGCGCGGAGGGCGACACGGCGGCGGTCACGGTCACGCCGGACCTCGTGACGTCGTTCCTCGGCGTGCCGCGCTTCGAGTTCGAGGAGCTCGAGGAGCGGACGCGCGAGCCGGGGGTCGCGATCGGGCTCGCGTGGACGCCGGCCGGCGGTGACATCCTGTTCATCGAGGCCACGCGGATGAAGGGGAATCACACGCTGACGCTCACCGGGCAGCTCGGCGACGTGATGAAAGAGTCCGTGCAGGCGGCGCTCTCGTGGGTGCGCTCGCACGCCACGGAGCTCGGTATCGCGGACTTCTGGGAGACGTCGGACATCCACGTCCACGTGCCGGCCGGCGCGATCCCGAAGGACGGCCCGTCGGCGGGCATCACGATGGCGAGCGCGCTGGTCTCGCTGCTGAGCGGCCGCCGCGTGCGTCCCGGCCTCGCGATGACGGGCGAGGTGAGCCTCGCCGGGCGGGTGCTCCCCGTCGGCGGGATCAAGGAGAAAGTGCTCGCCGCCCACCGCGCGGGCGTGCGCACGGTCATCCTCCCGAAGCGGAACGAAAAGAACCTGCTCGAGGACGTGGCGGCCGAGGTGCGCGACAAGCTGACGATCTACCTCGTGGAGTCGGTGGCCGACGTGATCCGGCTCGCGCTCGAGGAAAGCCCGCAGCCGATCGGCGCCGCGCCACTATCGGTCGCGTCCTAGTTTCTGGAAGCCACCGCCCGCGAGGCTTGACAGTTCGCCGCGCCCGCCCGCTATGATGGTCTCGTGCCTCGCCTCGTCCTCATCCTGTGCGCGGTCACGGCCGCGCTGGTGACCGCGCCCCCCGCGCGCGCCGAGACGTACCGGCTCGCCGCGCCCGACGGGACGGTGCACTTCACGAACGCGCCGACGGATCCGCGCTACCAGCGCATGCAGACCGGCTCCGGCACGGCGGCGGGCTGGCTGCGGCTCGCCGCCGGCGCCACGACGCGCTACGCGGAGGAGATCCGCGCGGCCGCCAACCGCTACGGCGTCCCGGAGAAGCTCGTGGCGGCGGTCATCCGCGCGGAGTCGTCGTTCGACCCGCGCGCCGTCTCGCCCAAGGGCGCGCGGGGCCTCATGCAGCTCATGCCCGAGACTGCGTCGATGCTCGGCGTCCACAACAGCTTCGACCCACGGCAGAACATCGAGGGCGGCGTCCGCCACCTGCGCCGCCTCCTCGACCGCTTCGGTAGTAACCTGCCCCTCGCGCTTGCCGCCTACAACGCGGGCGAGCGCGCCGTCACGACCTACCGCGGCATTCCGCCGTACACCGAGACCCGCGAGTACGTCGAGCGCGTGCTGCGCTTCTACGACGGCGACCCGGGCGCCGCCGTGCGCACGGTCGTCTACCGCCGGGTCGAGGACGACGGCACGCTCACCTACACGAACATCCCGCCCCGGGGCCGCCGGTAGGCGCCCCCCGGCCCGCCGCGCGCGGGCCGGCACCGCTCACTTCAGGAGCGTCGACACCTCGCGGAACGCCTCGTGGTCGGAGGTGCCGAGCCACTGGAAGACGATCGTTTCGGTGGCGCTGACGACGGCTCCGGCCTGCCGGGCCTGGGCCAGGCCGAGCTCCAGGCGCGCCGCCGTACGTGAGCACACCGCGTCGGCGGCGACGGTGACGGGCACGCCGGCGGCGAGGAGATCCAGGGCCGTGAGGAGGACGCAGACGTGCGCCTCCATCCCGCACAAGACCACGCGCTCGGCGCCGAGCCCACGGAGGCGCGCGGTGAACCCGGGCGCCCCGGCGCAGGAGAACGCGGTCTTCTCGAGGGGGGCCAGGTCGCCGAGCAGGGCGCGCAGCTCGGGCAGCGTGCGCCCGAGCCCCTTCGGGTACTGCTCGGTGAGGACCGCCGGCACGCCGAGCCGCCGCGCGGCGGCGCCGAGGATCTTGAGGTTGGCGATGACGCCGTCGCGCCGCTCGGCGTCCATGGCGGCGAAGAGGCGCTCCTGGACGTCGATGATCACGAGCGCAGATTGCGGCATCGGGTCTCCCGGTCTGATCGGTCGCGCTGTATTCTCTCACGGCCGCCCGGCGCGGTCGAGGCCGTGGTGCCGGTCGTGGCGTGAACGCCCCGGAGCGGCGGCTGACCCGCGGGCTGCTCGCGCCCCGCGCCTAGCCCGCTCGCACCATCGAAATGAGACGCGGGCGTCATTGCCCCGGCGCGGCGGCCGGCCGGAGAATTAAGCAGACTTAATTCGATCAATTAGGATCACCAGCGCCAATCGCGCCGGGCGACCGTCGCCCCGGGCGCCGCGGCGAGCGGACCGACGAACGGAGAGCGGGGATGAGCAGAGCGGCGCGCGTTCTGAGCGGAAGCGGCGTCGCTGTCGGTCTCCTGCTGGTCGCCGTCGTCGCGCCTGCCGCGCCGGATGCGTCGCCGGCCCTCTGGCCAGACGTCGTCCGCGAAGTCTCGGGCGTCCTCGAGCGCGCCGCGAAGGCCTACGAAGCGAACGACCCGAAGGGCGCGCAGGAGCTCGTCGGTGAGGCGTACTTCGGCGCGTTCGAGGAGCGCGGCATGGAAGCCGCGGTCCGTCGGGAGATCTCGGCCAGGCGTGCAAGAGACCTGGAGAAGATGTTCGGGGAGATCCGCCGGGCGATCGGCACGGGCGAGCCGGCGCCGGGGGTGCGGCGGCGGATCACGACTCTGCGGGAGGCGCTGGACGAGGACGCGCGGGAGCTCGTCCGGGTCGGCGCGACGGCGACATCCCTCGCCGAGAAGGAGGACGGTGTGGGGCCCGAGCCGGAGGCGGCCCCGCGCGTGGTCGCCGCGAAGGCCCTGACGACGCAGATCGCCGCGCGCCTCGACGAGGTGAGGGCGCGTCACCGGGCCGGCGACCGCGAGGGAGCCAAGGCTCTCCTCGCGAGCACGTACTTCGATCTCTTCGAAGGCCAGGGCCTGGAGGCCGCCGTCGCGGCGCGCGCCCCGCGGCAGAAGGCCGAGATCGAGGCGGGCTTCGTCTCTGTCCGGGGCCTGATCGTCGCCGGGAAGCCGGCCGAGAGCGTGGCCGAAGCGCTGGAGGCGCTGAAGGCCCGCATCCGTGACGCGACGGCACTCCTGGACGGGGAGCGCGGCCGCTGGGGGGCCTTCTTCAACGGACTGATCCTCATCGTACGCGAAGGCTTCGAGGCGATCCTGATCGTCACGGCCCTGGCCGCGTACCTGCTCAAGTCGGGTCACGCGGACAAGGTCGGCGTGGTCTACCGGGCGAGCCTCGTCGCCCTCGCCGCAAGCGCCCTCACGGCGGTCGCGATCCGAACCCTCTTCACCCTGAGCCCCCGCCACCAGGAGACGCTCGAGGGCGCGGCGATGCTCCTGGCCACCGCGGTGCTCTTCTACGTGAGCTACTGGCTCACCAGCAAGGCGGAGGCCGACCGCTGGCAGCGGTACGTCAGGACGAGGATTCAGGCGGCGCTGGGAACGGGCAGCCTCGTCGCCCTCTGGTCCGCGGCGTTCCTCGCCGTCTACCGGGAGGGCGCCGAGACGGTCCTGTTCTACGAGGCGCTCCTCGCCGGGAGCGGCCCCGCCGAGCGCGCGGCCGTGCTGGCCGGCTTCGGCGTCGGGTCGCTCGCCCTCGTCCTGGTCTTCTTCGTCCTCCGATCCGGCGCGCTCCACATCCCGATCCGGCCGTTCTTCACCGTCACGTCCGCGCTGCTCTATTACCTGGCCTTCGTCTTCGCCGGCAGGGGCATCCAGGAGCTGCAAGGGTCGGGCGTGGTCGGCGCCACCCCGGCGCCCTGGATCCCGACCTGGGAGCTGCTGGGCCTGTACCCGACCTGGGAGAGCGTCGGGCTCCAGGTCGTCCTGGTCGTCGCCGCCGCCGGCGCGCTCGTCCACCTCCTGTGGCGGCGCGGACGGCGGGTGGGCGCCGAGGTCGCTCACTCGTGACGTCGAAGAAGGAGACGTCCATGGTGAAGTCTCGACCTCTCGTCGTCGCCGCCGTGATACTCGCGCTCGTCGCGAGCCCCGCGCTCACCAAGGAGATCCCGGTCGGAGACCCGCAGGTAGTCGGCGCGGCGGGCCTGGAGGTCGCGGTCGTGTATCTCCAGCCGATCGAGATGGAGCCGGCCAGCTTCGAGGGCAGGCCGCTGTACCTGCCGCGGGCGAAGTCGGACATCCATCTCGAGGCGGACATCCACGCCGTGAAGGGCAACAAGCAGGGATTCCGTGAGGGCGAGTGGCTGCCGGCCCTCACCGTCCGCTACGCGCTGAAGAACCTCGACAACGGACAGGAGCAGTCGGGGATCCTCCACCCGATGATGGCCAACGACGGCCCTCATTACGGCGCGAACATCAAGATGCCCGGGCTCGGCAACTACAAGCTGACCTACGTCGTCGAGCCCCCGGGCCGCGGAGGGGTGGACGCGCCGGTACGACAGGGATTCGGACGGGCCTCGGGAGCGCCCTGGTGGCAGCCGTTCAAGCTGGAGTGGACGTTCAAGTACCTCGGCCCGGGCAAGAAGGGCGGCTACTAGGGGGTCGACGATGACGACTGCGAAGACGATGCTCGCTCGGGGCTCGCTGCTCCTCGGCCTCCTCCTGGGCGTGGGCCTGCTCGATGTCTCGACCGCGATCCCGAAAGAGGCGCGACTGGAGCCGCTGGCCAGGCCCGAGGCGGGCATCGCCATCACCCCCGTCTCCCAGCCGCCCCTCGCCGTGGAAGGGACGGACGCGGCGGGCCGCCCGCTGTTCGCGTCGCCCGCGGGCGCGTCGCTGTTCCTGGCCGTCGACGTCCGAGCGCTGAAAGGGAACAGGAACGGGTTCGGGGCCGGCGAGTTCGTCCCGTACCTCTCGATCGCCTACCGCGCGCGGCGGCAGGACGGCGGCGAGACGGCGCAGGGCCGGCTCCATCCGCTGGTCACGCGCGACGGGATGCGCTACGGCAACAACGTGAGGCTCCCCGGCCCCGGAGCCTACACGATCACGCTGACCATCGACCCTCCGGTGAAGGTCGGGTTCGGGCGGCACACGGACCTCGAGACCGGCGTTGCGCGCTGGTGGAGCACCATGCAGGTGGAGTGGACGCTCAAGCACTCCGCGCCGAGCGGGAGCCGCTGACATGAAAGCTGACCTGAAAGCTGACCTGAAAGCTGACATGGACGCTGACATGAACGAAGCGGCGCATCCAGCGATCCTTGTCGCGCCGGAACGAGACGAGGACGCGGGACTCGCCGCGCGCATCGAGCTGGCCTTCCTGCGGCACCCCCGGATCCTTCCGGGGATCCACCTCTTCATGATCCTCTTCTACCTGATGCTGATCCTGGTGCCGCCGTTGCTGCCCGCGCCGCCCGAGAACGCCACGCCCTTCACGAGCTTCGTCCGCTTCTCGCAGTTCGTCTTCTGGTACCTCTGGTGGCCCTTCGTCGTCCTCTCGATGATCGTCTTCGGCCGCGCCTGGTGCGGCTTCCTCTGCCCGGAGGGGGCGCTGGCCGGGTGGGCCGCGCGGTTCGGGGGGGACCGACCCATCCCGCGCTGGATGCGCTGGGGCGGGATTCCGCTCGTCGCCTTCGTCGGCATCACGATCTACGGCCAGCTCATCGGCGTCTACGAGTACCCGGGGCCCCAGCTCCTGATCCTGGGCGGGTCGACGGCGCTGGCGATGACGTTCGCGCTGATCTACACGCGCCGGGGCTGGGTGTGGTGCCGCTACCTGTGCCCGGTGAGCCTGCTCTTCGGCGTCTTCTCGCGCCTCGGAGCCATGCACTTCCGGGTGGACCACTCGCGCCTGGCGGCGTGGAGGCCGTCACCGGGGGAGGACGGGAAAAAGGATCCGTGCCCGGTCTTCATCTACCTCCCGAAGATGGCGACGAACCGGTACTGCCTCATGTGCTTCCGCTGCGCCGGCTGGCGGGACTCCATCCACCTGCGGTCTCGCCGACCGGGAGCAGAGCTGCTCAAGATCAACACCGCCGAGCCGCTCTTCTGGGAGGTCGTCTTCCTTTTCGGCGCGATCGGCCTGCCGCTCGGCGTCTTCCACTGGACGGTCAATCCCCTGTTTCAGCAGCTCAAGCAGTTCCTCGGGGGCCTCGCCCTCGCCTCGGGTCTCGGCGGCGTGGTCGGCTCGAGCGCCCCCTGGTGGCTCCTGTCCAACCACCCGGACGCCGGCGAGGTGTTCAACCTCCTCGACGGGATCAGCATCGCGACCTTCTTGCTCGGAGCGACCCTGCTCGCCATCGGCTTTCTCTCGACCCTCACGTGGCTCTCCGCCCGCGTGGTCCGGTCCACCTTCCGCGAGGAAACTGCGCTGCAGGAGATCTTCACCCGGATCGGGTACCTCTACACGCCCCTGAGCCTTCTCTCGCTCTTCCTCGGCCTGAGCCAGCTCACCTTTGGCTATCTCAAGACCGTCGGCTTTCCGGGGCCGGCGACCGACGTGATCCGGGGCGTGCTGCTGGTCGGCGGTCCGCTCTGGAGCCTCCACCTCGCGCGCCGGATCCTGGCGCTCCAGACGGCCGACCGCCGACGCGCCAGGCTCGCGCTCCTGCCCCACCTGGCCGGTGTCGCGCTCATCATCGCCGCCTGGGTTCCCGTCTTTTACCTCTGGTGAGCCGGCCGACGATGGACTGGCTGCCCCTGGCGACGACCGACACGGCCCCCGCTCGGAGCCGCCTGACCGAGCGCCCACGGCGCGAGTGCCGCTGCGAGTGTGGCAGCCTCCTCGCCCGCCTGTCGGCGATCGGGATCGAGCTGAAGTGCCGGCGCTGCAAGCGGGTCGTGATCCTCCCGCTCCCGGTCCCGCCCGGGGGTCGCCGAAGCCCTCCGTAGAGCCGTCTGCTCGTCGCCTCGAGCGGCCAGCGGCCCCGCGCCCCGCGCCCCGAACGGCAACGTCACGATCACGAAGGAGGAACCGGGATGCGCAGGGCCTGGACCGCGGGTCTTCTGGCGATCAGCCTGCTGATCGTGCTGCGCGCCAGCCCCGCCCACGCCGGGGGTGAGGACAAGCTCGCGCGGCTGCTCATCAAGAAGGGGATCATCACCGCGCAGGAGTACGCCGTGCTCAAGCGGGAGGTCGAGGAGGCCGCGGCCGACCCGCAGCCGACCCCCCAGGACGTGGCGGAGGCGCTCCGAGACGAGGTGCGCCAGGAGCTCCGGCGACCCGACGAGGCGGCGATCGGCGTCACGCTGAGGGTCGAAGGGGAGGGACGCTGGCGCGCCCACCGGGACGCGGGAGACAAGCGCAGTGGATCGACGTCGGACCTCTTCCTCCGGCGGGCCTCGGTGGGAGTCGAGGCGAGGCCCCTGGACTTCGTCACCGCCCGGCTCGTGCTCACCTCGGAATGGCTCGGGGCGCAGACGACCGATCAGGGCCAACCGGTCGACGAGAAGGTGACGGTCGACGAAGGGACGCTCACGCTGAGGGACGACGGATTCCCCGTCTACGGGGTCTTCGGTTTCCGGACCCAGCCGTTCGGCGCCTTCTTCCCGCGGCTGGTCACCGACCCGATGACCCAGGACGCGTACGAGGTCAAGAAGGTCGGCGCGACGCTCGGATGGAAGCCCGGGCCCTGGGACCTGGACCTCTCCGCCACGGCCTACCGGGGCGAGGAGCAGATGGCGCACCTGTTCGTGTCCGGGTTGTTCGATTCGGCGTCCGTGCTGCGCTCGACCGACGCGGGGCTCCGAGCCGAGACCGACGACGTCGGGTCGTGGATCCTCGCCGCCACCCTGTCGCCGCTCAAGGATCTCGTCGCGGGCGCCGCCTTCGTCTCGGAACCGGGGGACGGGCGGCGCAACCGGACGCTGACGCTCTGGACGGGGTACACGCTGGGTCGCGCGACGGCGGAGGTCGAGTTCGCCACGGCGCTCAGCCGGGAGCGCTATGTCCTTGAGGGCTCCGGGGAGCGGTTGTCGCGCTCCTTCGAGGAGACGATGGTCTCGCTGGGGCTCGGCTACAACCTGACGAAGCCGCTCCACGTCGCCGCGAGACTCGAGCGCTTCTGGGACGGCGGCCTCGCGCGGGCGGCGGAGATCTGGTCGGCCGAGACCCGCGTGAGCGTCGGCGCCGGCTACACGCTCTACGAACAGGAGGAGACCAGCGCGCGAGTCCTCCTCGAGTACCGTCTCACCGGCTACCGCAGGGGCGGCGCCGCCCGCGCCGTCGCCGCGCCGGAGCAGGGCGAAGCGTTCGCGAAGCTCCAGATCGGCTACCGGTAGCCGACGCGTCGCGCCTCATGATTTAGCTTGACCGTAGCATATGACTTAGGTATACCTAATCCCGGATGGATGCGATCTGCCTCGGAGTGCTCGACGGCCGCCAGCGGGACGAGAAGCTCGAGCTGCTCGTCCGGACGACCGCCGCCGGCGCGGCGGAGGTCGAGCTCCGTCTCCTGGCCTGGGGGGAGGGGATCGGCTGGTACCCGCAGCGCACGCTGCCGCTGCCGGGGGACCTGGCGCTGCTCCGGGCCCTGCTCCGCAGGGCGGAGCGCCTGAGCCGGCCGGGGGCTCCCGTGGCCGGGCGCACGCGGGTCGTCTCGCCGCCCGCCTGCCTCAGGGCCGACGAGCCGGCTTCGGCATGACCTCCTTGACCGCGACCGTGACGGTCTTCTGGCCCAGCAGCAGCTCGAACTTCTCGACGTCGAGCCGCTCGTCCTGGACCATCTCCTCGACGAAAAGGCGCAGGGCCGCGTCGTCCATGACGAGCGGTAGCGCCTCCAGGTAGGTCTTGTGAGCCTCGCGCTCGAGCTCGAGCCCCTGGCGGAGCATCTCGGTGAGATCCGTGGACTGCTTGATCGGCGCCGGCTCGACCGTGGGGAGGCCGTTGAGGAGCACGATCCACTGGCCGACCTTGTGCGCGTGCTTCCACGAGGCCTCGCTGCGCTCGCGGAAGAAGCTCGCGTGGAGCTCCCGGTGTGGCCCCTGGACCAGCGCCGCGTCCTGGAGGAGCTGGATCACTGCCGCGTACTCGATGCTCAGTCCTCGGTTGAGGATCCCGATGACCGCCTGCGTGTCCATCCTGGCCGCCTCCTCCGCGCGTGAGTGACCCGCCGAGCGATGGCCCAGACTACCCGGAGCGACGGCACGAGGGGAACCCACTTACGAGTGGGGGTGGCGCGCCCGACGTCGAGCGCGTACGAGCTCGGCGCGCTCGCTGAGCGGCTCCGGGCCCTGCGCCTCGCGCGGGGGCTCACGCAGTGGGAGCTCGCCGAGCGCGGGCTCAGCTACAAGTACTACCAGCGGATCGAGGCCGGGAGGGCCAACGCGACGATCCGGACCCTCGCTCGCATCGCGCGGGCCCTCGGCGTGCCCCTGCACGAGATCTTCCGCTCCGCGACCGGCACCGCGGGCGCTCTGCGCCGACGCGCGCCGAAGAGGAGATAGGTCATGGCAGCCGGTATCCTCATCACGATCCGGGAGGGCCTCGAGGCCTTCCTGATCACGGGAATCCTGCTCGGCTATTTGAGAAAGGTCGACCGGCGCGCGCTCGCCTGGTACGTCTGGGCCGGGACCGGCGCCGGCATCGTCGTGAGCGTGGGGCTGACCCTCGCGTTCCAGGCGCTCGCCGTCAACTTCGAGGAAGGGCCCGGGGCGCCGCTCTTCGAGCTGGCAGCCTCCGCCGTCGCCGTGCCCATCCTGAGCTACATGGTGCTCTGGATGCAGCGGCAGGCGAGGGGCATCAAGGCCGACATCGAGGCGCGGGCCGCCGCGGCCATCTCCGCCGGGCAGCTCCTCGCCCTCGCTTCCATCGCGTTCATCACGGTCCTGCGCGAGGGGCTGGAGACGGCGGTGTTTCTGTCTGCCCTCGTCAGCCGGGCCTCCGAAGCGGGGGTGCTGCCGGGCGCCCTGATCGGCCTCCTCGCGGCGGCGGCGATCGCCTACGCGTACTTCGCGCTGAGCGTCAGGCTCGACCTGAGGAAGTTCTTCCTGGTCACCGGTGTCCTCCTCATCCTCATCGCGGCCGGGCTCTCCGCGCACATCTTCATGGCGCTCCACGAGTTGGGGGTCCCGGTCGTCGTCGAGCGGGTCTGGAGCACCAAGTGGCTGCTCGACGGCGAGAGCCTGGCCGGGCGGATCCTCCACGCCTTCATCGGCTACCACGACGAGCCGAACCTGCTCCAGGTCCTGGCGTACTTCGGCTACCTCGCCGCCATGGGCTCCGCGTTCTTCCGGGCCGTGAGAGCCCCGGCGCCGCCGCCGGCGGAGAGGGGCGCTCCCGCGGAGGTGGGGGCGAGATGAGCGCGGGACGCCATGAGCCGTGAGGCCCGCATGACGGTCGAGGCCGAGCCCCGGGAGTCGAGCGACCCCGAGACGCCGCGCCGGGTGCAGAGCACCGCGCTGTTCCGCGGCGAGCGTGAGGTCGTGATCGTCCATCGCGGCCAGGAGTACCGGCTGCGCATCACGCGGATGGAGAAGCTGATCCTGACCAAGTAGTCGTCAACCAGCCAGCCACCGAGAGCGGGCTTCCCCCCGAGGCAGCTAGCGACCGAGCAGGCGCCGCCGACCGCGCGGCGCCCGGCAGGAGGTCACGATGCTGCGCTCGACCGACGAGACCGCGACCCCGACGACCACCGCCGCAACGACCACGGACGGGCTTGCCGCATCGCGAGCGGACGCCAGCCGCCCGCGGCCCCGCCCCGCCCCGCGCCGCCTGCGCCCGAATCTGCCCCCGCTGGCCGAGCGCATCGCACGCGCGCTGGCCGAGCTCTGCGCCGCCGCCCGCCGCGCGGGGAATCCGTGAGCGTCGTCGTCTCCGGCCCGCGGCGGGTCTACGTCCTCCTCCTCTTCTGGCAGCGGCTCGTGGACGCATGCGCCACGTGCCCTCGTGCCCTGTCGTCGGCCGGGCGCGCCCTGGGCGCGGGCGACTCGAGCCATGTCACCCCCGACTGCGGACCTCTCTGCCGCCTCGTGCTTGCTGTGAGGCTCCAGCGGGTTCTCTGGCGGCGTCTGATCGGCGTGAGGCTCCTCGTGCTCGACTCCGGGCCGTCGGCGGGAGTCGAGGTGACGCTGACCGGAGATCCTCGATGACCCTGATGCGGATCCGGGAGATCACGTCGTGCCGCAACCATGGACGGACCACGATCGTCCTGGAGGATCCAGCCCAAGAGCTGACGCTGACCTTCTACGCCGACCCGGAGGAGGCTCGCCGCCTGACCCGGGAGATCGCGCGATCGGGATGTGCCTGCCACCCGATCTACGACTTCGTCCAGTCGCTCCTGCTCGCGCTCGACGCGGACGTGACGAGGGTCGTGCTCGAGGACGTGAAGGGCCAGGGGATCGGCAGCCGGGTCTACGTGCGCTCGGGCGGGGACGAGCTGGGGGTTCCGTGCTATCCGCCGGACGCCCTCGCGCTGGCCCTCCGCGCGAAGGTCCCGATCTACGCCACGGCGGACGCCCTGACCCACGCCCAATGCGTCGCGCCATCAGCGGATGCCGGCGGCGGGCCGTGCGTCGCGGACGAGCGGCGCGAGGTCACCCGCTGGCTCGAGCGGGTCCAGCCAACGGACTTCTCTTCCCGGGCCGGCCGAGAGGGCTCGTAGCGCGGAGGGGCGCCGCCGGCGAGGCCGGCACCCCCGGGCGGAGGCCGGCGCTCAGCCCTTCACGGCGCCCCGGGCGAGGCCCTCCACGTAGAACCGCTGCAGCGCGAGGTAGAGCACGAGCGTGGGCACGGAGGCGATCAGGGAGGCGGCCGTCAGCATCGGCCACTGGATCACGAACTCTCCCACCGAGAAGGCGACGGCGAGGGTGACCGTGCGCTTGTCGTCGATGGAGATCAAGGCACTCGCCCAGAGGAGATCCTGCCAGGCCAGGAGGAAGGCGAAGAGGAAGGTGGCGACGGTGCCGGGCAGGGCGATGGGCATGACGATGCGGAGGAAGACCTGGAGCCGCGAGGCGCCGTCCACGCGGCCCGCCTCGTCCAGCTCCCGGGGGATCGAGTCGAAGTAGCCCTTCGACATCCAGGCGGCGAAGGGCAGGCAGATCGTGACGTAGGCGACGACGAGGCCGGTGAGCGTGTTGTACAGCTCGAGCGCCGCCAGGATCTGGAAGTACGGCCCGATGACGAGGACGCTCGAGATCATCTGGGTCGCGAGGAACCCGCCGAGGAGCGTCGCCCGGAGGGGGAACGCGAAGCGGGAGAACCCGTACCCGGCCAGCGCCCCGAGGGCCGTGGAGAGCAGCGCGGTGAGGCCCGACACCAGCGTGCTGTTGTAGAAGTAGGTCGCGAACGGCTTGAGGGTCCACATCTCGACGTACGCCCGCACCGTCGGCTGCTGCGGGATCCAGCGGACGGGAAGGGCGAGCGCCTCCGCTTCGCTCTTGAGCGAGGTCGACAGCATCCACGCGAGCGGCAGCAGCGCGTAGAGCGCCGTCAGACCGAGCAGCGCGTACGACACCAGGGCGCCCAGCCAGCGCTCACGGCGGGTGGAGCCGGCCCGCCCGCCCCTCACTGGTCCCGCCCCACGAGCCGGATGTAGGGCGCGCTCAGCACTAGGAGCACGGCGGACATGAGGATCGCGACGGCGGAGGCGTACTCGAAGGAGAAGAACTGGAAGTAGGACTTGTAGACGAGCGTCGAGAGCACCTCGGTGAGGGTGCCCGGCCCGCCGCCCGTCATGATCAGGACCAGCGCGAACCGCCGGAACTCCCAGACCATGTCGAGGGCGAGCGCGACGAGGATGAGCGTGCGCAGGCCGGGCAGCGTCACGTGCAGGAAGCGACGGAGGACGCCGGCGCCGTCCACCACCGCCGCCTCGTAGTGCTCCCGGGGAATCGCCATGAGCCCCGCCAGCAGCATCACCATCACTAGCGGGTAGCCGCGCCAGACGTTCGCGACGATGAGGCTGGGGAAGGCGAGCCGTGGGTCGGACAGCCAGACGAAGTCCGGCAGGCCGGGCGCGAGCGTCTGGAGGAGCGCGTTGAAGCTGCCGTGCACCGGGTTCAGCATCCAGCGGAAAGACGATGCCGACGACGACGTCGGGGATCGTCCACGGGACGAGCGCGATCAGCCTGAGCGCCGTCTGGCCGGGCAGGGCCTGGTTGAGCGCGAGCGCCAGGCCGAGACCGAGGACGAGATGCCCGGCCAGGCTCCAGGCGACGAAGGCGAAGGTGTTGCGGAAGGTCTGGGCGAGGACGGGATCGACCAGGGCCCGGCGGTAGTGGAGCAGGGTGAAGGACGTGCTGGTGGCGCCGGCGCCCTCGGGCGAGAGGCTCAGCTTGAGGGTGACGGCGGCGGGGAACACCAGCACCCCCAGCAGCAGGAGGGTGGCGGGGAGGACGAACAGGAGCCCGGCGTGCCGCTCGCGGAGGGCCGGCGCCCGCCGCTTCCGGCCGGCCGGCACCGGGCGGGGTGGGGCGGCGCCGGGCGCGGCCGGAGTCGGCACGGCGCCGCCCACCCGATCGTCGCCTACAACCCGGGGGCGCGGTTGGTGGCCGCGTGCGCGTCGCGCAGGGCCGGCTCGGGGGCCTTGACCCCGGTGACAGCCTCCTGCACGGCCGTGGTCATCGCGTCGCCGATCTTCGGCCACTCTGCGAGGAGCGGCTCCCACTTCACGTAGGGCGTCTGCGCCGCGAAGACCTGCGCGAACCTGTCGCTCTTGACCTCGGGCGCGCTCTTGACGTCGAGTCGCGTGGAGAGCACGCCGGCGATCCGGTAGTTGCGCAGCTGCTGCTCACGGTCGTACCAGGTGCGGTAGACCTTCCAGGCGGCGTCGGGGGTAATCGCCGGCCGCGCCCCACAGTCAGGGATTGAAGCGCATGAACAGCCCCTCCTGGCGGGAGCCGATGATGCCGACGCCCCAGCGGTCGATCTTGCCGTCGCCGTCGGTGTCGCGGGTCAGCTTCCTGGCGTACTCGAGGAACTGGGCCTACGTCGTGGGCGGCTTGCCGGGGTCGAGGCCGACCTCCCGGAAGTGCTGGGTGTTGTACATGAGCACGAGCGGGTTCAGGTCGTCAGGCAGGCAGTAGAGCTTGCCCTTGTAGCGGCACATCTCCAGGGCGGCCGCGTCCCACTGGGCGAGGTACTTCGCGCCGCCCTCCTTCTGGACGAAGGGCGTGAGGTCGAGCAGAAATCCACGGCCGCCCAGCGGGCGGATCGCCCGGTAGCTGACGTGGGCGATGTCCGCCGCCGCTTTGGCCTGGGACTGGGTGATGAAGACCGACTCCTTGTCGCCGTACCGGCTGTCGTCGCGCACCACCTGGATGCCGGGGTTGGCGGCGTTGAACGTCCGCTGGAACTCCTCGAGCGACTTGACCCAGGGGTTCTCCCCCTAGTGCCCGGACTGGAACCGGATCTTGGTCTGGGCGTCCGCCGACCCGGCCGAGAGGAGGACGATCCCTCCGGCCAGGACCGCCCCCGCCGCGCGCGCCCACCGTCGCCTCGCCCCGTCGAACCCCCGGTACATCTCCGGTCCTCCTTGACTCGTGTCTATCGTGGTCCTGCGCTCCAGCCGAGGCTCCCCGAGATCGCCCGTGTCTGCTCGCGGAGCAGCGCACCCAGCTTGAGCGCGCGGGTCAGCGACACGCGCGACACCGGCGCGCTGATGCTGACGGCGGCCACCGGCAACCCGTGGTGGTCGAAGACGGGCGCCCCGACGCAGCGGACGCCGTCCTCGTTCTCGACGTTGTCGAGGGCGAAACCCTGCCGGCGGACGCGGGCCAGTCCGCGCTCGAGCGCGGGTCGGCTCACGATGGTCCGGGGCGTGCGCCGGGGCATCCCGTGCTGCGCCAGGATGGCGTCGACCCGCGTCGCCGGCAGGAAGGCGAGCACGGCCTTGCCGAGCGCGGTGCTGTGCATCGGCATGCTGGCCCCCACCCGCGACTTCATGACGAAGGGTCCGGCCCCCTCGATCTTGTTCAAGTACACCATCCGCCCGCCCTCGCAGACGGCCAGATGGATCGTCTCCTGGCAGCGTCGGTGGAGATCGTGGAGGACGGGCCGAGCCGTCTCCAGCAGATCGACGCCCTGGAGGACCCGGGAGCCGAGGTCCAGGAGCTTCAGGCTGAGCCGGTAGGCCCGGTTGCCGTCGACG
>MGBU01000092.1 GCA_001790205.1 Candidatus Rokubacteria bacterium GWA2_73_35 | reverse complement strand
CAGCACACGGTGGACCCGAAGGGCCGGGTGAGCATCCCGGCGCGCTACCGGAATGCGCTCGCCCAGTACGAGGGCAACCTGATCGTGGTCCCGAACGGCCAGGCGCTCGAGGTCTACCCCTACCCCGAGTGGGAGCGGCTCGTGGCGGCGATCAACGACCAGTCACGGTTCGACGCCGAGGTGCGCACGCTCGGGCGCCTCTACCTCTCCCGCGCGAAGGAGGTCGAGCTCGACGCCGCCGGGCGCGTGCTGCTGCCGCCCGACACCCGCGAGCAGGCCGGCCTCGTGAAGGACGTGACGCTCGTCGGGATCGGACGCGAGTTCTTCGAGGTCTGGGACCGCGCGCGCTTCGCGGAGTACGAGCGCGCGCACGGCGACGGGATCGAGTCGGGCTTCGAGCGATTGTCGCAACTGGGCGTGAAGTAGCTCATGTCCCGGTGCTCGCCGACGAGGTCGCGGCGCTCCTGCGACCGCGCGGCGGGGGCTGGGTGATCGACGGGACGGTGGGGATGGGCGGACACGCGGAGGCGCTGCTGCAGGGGAGCGGACCGGACGTGCGGCTCCTCGGGCTCGACGTGGATCCCGAGGCGCTCGCGCGCGCCGGCGCGCGCCTGGCCCCGTTCGGCGACCGCGTGCGCCTGGCGCGCGAGAGCTTCCGGAACCTCCGGCGCGCCGCGGCCGCCCACGGCATCGCCGAGGCGCGCGCGATCCTGCTCGACCTCGGCGTCTCGTCCTGGCAGCTCGAGGCCTCCGGGCGCGGCTTCTCGTTCCAGGCCGACGAGCCCCTCGACATGCGGCTCGACCCCGGCGCGGGCGAGACCGCGGCGGCGCTCGTGAACCGGCTCCCCGAGCCCGAGCTCGCGCGGATCCTCTTCGAGTACGGCGAGGAGCGGCACGCGCGGCGCGTCGCCCGGGCGATCGTCCGGCGCCGGCCGCTCGCGACCACGGGCGACCTCGTCGCCGCGGTGCGGAGCGGGGTGCCGCGCGCGGCCTGGCCCAGGCGGATCCACGTCGCGACGCGCACGTTCCAGGCGTTGCGGATGGCGGTCAACGACGAACCCGGAGCGCTCCGCCAGGCGCTTCACGACGCGCCCGAGCTGCTCGCCGCCGGCGGCCGGCTCGGCGTGATCTCCTTCCACTCGGGCGAGGATCGCATCGTGAAGCGGACGTTCCGAGCTCTGGAGCCGGCGGGGTTCGCCGCGCTCGAGCCGTCGCCCATCGCGCCCACGGGCGACGAGGTGCGGGCCAACCCCCGCGCCCGGAGCGCGAAGCTGCGCGTGCTGGAGCGACTCCGGTGAGGACCCGACAGCGACTCCATCGTGACCACGACCCGCGCGCGCGGAAGGCACTCGCCGCGGCGCTCGGCTGCTCGGCCCTGATCGTGCTGGGCGCGCTCGCCGCGGCCGGCGCGCGCGTGCAACAGGTCCAGCTCGCGTACCGGCTCGATGCGCTCTCCGGCGAGCACGCCCGCCTCGAGGGCGTGAGCCGCCAGCTCGAGATCGAGGTGGCGACGCTCCGGGCGCCGGGCCGCCTCGACTCCCGCGCCCGGCAGCTCGGCATGACGAGTCCGGCCCGCGACCAGATCCGCCTCGCCCGCGAGTACGTGCCCGGCGGCACCGGGCTGGCGGCCGACCTGAGCCTGCGCGCCGACGCGGGCGGCGTGCCCGGCGCGGGGATGACCGGCGCCCGGTGACGGACCAGGGCGTCCGGACGCGGGTCCTGATCCTCGCGGCGGTCCTGGCCGTGGCGTTCGGGGGCCTGGCCGGCCGTCTCGCCTGGCTCATGGTCGTCAAGCGCGGCGAGCTCGCCCAGCTCGCCGAGCGGCAGTACTCGCGCACCGTCGTCCTGCACGCGCAGCGCGGCCCGATCCTCGACCGCCAGGGCGCGCCCCTCGCCACCTCCACCGGGACGGAGTCGCTCTTCGCCCAGCCGCGCGGCGTCGGCGATCCGGTGCGCGTCGCCGCGCGCGTGGCGCCGCTCATCGGCGTGCCGGAGGCCGAGGTCCACGCTGCGCTCACCAGCGCGCGGACCTTCGTCTGGCTCCGGCGCCGGCTGCCGCCCGAGGTCGCCGAGCGGGTGCGCGCGCTGCGCGAGCCGGGGCTCGGCTTCGTCGGGGAGCCGCTGCGCCTGTACCCGAACCGCGAGCTGGCCGCGCAGGTGCTCGGCTTCGAGGGCGTCGAGGGCGGGCTCGAGGGCGTCGAGCGGGCGTGGGAGGCGGAGCTCGCCGGGACGCCCGGGAAGGCGATCGTCGGTCGCGACGCGCTCGGCCGCGAGGTGGCCGCGCCGCAGGTCCTCCGGGCGCCCGCTCCCGGGCATGGCGTGATGCTGACGATCGACCGGACGATCCAGTACGTCGCGGAGCGGGAGCTCGACGCCGCGCAGCGCCGCACCGGCGCGAAGGTCGCGATGGCCGTGGTGCTCGAGCCCCGCACGGGCGACGTCCTCGCGCTCGCGATCCGCCCGACCTTCAACCCGAACACGTTTCTCGACGTCCCGTCCCCGGGGCGCTGGCGCAACCGGGCGGTCACGGACCCGTTCGAGCCCGGCTCGACGTTCAAGGTGATCCTGGCCGCCGCGGCCCTCGAGGAGGGCGTGGTGCGGCCCGAGGACCGGATCAACGGCGAGGGCGGCTCCATCACGATCGCGCGGACGACGATCCGCGACTGGAAGAAGTACGGCTGGCTCACCTTCGCCGAGGTGCTCCAGAACTCGTCGAACGTCGGGGCGATCAAGGTGGGGCAGGCGCTCGGCCGCGACCGTTACTACCGCTACATCACCGCGTTCGGCTTCGGCGCGCCGACCGGCGTGGGCCTCGCGGGCGAGAGCCGCGGGCTCCTGCGCGAGCCGCGGCGGTGGTCGGCGCTCTCGCTGCCGACGATGTCGATCGGCCAGGAGATCTCGGTCACGGCCCTCCAGCTCGTGTCGGCCTTCGGCGCCGTCGCCAACGGCGGTACGCTGATGCAGCCGCGCCTGGTGCGCGCGACCCTCGACGCCGACGGCCGGGAGCTCCGGCGGCTCGAGCCGCGGCCCGTGCGCCAGGTGGTCTCGCCCGAGACGGCGCGCACGCTGACCCGGCTGCTCGTGCGCGTGGTGGAGGAGGGGACCGGCCGCCACGCGGCGATCCCGGGGTACGAGGTCGCCGGCAAGACGGGCACGGCGCAGAAGCTCGATCAGGCCACCCGGCGGTACTCGCACGCACCAGGCGTGCTCTCGTTCCTGGGCTTCGCGCCCGCCGACGACCCGCGCTTCGTGATGCTCGTGCTGCTCGACGAGCCGAGCCGCGAGAAGTGGGGCAGCGAGGCCGCGGCGCCGATCTTCGCCGCGATCGGCCGCGAGATCCTGCGCTACCTCGAGGTCCCGCCGCGCGACGCCCAGCCGTTGCAGATCGTCGCCGGCCAGCCCGCCGAGCCCCGGATCGTCCCGGCGGTGCGGCTGGTGAGCGCGGCGCCCGCGGACGCCGGCCAGGGGCGCGTCATGCCCGACCTCGCGGGCACGACGCTCCGCCAGGCGCTCGCCGCGCTCGCGACGCTCGACCTCGAGGTCCGCCTCGCCGGGCAGGGGCGCGTGGCCGCGCAGGCGCCGGCGCCGGGCACCCCGCTCACGCCCGGCGTCGTCGCGCGGCTCACGCTGACGCCCGGGGGCGCCGCGCGCGGCGCGCCGGGCGTGGCCGTGGGAGGGGAGTCGCGCAGCGGCGAGCCGAGCGGTGAAATCCCCGGGGTGGCGCCCGCGGGTCGTCGATGAGATGGAGCGCGCGATGCCCCTGACGGAGCTGCTCGAGGCCGTGCCGGCGCGGCGGGTCGTGGGCGATCCGCCCCGCGCGATCACGTCGCTGACGGCCGACTCGCGGCGCGTCGAGCCCGGCGGCTGCTTCGTCGCGGTGCCGGGCCTGCGGCAGGACGCGCGTGGCTTCGTGCCGGAGGCCGTGGCGCGCGGCGCCGCGCTGATCGTCACCGAGGGCGAGCCGCTCGGCGACGTGGCCGTCGCGCAGGTGCTGGTGCCCTCGGCGCGCGCCGCGCTCGCCCGGCTGGCCGACGCCTGGTACGGGCACCCCTCGCGCGATCTCACGCTGGTCGGCATCACGGGGACGAACGGCAAGACGACCACCTCGTACCTGGTCGAGGCGCTGCTGCGGGCGCGCGGGCTGGCGACGGGTGTGATCGGCACGGTGCAGTACGTCGTCGGCGCCGAGCGCCGGCCGGCCAGCCAGACGACGCCGGAGGCCCTCGAGCTCCAGGCGATGCTCGACGAGATGCGCGCCGCTGGCGTCCGGGGCGTGGCGATGGAGGTCTCCTCGCACGCGCTCGCGCTCGCCCGCGTGGAGGGGCTCGCGTTCGACGTCGCGGTGTTCACGAACCTCACCCAGGACCACCTCGACTTCCACGGCACGCTCGAGCGCTACCGCCTCGCCAAGCGGCGCCTCTTCGAGCTCACCGCGGCGTCGCCCAAGCCGGCGCGCGCGGCCGTCGTCAACGCCGACGACCCGGCCGGCGCCGCGATGGTCGCGGGGCTCGACCTCGCGGTGCTCACGTTCGGGCTCGGGGCCGGCGCCCAGGTCCGCGCCCTCGAGCACGCCTCCTCGCTCGACGGGATCCGCATGCTGGTCGACACGCCGCGCGGACGGACGGCGCTCGCCTCGCCGCTCATCGGCGAGCACAACGTGCTGAACCTGCTCGCCGCGGTCGCGACCGGCCTGGCGCTCGGCCTGGCGCCCGCCGACATCGCCGCCGCGCTCGCGCCCGTCGCGACCGTCCCCGGGCGCTTCGAGGAGGTGCGGGCGGGCCAGCCGTTCCTCGTCGTCGTGGACTACGCCCACACGCCGGACGCGCTCGAGCGCGTGCTGACCGCCGCGCGCAAGCTCACGCGCGGGCGCCTCGGCGTCGTCTTCGGCTGCGGCGGCGACCGCGACCGGGGCAAGCGCCCGATCATGGGCGAGATCGCGGCGCGCCTCGCGGACCGGGTCTGGGTGACCTCGGACAATCCGCGCTCGGAGCGGCCCGAGGCGATCCTCGACGAGGTCCTGGCGGGGGTCCGGGGCGTGGCGGCGGCCGAGACGCGGTGCGCGCGCGAGGCCGACCGGGGGCGCGCGATCCGGGCCGCGCTGGACTGGGCCGAGCGCGGTGATACCGTGGTGATCGCAGGGAAGGGCCACGAGACGTACCAGATCGTGGGGTCCGACGTGCTCCCCTTCGACGACCGGGCAGTCGCCAGGAGCGTCCTGTCGGAGCGTTCACCATAGGGAGGCGCATGCCGCCGTTCACGGTGCAAGACATCGTCCGCGCCACGCACGGGGCCCTCGTGACCGGGGACCTCGCGGTCCCCGTCATGGGCGTGTCTATCGACTCCCGCACGCTCGGCGTGGGCGAGGCGTTCTTCGCGATCCAGGGCCACCGGCTCGACGGCCACGCCTTCCTCGCCGACGCCGCCGGGCGCGGCGCCTCCTGCCTGGTCGTCCACGCCCTCCCCGACGATGTGCCCGCCAACGTGCCGCTCGTGCTCGTCGAGGACACCACGCGGGCGCTCGGCCTGCTCGCCGCCTGGCACCGGGCCCGGTTCCCGATCCCGGTGGTCGCGGTGACGGGCTCGAACGGCAAGACCACCACCAAGGAGCTGATCGCCGGCGTGCTCGGGGCGCGCTGCCACGTGCTCAAGCCGGCCTCGAGCTTCAACAACCAGTGGGGCCTGCCGCTCACGCTCCTCCGGCTCGCGCCCGAGCACCAGGCCCTCGTCGTCGAGATCGGCACGAACCGGCCGGGCGAGGTCGCGTACCTGGCCGAGGTCGCGCGGCCGACGGTGGGCGTCGTGACGAACGTCGCCGCCGTGCACACCGAGTTCCTCGGCTCGCTGGACGGCGTCCGCGAGGAGAAGGCCGCGCTCGTGCGCGCCGTGGGCCCGGAGGGCTGGGTGGTGCTGAACGCCGACGACCCGCGCGTGGCGGGGATGGCGCGCGACGCGCACGGCCACGTCGTCACCTACGGGCGCGCGGCCGGGGCGCGGGTGCGGGCGGCGGGCGAGGCGGTGGAGGACGCGCAGGGCCTCACCTTCATGCTCGAGGCCGACGGCGTCCGCGCGCCCGTGACGCTCGCGTTCGCCGGGCGCCACAACGTCGTCAACGCGCTGGCCGCCGCCGCGGTCGGGGTCGCGCTCGACTGGCCGCTCGCCGAGATCGCGCGCGGGCTCGAGGGCGTCCGGCCGGTCGCGGGCCGCTGCGTGTGGCGCGCCGCGGGCCCGGTCCGCGTCCTGGACGACACCTACAACGCCAACCCCGTCTCGCTGCGCGCCGCGCTCGACGCGGTCGCGGCCGGACACGCGCCGGGGAACCGCCTCGTCGTCGTGCTGGGCGACATGCTCGAGCTCGGCCCGATCACCGAGGAGGCGCACCGCGAGGCCGGGCGCGCCGTCGTCGCCGCGGGCGCGGCCCTGCTCGTCGGGGTTGGCCGGCACATGCGGGAGGCCGTCGAGGCGGCGCGCGACGCGGGGCTCGGCGACACGCATCACGTGATGACGTTCGAGGACACCGTGGCGCACCTGCTGAAGCGCCTCGCGCCCGGCGACACCGTGCTCGTGAAGGGCTCGCGCGGCATGCGCATGGAGCGGGTGGTGGACGCGCTGGTGGCGCGCCTGGCCCGCGAATGAGGACGGCGGATGCTCTACCACTTCCTCGTGCCGCTCGCCAAGGAGCACATCCTCTTCAACGTCTTCCGCTACCTGACGTTCCGCTCCTTCATGGCCCTGATCACGGCGCTCGTGATTTCGCTGCTGATCGGCCCCCCGCTGATCCGCCGGCTCCGGCGCGCGCAGCACGGCGGCGAGACGGTCCGCGAGGACACGCCGGAGCGGCACCGCGCGAAGCGGGGCACGCCGACGATGGGCGGCGTGCTGATCCTCGTCGCGATCCTCGCCACGACGCTCCTGTGGGCGAACCTCCGGAACCGCTACGTCTGGGTCGTGATGCTCGCGACCGCGGGCTTCGGCCTGCTCGGCGTCTGGGACGACCTCACGAAGCTCCGGCGCCGCCGCGGGCTGTCGATGCGCGTGAAGCTCGGCGCGCAGGTCGCGCTCACGCTCCTGCTGCTGCAGATCGTGTTCTGGCAGCCGCCCGCGAACTGGCTCCCGGTCCTCGCGATCCCCTTCTTCAAGGGCTGGCTGATCGACCTGGGCTGGGTCTGGATCCCCTTCGCGCTGCTGGTGGTCGTCGGCGCGTCGAACGCGGTGAACCTGACCGACGGGCTCGACGGGCTGGCGATCGGCCCGGTCATCATGGCCGGCGGCGCCTTCGGCATCCTGGCCTACCTGACGGGCAACTTCAAGGCGGCCGACTACCTGAAGATCCTGAACGTCAAGGGCGCGGGGGAGCTGACCGTGTTCTGCGGCGCCCTGATCGGCGCGGCGATCGGCTTTCTGTGGTTCAACTGCCACCCGGCCGAGGTCTTCATGGGCGACGCGGGCTCGCTGGCGCTCGGCGGGGCGATCGGGATGCTGGCGGTGCTCACGAAGGCCGAGCTGCTGCTCCCGCTGATCGGCGGCCTCTACGTGGTCGAGGCGGGTTCGGTCATCGTGCAGGTCGCGAGCTTCAAGCTGACGGGCCGGCGCGTGTTCCGGATGGCGCCGCTCCACCATCACTACGAGCTGTCCGGCTGGGCGGAGCCGAAGATCGTCGTGCGCTTCTGGATCGTGTCGTTCGCGCTCGCGCTGCTCGCGCTGACGACGCTGAAGCTGCGCTGAGGGGTGTGCGAGCCGAGCGGCGGCCGAGGTGCCGGCGGCGGTGCGAGGTGAGCGCCGTCGGGGCGCGAGCCGAGCGGGGACATGGCCCGGCAGACGAGCGCCGCGAGGCGAGCGGTGAGATGGCGCTGGGGGGTGTGCGAGCCGAGCGGGGACATGGCCCGGCAGACGAGCGCCGCGAGGCGCGCGGTGAGATGGCTCGGAGGCCCGCGTGATGCTGGAGGCCCTCGAGGAGGTGGATGTGGTGAGCCGGGGACGGGCGTACCTGGACTCCCTGGCCGGTCGCCGGGTGACCGTGCTGGGCCTGGCCCGGAGCGGCGTCGCCGCCGCGCGGCTGCTCCGCGCCGCCGGGGCCGAGGTCACGGGCACCGACGCCAAGTCGCTCGCCGCGCTCGGGCGCGACGCCCGGGCGCTGGCCGCCGACGGCGTGCGGCTCCGCACGGGGCCCGACGCGGCGGACGCCTTCGCCGGCGCCGAGCTGGTCGTCGTGAGCCCGGGCGTCCCGTTCGAGGCGGCCGCGCTCGCGGGGCCGCGCGGGCGCGGCGTGCCCGTCATCGGCGAGCTCGAGCTCGGCTGGCGCGCGCTGGAGGCCGAGACGATCGCGATCACGGGGACGAACGGCAAGACGACCACGACGGTGCTGACCGGCGCGCTGCTCGCCGAGCAGCCGCGCCCCGTGCTCGTCGCCGGCAACATCGGCACGCCGCTCACGGCGCACGCGCTCACGTTCCCGGCCGACGGCCTCGTCGTCTGCGAGGTGTCGAGCTTCCAGCTCGAGACCACCGGCGCGTTCCGGCCGCGCGTGGCGGTGGTGCTCAACCTCACGCCGGACCACCTCGACCGGCACGGCACGTTCGCCGCGTACGTCGCCGCGAAGGTGCGCATCTTCGCGAACCAGACCGAGGCGGACTGCGCGGTGCTGAACGCCGACGACGAGCCCACGACGGCGCTCGCGACGCGCACGCGCGCGCACGTGGTCTGGTTCAGCCGGCGGCGCGCGCTCGAGCACGGCGTGTTCGTCCGCGACGGCTGGATCGCGGCCAAGCTGAACGGGCACGTCGAGGAGATCTGCCCGGTCGCCGAGATCTTCCTGCGCGGCGGGCACAACGTGGAGAACGTGCTCGCCGCGACGGCCTGCGCGCTCTGGACCGGCATCGCGCCCGCGACCGTGCGCCGCGCCGTGGCGCGGTTCCGCGGCGTCGCGCACCGGATCGAGTTCGTGCGCGACATCCGCGGCGTGCAGTTCTACAACGACTCGAAGGGCACGAACGTCGCCTCGACGCTCAAGGCGCTCGAGAGCTTCGGCGAGCGCATCGTGCTGATCGCGGGCGGCCTCGGCAAGGGGCAGGACTTCGCGCCGCTCGGGGCCGCGGCGCGCGGCCGGGTCGGACACGCGATCGTGCTCGGCCAGGACGGCCCGGCGGTCGGCGCGGCGCTCCGGACCGCGGGGGTGCCGGTCACCGAGGCCGACTCGCTGCGCGCGGCGGTCGAGGCGGCGCAGGGGCTCGCCGGCCCGGGCGACGTCGTGCTGCTCTCGCCCGCGTGCGCCTCGTTCGACATGTTCGACGACTACGAGCAGCGCGGCGACGTGTTCAAGAAGCTCGTGGAGCGCCTGGACTAACATGCCCAGGAAGCTCCGGCCCGACACGTGGCTGTTCGGCGTCGCGGTGGTGCTGCTCTCCGTCGGCGTCGTGATGGTCTACTCGGCCAGCGCGATCGTCGCGGCCGAGCGCTTCCACGACCCGTACTT
>MGBU01000091.1 GCA_001790205.1 Candidatus Rokubacteria bacterium GWA2_73_35 | reverse complement strand
CGGCTCAGCCAGGCGTACCGCGACCTCGAGGGTAAGAACACGGAGCTCGCGACGGCGCTCCAGCACCTCCAGGAGTCGCGCCAGCGCCTGGAGCTGCTCGAGCAGCTCAAGGGCGAGCTCTCGAAGTTCGTTCCCGACGCGGTCAAGAAGCTGCTCGAGCAGAACCCGAACGCGACGGAGCTCGAGAAGAAGACCGTCGAGGTCTCGGTCCTGTTCCTCGACATCGCGGGCTACACGCGGCTCTCCGAGCAGCTCGAGCCGAAGCGGCTCAACCAGCTCGTCCAGACGTACTTCTCGAGCTTCCTCGAGATCATCCAGAGCCACCACGGCGACGTGAACGAGACCGCCGGCGACGGCCTGATGGTGATCTTCCAGGCCGACCGCGAGCGCGGCGTCACCGACCACGCGCTCGACGCGACCCGGGCCGCGTTCTCGATCCGCCAGCGCGTCGGCCGGCTCAACGAGGAGTACGGTGGGGTCTTCCCGCCGATCCAGCTTCACATGGGCATCAACACGGGCGAGGCGCTGGTGGGCGCGACCAAGCTCGGCGGGGCGGGGAGCCAGCGCTGGACCTTCACCGCCACCGGGCCGACGACGAACGTCGCCGCCCGGTTCGCGGGCTCCGCGGAGGCCGGCGAGATCGTCGTCGGGCCGGCGACGGCCGAGCGCATCCGGACCCACTTCGTCCTCGAGAGCCTCGGCGAGCGGACGTTCAAGAACGTCTCGCAGCCGATCCACGTCTACCGTCTGATCCCGCCCGGCGTCTACGAGAAGATCGTGTAGTGCGAGGCGAGCGGCGGCCGAGCTGCCGCAGGCACGAGCGCCGCGAGGCGAGCGGTGAACACGACGAGAGGCACATCCAGGATCCGCGTCGGGATCTGCTCCTGGGCCGACCCGGCGCTGATCGAGAGCGCGGCCTTCTACCCGCGGAAGTCCATGAGCGCCGAGGCGCGCCTGCGCTACTACGCCTCGGTGTTCGACACCGTCGAGGTGAACGCCGCGTACTACGCGATCCCCGACGTGCGGACGACCGCGCGCTGGGTCGAGCGCACGCCGCCGGGGTTCGTCTTCAACGTGAAGGCGTACGCGCTCCTCACGGGGCACCACCCGCGCCCCGAGAGCCTGCCGGCCGAGGTGCAGGCGCTCCTGCCGCGCGCGCCCCGGCGCACGCGGCGAGCGTCCCGCCCGAGGCGCTCGACGCGACGTTCCGCCTCTACCGCGCCGCGCTCGAGCCGCTCGTCGCCGCGGGCCGGCTCGGCTACGTGCTATTCCAGCTCGCGCCGTGGGTGCGCTTCGACGCCGCGCGGCTCGAGTTCCTGGCCTCGCTCCCGGAGCGGCTGCCCGGCCTGACGCTCGCCGTCGAGTTCCGCCACCGCTCGTGGCTCCCCGAGCACGCCGAGGAGACGCTGGCCGCGCTCCGCCAGGCGCGGCTCGGGCACGTGATCGTCGACGCGCCGGCGACGGGCAACGCGGTCCCGCGCCTCGCCGCGGTGACGGCGCCCACGGCGGTGTTCCGGCTCCACGGGCGCAACGCCGAGGGCTGGCTCGCCCAGCTCCGCGGCGAGGCGCCGGCGGTGCGCGAGAAGTACGACTACCTCTACACGGAGGCCGAGCTCCGCGAGCTCTTGCCGGAGGTCGCGCGCGTGGGCGAGGAGGCCGAGCAGGTCTTCGTCTCGTTCAACAACAACAACCGCGACTACCCGGTGCGGAACGCGCTGATGCTGCGGCGGCTGCTCGGCCAGCCCGGGCCGCGCGACGCGCCGGATGCCTTGCCACGCGACCTGTTCGGCTGACTTGATGGGGGGCTCCGGGCGCCCCCCATACCCCCCGACGCTCGGAGCGCCCCGGGGAACCCGTGGCGCCCCTCGACCACGCGATTGGTTCACGGGCTGTGAGATCATGAGGCCATGAGCGCCGGCGCCCCGCCCATCCCCCGCGTGGAGCTGGCCCACGTGCCCACGCCGCTGCTCAAGCTGGAGCGGCTGTCGCGGGAGCTCGGCGTCGAGCTCTGGGTCAAGCGCGACGACCTCACGGGCCTGCTCGAGAGCGGCAACAAGGTTCGCAAGCTGGAGTTCCTCGTCGGCGAGGCGTTCGCGCAGCGCGCCGACACGCTGATCACGTGCGGGACGCTCCAGTCCAACTGCTGCCGGACCGTCGCGGCCGTCGCGGCGCGGCTCGGGCTGCGCGCGATCGTCGCCCTCAAGGGCGCGCGGCCCGCCGAGTGGGACGGCAACCTGCTGCTCGATCGCCTGCTCGGGGCCGAGGTGCGCTTCTGCGCCGACGCCGAGTGGGACAAGATCGACGAGATCCTTGAGGACCTCGCCGTGCGCGTGCGCCGGCGCGGCGGCACGCCCTACGTCATCCCCGAGAGCGGCGCCACGGTGGCGGGCGCGCTCGGCTACGTCGCGTGCGGCGAGGAGCTCGCCCAGCAGATCCGCCACGGCGCCCCGGACTTCGACACGGTCGTCATCACCGCCTTCAGCGGCGGCAGCCAGGCGGGTCTCCTCATGGCGAAGCAGCTCTACGGGCTCCGCGCCGAGATCGTGGGGGTGCCGATCGCCTGGGAGGCGTCGCGCGTGCGCGACTACGTGACCGGCGTCATCGGGCAGGCCCGGCGCCGGTACGGGCTGTCGGTCGAGGCGCCCCGCGAGGTCCGCCTGCTCGACGGCTACCAGGGCGCCGGCCGGGTCGAGGTCCAAGCGCGCGAGCTCGAGACGGTCGTGCGCGTGGCGCGCACGGAGGGCCTCGTCCTCGACCCCGTCTACACCGCCAAGGCGTTCGGCGGCCTGCTCGACCGGCTGCGCCGCGACCCCGGCGCCCTCGGGGCGCGCGTCTGCTTCATCCACACCGGCGGCGTCTTCAGCATCTTCCCGTTCCGCGCCGCGCTCGGCCGGGTGCTCGGGGGAGACGGTCTGGTAGAATCGTAGCCCCATGCCACAGGTCCGGCTGCGCGGCGGGGAAATCGACGGGCTCACGCTCCACTACGTCGTCGAGGGGCGCGGCCCGGCCGTCGTCCTCGTCCACGGGCTCGGCGGCTTCGCCGAGTCGTGGCGCCACAACGTCGCGGCCCTGGCGGACCGGGCCACGGTGTACGCGCTCGACCTGCCCGGCTTCGGGGTCTCCGCGAAGCCGCGCGCGCCGTACGACCTGCTGTTCTTCGCCCGCGTGCTCCACGCGTTCCTCGACGGGCTCGGTGTCGGACAGGCCTCGCTCGTGGGCCACTCGCTCGGCGGCGCCGTCGCCGTGGCGGCCGCGCTGACGCTGCCGGCGCGGGTGGACCGTGTCGCCCTCGTCGGCGGCGTCGTGCCGGGCTTCGCGTACCGCCCGGCCTGGCTCTACCGCCTCCTGGCGGTCCCGGGTCTGGGCGAGGCGCTCGCGCTCCTCGGCTGCGCGCCGCTCTACAGGGCGGCGGTCGCGCGCTGTCTGCACACGCCGCGGCCCGCGGAGGTGGACTTCTTCGTCGGGCACGCGTACGCCGACCGGGCGGGCGCGCCGGCGCGCGCGGCGTACCTCGCCACGCTGCGCGGCGTGCGCCGCGACTTCGACGCGCGCGCACAGGACTACCGCCGCGCGCTCGCGACGCTCGACCTGCCCGTGCTGCTGATCCACGGCCGGCAGGACCGCGTGGTCCCGGCGGTGCACTGCGCCGAGGTCGCGGACGCGCTGCCGCACGCCGCGGTGCGCTGGGTGGACGCCTGCGGGCACTTCCCGCAGATCGAGCACGCGGGCACGGTGAACGGCTGGCTCGTCGAATTCCTCGTCGGGCGCCCCGCGCCCCGCTAGTGGAGGCGGCGATGAACGAGATCCGGCCCGAGGAGCTCAAGACCCGCCTGGAGGGGAGCGAGCGGCCGCTGCTGCTCGACGTGCGGCAGGAGTGGGAGACCAAGCTCTGTCGGCTCGAGAACGCGATCCACATCCCGATCGAGGAGATCGAGATCCGAACCGACGAGCTCGACCCCGAGGGCGAGATCGTCGTCTACTGCCACCAGGGCGTCCGTAGCGCGGCCGTCGCCGACTACCTGCGCCAGCTCGGCTTCCGGAACGTCCGCAACCTCATCGGCGGGCTCGATCACTGGGCGCGGACGATCGATCCGACGATGCGCCGCTACTAGTTCTAGTGGGCCGTCCGCGAAGTCACGTTGAGCCTCATCGAGCGTGGAGCCCGGCCCGCCAGGCGCGTGCGGGAGGGGCCGACAGGACCACGCGGCACGCGTGCGCTTGCCCCGGGTCGGCTGGGCTCCATCCGGGCGCGCGCGGTGCGCCGCCCACGTGGCGGGCACGGGTCCCGTCGACCCCTCCCGCGCGCGCCCGGCGGGCCGTCGCGCCGCGACCGCTGACATGATTTCGTGGATGGAACACTAGTGGCCGCCGGGCCGGCGCCGGTCGGCGTCCGGCGGGCGGGCGAGGTCGTCTGGTGCACCCTCGAGCGCCCCCCGCTGAACCTCCTCGAGCCCGGGAGCATCCGCGCGCTCCGCGCCGCGTTCGAGGCGCTCGCCGCCGACGGCGCCGTGCGGCTCGTCGTGCTGACGGGCAGCGGCCGCGCGTTCAGCGCGGGCATGGACGTCGGGTACCTGCGCGACCTCGACACCGCCGGCGCCCGGGCGCTGATCACGGCGCTCCACGACGCGATCGACGTCGTCCACCGCGCGCCCGTGCCCGTGATCGCCGCCGTGAACGGCGCCTGCCTCGGCGCCGGCCTCGAGCTCGCGCTCGCGTGCGACCTGCGCGTGGCGGTGGCGGGCGCGCCCCTCGGCCTGCCGGAGGTCCGCGTCGGCGTGCCGTCGGTGATCCAGGCCGCGCTGCTGCCGCCGCTGATCGGGCCCGGCCGCGCGGCCGAGCTGCTCCTGACGGGCGAGACGATCCCGGCGGAGCGCGCGCTCGCGTGGGGGCTCGTGAACGCGGTCGTCCCCGCGGCGGGGCTCGCCGCAGCGGTCGAGGCGCTCGCGGGGCGGATCCTCGCGTGCGGGCCCACGGCCGTCCGCCTGCAGAAGGCGCTCATCGTGCGCTGGCGCGAGACCGACCTGCCGGCGGCGATCCGCGACGGCGTCGACGCCTTCGCCGCCGCCTACGCGACGAGCGAGCCGCGCGAGGGGACGAGCGCCTTCCTCGCCAAGCGCGCGCCGCGGTTCGGCGGCGCCCCGGGAGGCCTGCGCTGAGGATCCGGACGATCACGCTCGACTTCTGGGGCACGCTGCTCTTCGACGGTCCCGCCAGCGACAACCGCTACAAGAAGCGGCGCATGGGGGCCTTCGGGACGATCCTGGCCGGCGCGGGGCTGCCCGCGACGGCGTCCGCGCTCGACCGGGCGTACGACGAGTCGGGCGCGTATCTCTCGCGCGTGTGGAGCCGGCACCGCGACGTCCCCGTCGGCGAGCACGTGCGGGCGATCCTCGCCGCGGTCGACCCCGAGCTGCCGGCGCACGTGCCGCCCGACGTCCAGGCGGCGCTGGTGGACGCCTACGCCCGCCCCGTGCTGATGGTCCCGCCGGCGGTGGACGACGGCGCGCGCGCGGCGCTCGAGGCGCTCGTCGGGCGGGGCTACACGCTCGCGGTCGTCTCCAACACGATGCGCACCCCCGGCGCCACGCTGCGCCGGCTCCTCGATCGCTACCGGCTCCTCGACTGCTTCCGGCACACGACGTTCTCCGACGAGGTCGGCGTCCGCAAGCCGGACCCCGAGATCTTCGCGCTCACGCTGCGGGCGGTGGGCGGCGAGCCCCCGAGCGCGGTGCACGTCGGCGACGACGAGGTCCTCGACGTCCAGGGCGCCCGCGCGGCGGGGATGCGCGTGATCCAGGTGACCGGCCTCTCGCTCCAGGCGCTCGGCGCGCCGCGCCCCGACGCGGCGATCGCGTCGCTCGCGGCGCTGCCCGACGCGATCGCACGCCTCGACGCGTGATCACCGCCGTCACCTTCGACTTCTGGGAGACGCTCGTCCACGAGCTGCCGGCGCTCCTCGAGCGCGCTACAGCCGGCGCGCGCCGGTCGTCGGCCGCCCGAGGAACGTCGACCGCGCGGCGCCGCCGGCGGCGATGCCGATCTCCTCGAAGTAGCGGCGGATCGGGTCGGTGATGCGGTCGGCGTAGGCCTCGAGCACCCGGTACGAGATCCCGCGGTGATACGTGGCGTTGCGGAACTCCCCGCTGCGCCAGCCGAGGAACTTCACGGCCCCCGTCTTGCGGTTGCGCAGGACGAACCCGAACGTCCCGAGCCCGGACACCCAGTGCTCGGGCTCGTGCTGGGAGAGCTCGACGCACGCGCCCGTCACCTGCCAGTCGGGCGCGAACTCGGCCAGCGCCAGCTCGAACAGCCGTTGCACCTGCTCCCGGACCAGCATGGAATCCTCCTCCGGCGTGTCGCAGACCGCGCGATCGGTGGGCGGGAGCAAGTCGAGTGCCAGCTGCCTCCGCCCGCGACGGGGTCTCTTTAAATCAAGTGACTTAGGTCGCCGACCGCGTGCCACCGGAGTGTCAGGGCCTTGACGTTCTGCCGGTCCGGCGGTGTCACGCTGCCACGGTTGCCGGCCAGTCTGGCCTGCCGGACGCGTCTTGCGCGCTGCGCCAACGAGCCGGTAATATGAGGGCCCATGGAACTGGCCGAGCTGCGGGCAAAGATCCGTGACATCAAGGACTTTCCCACCGAGGGAGTCCTCTTCAAGGACATCACGACCTTGCTGAAGGACGGCCCCGCGTTCCGCTCCGTCGTCGACTATCTCGCCGGGCGGTACCAGGGCGAGCGGGTCGACGTCGTGGTCGGCATCGAGTCGCGCGGGTTCATCTTCGGCGGCGCGCTCGCGCACCAGCTCAACGCGGGCTTCGTCCCGGTGCGCAAGCTCGGCAAGCTCCCCGGCAAGACGATCGAGGTGGAGTACGAGCTCGAGTACGGGCGCGACGCGCTCGCGATCCACGAGGACGCGATCCGGGCGGGCCAGCGCGTGCTCGCCGTGGACGACCTGCTCGCGACCGGCGGCACGATGGCGGCGACGCTCCGCCTCATCCAGCAGCTCGGCGGGCACGTCGTCGGCGTCGCGTTCATGATCGAGCTCGGGTTCCTTCACGGGCGCGACAAGCTCAAGAGCTACCCGCTGCACTCCCTCATCGTCTACGACTAGGAGACCGTGGCCCGTCGAGGGCCGGCCTCACGAGGGATCTCATGGCGATCAAGAACGTCGGCGTCATCGGCTGCGGCCTCATGGGCTCGGGCATCGTCCAGGTGGCCGCGCAGGCGGGCTTCCAGGTGCTGTTCGTCGAGGCCAGCGACGAGCTGGTCACGCGCGGGCTCGGCCGGCTGCGCGGCACGCTCGAGGGCCTCGTCGCCAAGGGCAAGCTCGAGGCGAAGGCGAAGGACGACGCGCTCGGACGCATCGCCGGCACCACGCGCCTCGACGACCTCAAGGGCTCGGACCTGGTCGTCGAGGCGATGACGGAGAACCAGGCGCTCAAGAACGAGACGTTCGCGAAGCTCGACC
>MGBU01000090.1 GCA_001790205.1 Candidatus Rokubacteria bacterium GWA2_73_35 | reverse complement strand
TCGACGTGGATCAGCCCCGTGCGCTCGAACATCCAGGCCACGGCGCCGGCCGAGCCCATGTTGCCCCCCTGCTTTTCGAACACGTGGCGGACCTCGGGACCCGTGCGGTTCCGGTTGTCGGTCAGGACCTGGACCAGGACGGCGACCCCGCCGGGCGCGTAGCCCTCGTAGGTGATCTCCTCGTAGGACTCGCCGGGCAGCTCGCCCGTGCCCTTCTGGATCGCCCGCTTGATGTTCTCCTGCGGCATGTTCGCCTCCCGGGCCCCCTCGATCGCGGCCTTGAGGCGCATGTTCGCCTTCGGGTCCCCGCCCCCGTTCCGGGCGGCGACCGTGATCTCGCGGAGGATCTTCGAGAAGAGCTTCCCCCGCTCGACGTCCGCCTTGCCCTTCTTGCGCTTGATCTGCGACCACCGGGAATGCCCTGACATCGCGTTATCCTCCGATCATTTCACCGCTCGCCTCGCGGCGCTCGCGCCGGGCACGCTCGGCCGCCGCTCAGCTCGCACCCCCTCCGATCATTTCCCCGCTCGCCTCGCGGCGCTCGCGCGCCGCTCAGCTCGCACCCCCTCCGATCATTTCCCCGCTCGCCTCGCGGCGCTCGCGCGCCGCTCAGCTCGCACAGCTACCGCCTTCCCCGGCCAGCGTCGCCTTCAGGCGTTTCACGCGCTCGAGCCGCCGCGCCCGGCGCGCGAGGGCCGCCGCCCAGCGCCGCCGCGCGCCCTCGGTCGTCGGCGTGAACGACGGGCAGGGACGCGGCCTCCCGTCCGTCCCCAGGTGCACGAACGTGAGGAACGCCGAGCACGCGTGGCGGACCTCGCCGGTCCACGGTACCTCGGCGAGCACCTTGACGCCAACCTCGAGCGACGAGGTGCCGACGTAGTTGAGCCCCGCCCTGAACGTGACGACCTCGTGCGTGGAGATCGGCGAGTAGAAGTCCATCGCGTCCACGCACGCGGTCATCGCGAACCCCTTGCAGTACCGCATCGACAGGATGCCCCCCGCCTCGTCGAGCGCCATCAGCAACTTGCCGACGAACATCGTGTTGCCGAAGAGCGCGTCCTCCGGGAGGACGCTCCGCGTGGACAGGAAGCGCCACGCGGGGTCGACGTCGGCCACGTCGTCGCCGCCCTCCGCCTCGCGGCGCGCCGCCTTGTCGGCGAGGCGCGCGACCCGCTGCGCGCGCCGCGCGCGCGCGGCCGCGACCAGCGCCGCCTCGCCCGCGTCGCGGGGCTCGATGCGCGCCGGGACCGGCCGCGGCCGCAGGTCGTCGCCCACCCGGACGAACACGAGGTGCGAGTTCAGCGTCACGACGCGCTCGCCGCTCAGCACGTTCTCGGCCCAGACCCGCACGCCGACCTCGAGCGAGCTCGTCCCCACGTCCTCGACCTGGGCGCGGAGGATCGCGATCTGGCCCACCCGCACCGGGTGGAGGAAGTCGATGTCGTCCGTGGCGCCGAGCACGACGGTGCCGCGCGCCACGCGCGCCGCCGCCATCGTGCCCGCCTTCGTGATCCACTCCATCATCCGCCCGCCGTGGATCTGGCCCGGCGCGCCCGCGTGCTCGGGAAACACCCACTCGGTCATCTCGACGACGGTTTCGGCGATGGACGGCATGGGCGTCCCCGATGGTACCATCGCCGCGCCCGCCCCGGCCTACGCGCGGAAGCGCGGGTCCAGCACGTCGCGCAGGCCGTCGCCGAGGAGGTTGACGCCGAGCACCGCCAGCAGCAGCGCGACGCCCGGGAACACGGCCACCCACGGCGCGCTCGCGAGGAACGACTGCCCGTCGGCGAGGAGCGCGCCCCAGGAGATCGTCGGCGACTGCGCGCCGAGCCCGAGGAACGAGAGCCCCGCCTCCGCGACCATGTTGCCGCCGACGCCGAGCGTGGCCGCGACCAGGAGCGGCCCGAGCGCGTTCGGCAGGAGGTGGCGCGTCATGATCGCGAGGTTGCTCGCGCCGAGCGCCCGGGCCGCCTGGACGTGCTCGCGCGTCCTGAGCGAGAGCACCGCGCCGCGGACCACGCGCGCGATCGTCGTCCAGCCGAGCGCGACGAGCACGAGGACCACCTTGTCGAGGCCGGGGCGCTCGAAGACCGCGATGAGCCCGATCGCGAGCACGAGTGACGGGAACGCCATCACGACGTCCGTGACGCGCATGAGGACGGCGTCCACCGCCCCGCCGTACCAGCCCGCCGCGAGGCCGACCGCGCAGCCGAGGAGCGCCGCGAGCGCCTCGACGCCGATCCCGACCGCCAGCGAGACGCGCCCGCCCCAGAGGACGCGCGAGAGCAGGTCGCGTCCGAGCGCGTCGGTCCCGAACGGGTGCGCCGCGCCCGGCCGCTCGAGCGTGGCGCCGGCGCCCGCGGCGACGCCGAGCGGGTCGTGCGGCGCGAGCCACGGCGCGGCGAGCGAGGCCCCCGCGAAGAGGGCGAAGAGCGCGGTGCCCGCGAGCAGGCCGCGGTGGCGGAGGGCGTCAGGCCGCGGCACGGCGCGTCCGCGGGTCGATCAGGAGGTACGCGAGGTCCACGAGCAGGTTGCCGACGACGTACACGAGGGCGAAGACGAGGACCGCGCCCATGACGACCGGCAGGTCGCGCTGGCCGACCGCCGCGACGAGGAGCCGGCCGAGGCCGGGCCACGCGAACACGGTCTCCGTCAGCGGCGCGCCGACCAGCAGGTCGGCGAGCCCGATGCCGATCACGGTGACGACGGGGATGAGGGCGTTGCGGAGCGCGTGCTTGCCGAGCACGACGCGCTCGGGCAGGCCCTTGGCGCGCGCGGTCTGCACGTAGTCCTGGCGCACGACCTCGAGCAGGCTCGAGCGCGTCATCCGGGCGACGGTCCCGGTGTGGAGCGCGCCGAGCGTCAGCGCGGGCAGGACGAGGTGGGCGAGCGAGCCGCCGCCGTAGCCGGAGACCGGCAGCCAGCCGAGCGTGACCGCGAACACGAGCGCGAGCATCATCCCGAGCCAGAACACCGGCGTCGAGATCCCGAGGACGGCCGCGCCCATGAGCGCGTGGTCGAGCGCCGAGCCGGGGCGCACCGCCGCGAGCGCGCCCGCGGCGACGCCGAAGACGACCGCGACGAGGGTGGCGGCGAGTGCCAAGCGGATCGTCGCGGGCAGGCGCTCGGCGAGCACCTCCGCGACCGGGCGCTGCTCACGGAACGAGGTCCCGAGGTCGCCGCGGGCGAGCCGGCCGATCCACGTCGCGTACTGCACGGGCAGCGGCCGGTCGAGCGCGTACTCGCGCCGCAGGCGCTCGAGCGCCTCGGGGTCCGCGCGCTGGCCCATCGCGGCGCGCGCCGGGTCACCGAGGGCCGCGGCGTTCAGCAAGAAGACGAGCAGGGTGATGCCGAAGAGCACCGGCCCGAGCGCCAGCAGCCGTCCCCAGAGCGCGCGCCCGAGGTCAGCGATCGAGCCAGACCTTCCGGAGCGGTACCAGGAACTCGGGCGCGGACGAGAGCGCGGAGCGCTCGAGCCCCTTCACGTGCCGCTTGACGAGCGCGCGGCTCGAGTAGTGATAGAGCGAGATCCACGCCGCGTCGTCGACGATCGTCTGCTCGGCCTGGTGGTAGCGCCCGAAGCGCGCAGGCCCGCTGGTCATCGCGTCCGCCTCGTCGAGCAGCCGGTCCACGGCGGGGTTGCGGTAGCGCGAGGTGTTGCCGGCGGCGCCGATGTTGCGCGAGTGGAAGAGGACCGTGAGGAAGTTCTCGGGGTCCGGATAGTCCGCGATCCAGCCCTGCCGGAAGAAGACCGCGCTGCCGTCGTCCACGACCTTGATGTGCGCCGCCCAGTCGAGCCGCCTGAGCTCGAGCGCCACGCCGATCTCGCGCAGCTGCGCCTGGAGCACCTCGGCGATGCGCTGGTTCAGGTCGCCGGTGTTGAAGTTGAACGCGATCGGGCCGAGGCCCCGCCCGCCCGGGTAGCCCGCCTCCGCGAGCAGCCGCTTCGCCCGCTCGCGGTCGAGCGGCGGGCGCCGGATCGCGGGCGAGTAGCCGGGCAGCGCCGGCGGCAGGATGCCGCGCGCCGGGTGCACGCAGCCCTCGAGCAGGCGCTCGACGACGATCGTCGGATCGATCGCGTGCGCGAGCGCGCGGCGCAGGCGCGCGTCGCTGAACGGCGGCTTCTCGACGTTGAAGCGGAGCCCGTGGGTGCCGAGCGTCGGCCAGACCGCGGCCTCGCCGCGGAGCTGGGGGTCGGCCTGCACCGAGCGGCACTGGCCCGTCGGGATGTCGGTCAGGTCGAGCTGCCCGGCGCGGTACTCGTTGAAGCGCGTGATCTCGGCGGGGATGATCCGGAACACGACCCGCTCGAGGGGGGCGGGACCGCGGAAGTGGCCCGGGAACCGCTCGAGGACGACCTGGTCGTCGCGCCGCCAGGAGACGAAGCGGAACGCGCCGGTGCCGACCGGATGGCTCGCGAAGCCGGGGCCGCGCCGCTCGACCTCGTCGCGCGGGACGACCGCGGCCGCGTCGTACGCCATCAGGTGCAGGAACGGCGCGAAGGGCCGGTCGAGCCTGAGCTCGACGGTCAGGTCGTCCACGACCCGGACGCCGGCGATCGCGCCCGCGGCGCCCTTCGTGAAGTCGCGCGCGCCCGCGATCTTCTCGAACACCCACGGGCGCTTCCCCTTGGCCGCGCGCTCGAACGAGTACTTCACGTCGGCGGCCCGCAGCTCGCGGCCGTTGTGGAAGCGCACGCCGGGGCGCAGCGCGAACGTGTACACGCGCCCGTCGGGCGAGACCCTGACGCTCCGCGCGAGGGCCGGCACCGGCGTGAGCGTCTCGTCGAGCTCGAGGAGGCCGTCGAAGACCTGCCGGATGACCGCGGAGGACGTGGTGTCCGTCGCCTGCGCGGGATCGAGCGTCGGCGGGTCGGCGCTGAAGACGGCGCGCAGCGTGCCCCCCGGGCGGGGCGCCTCTCCCCGGGCGGCGGCGCCGGCGAGCGCCGCGAGGACGACGACCGTGAGCACCGCGGCCTTCCTCATCGCGCGCCTCCCTGGGCCTCCAGGGTGATCGTGTCGAGCCGGTGGACCCCGGTCGGGTGCAGCCGGAGCCCCCGGACCTCCGGGCGCGCGAGCGCCCAGTGCAGGCGCACGTAGATCGGGATCCACGGCAGGTCCTCGGCCAAAATCGCCTGCGCCCGCTGGTAGAGCCGGCGTCGCTCCGGCCGATACGCGAGCTGGCTCGCGCGGATCAGCACGTCGTCGAGGCGGGGGTTCCGGTAGAAGGAGTAGTTGAGGGCGCGCGGCCCCTTCACCGCCGCCTCGCTCGTCGAGAGCGGGAACAGGAACAGGTGCGGGTCGCCGCCGACGACGGCCGCCTCGACGAGCGCCAGGTCGAACGCGCCGCCGCCGAGCAGCGTGCGCACCGTCGGCTCGGGCTCCACCTGCACCCGCAGCGCCATCGCGTCCGAGCCGAGCAGGATCTGGATCGCCTCGGCGAGCCGCGGCAGGTCCAGGGGCCTGTCCTCCGACGGCACGAGCAGCGCGGGCACCGGCTCCCGGGGCCAGCCGGCGTCACGGAGCAGCGCGCGCACGGCCTCGCGGCTGCCGCCGAGCACCGGCGAGCCCTCCCGCCGCGCCCACACGCCGGGCGGCAGGAACGACTGCAGCGGCACGGCGACGCGCCCGAGCGCGACGCCGATCACCGCCGGGTCGAGCGCGGCGGCCACCGCGCGGCGGATCTGGCGCCGCGAGAAGGGCTCCTTCTCGGTCTGGAATGCGATGTAGCCGACCCGGAGCCCGGGCACCGACAGCGCGCCCTCGGTGCGGCGTGGCGGCCCCGCCGGGAACCAGACGTCGAGCGAGCGCGCGTCGAGCTCGGCCTCGGCCTGCTCGTCGGCCGCGACGTCGAGGAACACGAGGCGCTCGGTGCGCGGCGGCCCGCCCCAGTAGCCGGGCACCGCCTCGAGCGCGATGCGGCCGGCCGACGCGTCGACGACCCGGTAGGGCCCGGAGCCGACGAGCCGAACGCCGTCGCCGGCGGTCACGGCGCGCGTCACCGCGAGGGCGGGGTGGGCGAGGACGGTCAGGAGCGGCGCGTACGGCTGCGTGAGGGCGATCTGGAGCGTCCGGGGATCGGGCGCGCGCACCTCCCTGACGACGCCCGGCGCGCCGCGCAGGAGGTCGCGCCAGGCGCCGGCCGCGGCCCGCGCCTCGGGACGCAGGAAGCGCTCGAAGGACGCGACGACGTCGGCCGCGGTGAGCGGCGCGCCGTCGTGGAAGCGCACGCCGTCACGGAGCGTGAAGGTCCAGACGAGCCCGTCGCGCGAGACGCTCCAGC
>MGBU01000089.1 GCA_001790205.1 Candidatus Rokubacteria bacterium GWA2_73_35 | reverse complement strand
CATGCTCACGCTCAAGGCGGGCGGCGCGCAGCTCGCGCTGTGCGCCTCGAACCCGCTCTCGACGCAGGACGACGCCGCCGCCGCGCTGGTCCGGGAGTACGACGTCGCCGTCTTCGCCCAGAAGGGCGAGGACCACGCGCGCTACTACCGGCACATCGAGGCGGTCCTCGCCACGCGCCCCCGGCTCACGATGGACGACGGCGCCGACCTGATCTCGCAGCTCCACGGCGCGCGCCGTGACCTCGCCGGCGACGTGATCGGGGGCACCGAGGAGACGACGACGGGCGTCATCCGCCTTCGCTCGATGGAGCGCCAGGGGGTGCTCGCGTTCCCGGTCATCGCGGTCAACGACGCCGACACGAAGCATCTCTTCGACAACCGCTACGGCACCGGGCAGTCGACGATCGACGGCATCCTGCGCGCGACCAACATCCTGCTCGCGGGCCGGACCGTGGTCGTCGCCGGCTACGGCATGTGCGGGCGCGGCGTGGCCACGCGCGCCAAGGGCATGGGGGCGCACGTGATCGTGACCGAGGTGGAGCCGATGCGGGCGCTCGAGGCCGTCATGGACGGCTTCCAGGTGATGCCGATGGCCAGCGCAGCCCGCGTGGGCGACGTCTTCGTCACGGTCACGGGCAACACGTCGGTCATCGGCCGGGAGCACATCGAGCGGATGAAGGACGGCGCGATCCTCGCGAACTCCGGGCACTTCAACGTCGAGATCGACCTCGACCAGCTCGCCGCGCTGGCCACGTCGCGCCGTGCCGTCCGGCCCTTCGTCGAGGAGTTCGTGCTGCCGGACGGGCGCCGCGTCTACGTGCTCGGCGAGGGGCGGCTCATCAATCTGGCCGCCGCCGAGGGCCATCCCGCCTCGGTCATGGACATGAGCTTCGCCAACCAGGCCCTGGCCGCCGAGCACCTGGTCAAGCACGGCGCCACGCTCGAGCGGCGGGTGTACGTCGTGCCGCGCGAGATCGACCTCGAGATCGCGCGCCTCAAGCTCGCGTCGATGGGCGTCCAGATCGACGAGCTGACCTCCCAGCAGCGCGAGTACCTGGCGTCCTGGACGCACGGGACCTGAGCCCGATATGGCACCGCGCCTGAGCCGGCCCAAGCCCATCGTCCTCCTGCTCCTGGTGGTCATCGTCCTGGGGCTCGTCGCCCAGGTCGTGCCCTTCTACACCGACTGGCTGTGGTTCGGCGAGGTCGGCTATCCACAAGTGTTCACGGGGATCCTCGCGCTCCGGGGCGTGCTGTTCCTCGCGATGGCGGTCGGCGTGCTGCTCTTCCTCTGGGCGAACCTCACGCTCGCCGCGCGGACGGCGGCGCCCGACGTGCTCTGGGAGCTCGAGGACCAGCTCGGCCTGCCCGGGCGGGTGGTGATCGAGCCGCTGATCCGCCGCTTCCTGCCCGTCGTGCTCGCGCTGATCGCGCTCGCCTCGGGGCTCCGCGCCACGACCAGCTGGGGGACCATCCTCGAGTACCGGAACGGCGGCCCGTTCGGGGTCGCGGACCCGCTGTTCGGGCGCGACCTGTCCTTCTTCGTCTTCGTGCTCCCGCTGTGGCGGCTGGTCTACGGCTGGGCCTTCACGCTGGTGATCGCGACGATCGTGCTCACGCTCGCCATCTACGTGCTGCAGCGCAGCCTCGTGCTGACGACGCGCGGGCCGCGGCTCGCGGCCGGGGCGCGCACGCACCTCCTGGGCCTCGCCGCGCTGGCGCTGGCGCTCCGGGCGGTCGGCTTCTGGCTCGACCGGTTCGATCTGGTCTACTCGCCGCGCGGGGTCGTGTTCGGCGCCGCCTACTCGGACGTCTACGGCTCGCTCCCGGTGCTCGGCGCCCTCGCGGTGCTCGCTGGCCTCTGCGCAGTCGCGTGTCTGGTGCAGATCACGCGGCCGGGCCTGCGCCTGATCCTCGGCGGCCTCCTGGCCCTCGGCCTCGTCTGGGTCGGGGGCCTCGGGATCTATCCCGCCCTGCTCCAGCGCTTCCGCGTGGCGCCAAACGAGTTCGTCGCCGAGCGGCCGTTCATCGAGCACAACATCCGGATGACCCGCCAGGCCTACGGCCTCGACCGGATCGAAGAGCGCGTGTTCCCCGCCGAGGAGACCCTGGACGCCAGGGCGCTCGAGCGCAACGCGGCCACGATCAAGAACATCCGGCTCTGGGATCCCCGGCCGCTGCTGCGCACGTACGGCCAGCTCCAGGAGATCCGGACGTACTACAAGTTCACCGACGTCGACAACGACCGCTACACGATCGACGGCGAGTACCGCCAGCTCATGCTCTCGCCGCGCGAGCTGTCCTACCCGCACCTGCAGTCGCGCGTGTGGATCAACGAGGCCCTGGCCTTCACCCACGGCTTCGGGGTCGTCGTCGGCCCGGTCAACCGCGTGACCCCGGAGGGCCTGCCGGACTTCCTCGTCAAGGACATCCCGCCGGCGGCGACCGGCGGCTTCCCGAAGATCACCCGGCCGGAGCTCTACTTCGGCGAGCTCTCCAACGAGTACGTCATCGTGCGCACGCGCGCGCTGGAGCTGGACTACCCCGCGGGCGACAAGAACGTCTACACCCGCTACGCGGGCACCGGCGGTATCCCGATCAGCTCGTGGCTCCGGAAGCTCGCGTTCGCGGCCCGGTTCGGGGAGGTGAAGATCCTCCTCTCCGACGACCTCACGGCCGAGAGCCGGCTCATGATGTACCGGGGCATTGCGCGACGCGTCCGGCAGATCGCGCCGTTCTTCCGCTACGACCGCGACCCGTACATCGTGGTCACCCCGGAGGGGCGCCTCGTGTGGATGCTCGACGGCTACACGGTCACCGACCGCTATCCGTACTCGGACCCCGTGCCGGGCCTCGGCAACTACATCCGCAACTCGGTCAAGGTCACGATCGATGCCTACGACGGCGCCGTGACGTTCTACCTCGCCGACCCGGGCGATCCGATCGTGCGCGCGTGGGCGCGGGCGTTCCCGGGCCTCCTCAAGCCGCTCGCCGAGATGCCGGCCGGCCTGCGTGCGCACATCCGCTACCCGGAGGACTTCTTCGCGATCCAGGCGCGGAAGTACGCCATCTACCACATGCGCGACCCGCAGGTGTTCTACAACAAGGAGGACCTGTGGGCGATCCCGCGCCGGTCGATCGAGGGGCGCGACCGCGAGATGGACCCGTACTACACGATCATGCGGCTCCCGGGCGAGCGGCGGGAGGAGTTCGTCCTGCTCACGCTCTTCAACCCGAGCCGGCGCGACAACATGATCGGGTGGCTGGCGGCGCGCTCGGACCCGCCGAACTACGGCCGCCTGATGGTCTTCGACTTCCCGAAGCAGAAGCTGGTCTTCGGGCCGCGCCAAGTCGACGCGCGCATCGACCAGGACGCGGTGATCTCGCAGCAGCTCTCGCTCTGGAACCAGCGGGGCTCGTCCGTGATCCGCGGCTCGCTGCTCGCGTTCCCGATCGAGCAGTCGCTGATCTACGTCCAGCCGCTGTACCTCGCCGCCTCCGAGCAGGGGGCGCTCCCCGAGCTCCGGCGCGTCATCGTCGCGTACGGCAACCAGATCGCCATGGAGCCGACCCTCGAGCAGTCGCTGGCGCGCATCTTCGGCTCCCGCACGCCGGCGGCCGCGGCCGCGCCGCCTGCGCCGCCACGCGCCGGTCCCGCCCTCGACGCCGGCGCCACGCCCCTGCGCGCCCTCGGCCGTCAGGCGTGGGAGGCGTGGACGCGGGCCCAGGAGGCGCTCCGGCGGGGTGACTGGGCCGCGTACGGGACCGAGCAGAAGCGGCTCGAGGAGGCGTTGCGCGCGCTCGCCGAAGCCCGCCGGTAGACCTCCCGCTCCGCAACCGGCCCGCACCTGAGGCGACGGGCGCCTGCCCAGGGGGGGGCCCGGGACCACGCGGCACGCGTCCGCTGCCCCGGTGCGGCTGGGCTCCATCCGGGTGCGCGGGGTCCGCTGCCCGCGTGGCGGGAACGGGTCACCGGGGACCCCCCTGAGCAGGCGCCCGTCGCCTCAGGTGCGGGCGCGGAGCAGGAGCGAGACCCCGATCCCGAGGAAGATCACGTTCGCGGTCCACGCGGCGAGCAGCGGCGGCAGGAGGTCGGCGCGCGCGAATGCGATCGCCACGTAGTGCACGACGAGGTAGCCCGCCATGATCGCGATGGCGAGCCCGATCCCAAAGAGCCGGCCGCCGCGGGGCGAGTGGATCGCGAACGGGATCGCGACGAGAACCATCACGAGGTTCACCAGCGGGAACGAGAGCTTCGAGTACAACTCGACCAGGTACTTCCTGACCTGGAAGCCGGCGGCCTCGAGCTCGCCGACGTAGTCCCGGAGCTCGCGGTAGCTCATCGCGCTCACCGGCTTCTGGATGCGGGTGAAGTCCTCGATCTCCTCCCTCAGGTCGAGCGCGGTCCACACGAACGGCACGGTCTGCACCTGGCCCTCCGGCCCGATCTCCCGGTAGGCGCCCTCGCTGAGCTCCCAGCCCGACGCGGTCCAGTGGGCCCGGCGCGCGTCGAGCCGGCTCGTGAGCCGGAAGTCGCGGTCGACCTCGAGCACCGTCACGCCGTACATGTCGCTCGTGCCCGGGTGCAGGAGCTCGACCCGGTAGAACCGGCTGTCGGCGCTCCGCACCCAGAGCCGTTGACGGGACTGCAGGCGCCGCGGCGCCTGGCCGCGGATCTTCACCTGGTCCACCTCGTCGCCGCGCGCGTTCAGGACCGGCAGCGCGAGCTCCTGGAACAGCCCCGAGCCGATCGCCACGAGGAGCCCCAGCCCCAGGATCGGCAGGCTGACCCGGTAGAGGCTGATCCCCGCGGCCTTGAGCGCCGTCAGCTCGTGGTAGCGGGAGAGCGTGAGGTAGAGGAAGATCGTCGCGACCAGCATCACGACCGGCAGCCCGTCGTACAGCGCGGCGGGCAGGCGGTAGACGAAGTGCTCCAGGATGTAGACGAGCGGGGGCCTGACGCGCAGGTAGCGGTCGAGCGTCTGCAGCAGGTCCACCACGATGAACAGCGCCGCGGCGACCAGGAGCCCGATCGCCATGAACGTCACGTGCTCCCGCACGAGGTAGCGGTCGATGATGTGCGTCGAGTCCCGCGCGGCGCCCGGCGCCCCGGCGCGCGCCGCCCGCGGGCCCCGCCGGCGCGCCCGCGGCGCCAGCGCGGCCAGCGCCCGCCAGAGCCACGGCAGGGCGGGCCAGCGCCACTCGCGCAGCGTGGCCGCGAGCAGCCCGAGGCCCACGAGGGCGAACAGGACGTTCGGCGCCCAGATCGCCGTCGAGGGGCGCAGGCGCAGGCGCAGCGCGACGCCCTCGAGCGAGGACATCACGAGGTAGTAGGCCACGAGGATCGCGAGGCTCGCGACGAGCGCGATGCTGCGCCCGCCCCGGTGGGAGCGCACGGCGAGCGGGAACGCCACCAGCGCGAACACGAGGGCCGCCAGCGGCAGCGCGTAGCGCTTGTGGCGCTCGATCTCGAAGGGCGCGCGGCTGTGGGGGTCGTCGGCGAACTCCCGGATCTTGGCCGAGAGCGCGCCGAGCCCCATGTCCTTCTCGGGTTTGTCGGCCCGCGGCGCGCTCCGGAGCGGCGAGTCCACCGCGAGGCTCATGTCGTAGATGCCGAACCGCGTGTGGCGGTACCGCGCCGCGCTCGCGGCGCCGCCGCGGGGGTTCTCGGCCGCGACCACGCCCCGCGGCGGGTCCACCGGCGTCACGTCGGCCTCGTTCACGCCGCCGTCGATCAGCCGCAGCGTGATGCGCCGGTTGACGTCGTCGGTGAGGAGCCGCCCCTCGCGCGCGGTGATGATCCGCGAGAGGCCCGGGTCCCGCTCGTCGGACACGAGGAGGCCGCGCAGCGCGACCTGCGAGGCGCTGACGTCCTGGACGTAGATCGTCATGCCGCCGAACGTCGTGTTGAACACGCGCTCCTGGAGCCCGCTCACCGCCCGCGAGCGGAGGATCGCGAAGAGCTGGCGCTGGAACTCGCGGTTGGCGATCGGGTTGACCGCCAGCGTGAGCGCCGCCGTCGCGAGGGCGACGACGACCGCGGCGACGAGCACGGGCCGGAACAGGCGGAGCACGCTGACGCCGGCGGACTTGAACGCGATGATCTCGCGGTCGCCCGCGAGGCGGCCCCCGGCCAGCAGGACCGCGACGAGGAGCGCCATCGGCAGCGTGTGGGCGAGGAAGGACGGGAGCATGAACACGAGGAGCTGGACGACGAGGTAGAAGGGCACCCCCTTCGTGATCACGAGGTCGGTGAGGTGATAGATCCGGTCGATGACGAGGAAGAAGGTGAAGAGC
>MGBU01000088.1 GCA_001790205.1 Candidatus Rokubacteria bacterium GWA2_73_35 | reverse complement strand
ATGTTGAAGAGCCGGGCCAGCCCGACCGGCTTGTCCCACCCCTGGTTGGCCTCGACCACCAGGACGATCTGCGTCGTGTCCGTCAGACACGCGTCGTAGAACGACGGGTCCTTGTCGTACACGTGCTTGTACGCGCCCAGGAACTCGCTGCCCACCATCCGCTCGATAAACGGGTCCTCGGCCCACGCCGCGAGGTACCCGAGGTCCTCCGGCTGCAGCGTGCGCAGGTAGACCCGCGTGCCACGCGAGACGACGCCCGCGCGGCGCCTCGCCTCCTCGCCCGGCCCCGGCGCAGCGAGCGGTGCGCTGTCCACGATGCTCACGTCCCGGCGCGTCCGGTCAACGCTCCTCCGGGCGCGCCCCGGCGTCGTCGCGCGCGCGGACCCAGGCAAGCCGGCTGAGGCCGGCGAGAAACGTCTCGTGCGTCTCGATCACCTCGAAGCCGGCGGCCTCGAGCACGGCGTGGAACTCGGAGGCGCTGTAATAGCGGTGGTCGCAGTCCCGGAAGGTCTCGAAGATGGCCGTCGGCACGAGCCAGCGGAGCGCACGGAGGGCGGCGAGGCCTCCGTCCCGCTCCCGCACCTCCCGGAACGTCCTGCCCACGCGCGCGGGCCGCCCGTAGGTCAGGAAGACGGCGTGTCCACCGGGTCGGAGCGCGCGGCGGCAGCCCGCGAGCAGCCGCTCGGGCTCCGCGTGCCAGTACAGCGTGTGCATGCTGATCAGCACGTCGAAGCTCCCGGCACCGGGGAGCACGTCGCGCGCGATGTCGAAGTGCTGGAACGTCAGGTTCGGCAGCGCCGCGGCGTGGTGCTTCTCCCGCGCGATCGCGATCAGATGCCGGATCGCGTCGATCCCCACGACCGAGTACCCCTCCTTCGCAAGCTTGAGACCGACGTTCCCGATGCCGCAGGCGATGTCCAGCACCCGGACCACGCGCCGGTTCTGCCCGGGCGGGGCCGCGCGCGCGACGAAGGAGGAGATCTCGGCGAGCAGCGCCTCGTACGGGCCGAAGCCCTTGACGACGCCGTCGTAGGCGAAGCCGTACGTCACGGCGATCATGTGCTCCAGCGCTCCGCGAATCGGCATACGATCTCCACTCACTCCGGCGAGCTCCACGGCCGACCGGACGGCAAGAGGTCGAGCGGTGTACGGCATCGTCGTGAGGCCGCGCCGCCTACGCGGCGCCGCCCTTCCGGGCCCAGACGAGCAGGCTCGCGCCCCGGAGGAACGTGCGCCGCGTCTCGAGGACCGTGAATCCGGCCTCCCGCAGATGCGCGGTGAACGTCGCCTCGTCCCAGTAGTGGGGGCCGATCCGGCTCCGGGTGGCCTCGAAGACCGAGTTCGGGAGCACCCACAGCAGGGCGCGGAGCGCGGCGCCGAGGCCGTCACGCTGTCGGATCTCCCGCAGCGTCGACCACTGCCCCACCCGGCGCGTGTGATTGACGAACACGGCGTGGCCGCCCGGCTTGAGGACCCGGTACGCTTCGCGCAGCAGCTGGTCCGGCGCCGGGTGGACGTAGAGCGAGTGGATGTTCACGACCTGGTCGAAGAGGCCCTCGCGGAACGTGTTGCCGCGGGCGAGGTCGGCCTGACGGAACGCGAGGTTGGCGAGGTGCTTCGCCCGGCGCTTCTCCTTGGCGACCTCGACGAGCGCGCCGTAGGCGTCGAGGCCGGTCACGGTGAAGCCCGCCTCGGCGATCGCGCACGTGAAGCTGCCGGGCCCGCACCCGATGTCGAGCACGCGGATCTCGCGCCGGTCAGCCGACACCGGGACCGCCGCCTCCACGAGCCCCTGCACCTCGGTCTGCAGCGCCTGGTAGGGGCTGAAGCGCTCGTAGATGAAGTCGTACACGACCCCGTACACGACCGAGAGCATCCGATCGAGACCCCACCGGATTCCGCCCAACACGGAGATCCCCCCCGCTCCCGCCGTCCCGGACGCCCCACGCGCCGGCCCTCCGGACGCCATCGCCGCGCTCCTACCCCTTGCCCGCGAGAACCTTGTCGACGGCCCCGCGCAGCTCGGAGGGCGTGAAGGGCTTCAGCAGGATGTAGTTGAAGCCCAGCCGCGTCGCCTCGTTGATGATGTCGGGGGTGCCGTGGGCGGTCATCAGCATGCAGGCCATGTCCGGGCGGATCTGGCGCGCCTGCTCGAGGACCTCGAAGCCGTTCATACCGGGCATCTTGTAGTCGACCACGAGGAGGTTGAAGGGCTCCTTGCGGACCAGCTCGATCGCGGTCTCGCCGCGGTTCGCGGCGCGGATCGAGTAGCCGAGGGCCTGCAGCACGTTCACGCAGAGGATGACGACCGGCCCCGCATCGTCGACGACCAGGATCTTCGGCTTGGGCGTGTCCATTAGTGCACTTCCGCCATGGGCTGGGCGTCGGCGACGCCCGCCGGTGTCTGTCGCGTGTCGAGAAGCCGGCTGATGGTCTCGAGGCGCGCGGCCGGGATCGCCAGGAACGCGTCGGCGACGAGGGGGTCGAACTGCGTCCGGCTGCCGAGCGCGATCTCCTCGACCGCCGCCGCGATCGGCCGGCGGTTGCGGTACGGCCGGTCGGAGGCCATCGCGTCGAACGCGTCCCCCACCGTCACGATGCGCGCGACGAGCGGGATGTCCTCGCCCGCGAGTCCGTCCGGGTAGCCCTTGCCGTCGTAGCGCTCGTGGTGGTGCCGCACCGCCTTGGCCTCGCACGCCAGGAAGCGAAGCGGCTTGAGGATCTTGTCGCCGATCACCGGGTGGCTCCGGATCAGATCGAACTCCTCCTCCGTGAGTTGCCGGGGCTTCCGAAGGATGTTGTCCAGCATGACCAGCTTGCCCAGGTCGTGGACCATGCCGGCGCGGCCGCACATCACCACGTCGGCCTGCGACATCCCCATGACCGTCGCGACCTCGCTCGAGTAGAGCGACACGCGCGCGGAGTGGCCCTTGAGGTACGGGTCCTTGGACTCGAGCGCGTTCACGAACGAGGAGATCGTGTCGACCAGGTTCTGCTCGAGCTGCTCGCGCAGCAGGAGCTTCTGCAGCGCGACGGAGGTCGTCTGCGCGTAGCCGAGGAGCAGCTCGCGCTCGTCGGGCAGGAATGCGCCGTTGCACGCGGCACGCCCCACGCACAGGACGCCGATCGCGTTGCCGACGCCGGGGATCATCGCGGCCAGCCCCTCGAAGTCCTGATCCTGCCGCGTCAGCGTGACCGCCTCCCGCCCCTCCGTCTTCACGACGTCGCCGAACGACGCGTGGAGCAGACTCAGGAGCTGCGCGACGAGCGCCTCGTCACCCATGCGGCTCGCGTTGAACCGCCCCCCCTCGTCGCACATGAGGATCAGCGCGGCGTCGCACCGGAGGCTCCGGATCGTGTTCTCCAGCACCCGCTCGACGAACACGCCGCTCTCGAGCCCCTGGAGGGCCAGCTCCCCGATGCGCGACAGCGACTCGACGCCGCTCTGGCGCCGCGCCAGCTCCTCGGCGAGGCCCGCGGGGTAGCCGATGTGGCCCTGGCCGAGCGCGCGGTCGCGGCGCACGCGCCGGATCAGCTCCTTGACCTCGGCCACGGAGAACGGCTTCGGCAGGTAGTCGTAGGCGCCGTGGCGCAGGCCGAAGACCGCCGAGTTCACGGACGGCACACCCGTGATCAGCACGACCGGCGTCCGGGGCTCACGGCTCTTCACCGCCCGCAGCAGGTCGAGTCCCGAGAGGCCGGGCATCTTGATGTCGGAGACCACGAGGTCGAAGCCGCCGGCACCGAGCAGCTCGATCGCCTGCTCGGCGGTCGAGGCCGTCATGACCTGGCAGTGGGTCGACGTGAACGCCGAGACGAGGAACCGCAGGACCGAGGCGTTGTCGTCCACGAGCAGGACGCGCAGCAACTCGGGCTCGGCGGTCTCCACGGTGTTCAGCTGAGCCTGCATCTTCCTAGTCACCCGGAAGGTCCTTTCTCGCTACTTGGTCGCGCCAAGCTGGTTGAGGAACTCGAGCCACTGCTGGGACAGGCCGTCCTTCGGGAACTCCAGCGCCTCGAACTCCGGGCGCCCTGCGATCTCCGGGCTCGCAGGGCCCTTCAGCCCCGCGGCTGACGCCGGCGGCTCCGCAGGCGGCGCTGCCGGCTGAGCGGGCGGCGCCACTGGCTGTGCGGGCGGCGCTGCCGGCTGTGCGGACGGCGCCGCTGGCTGAGCGGGCGGCGCCGCTGATTGAGCGGGCGGCGCTGCTGGCTGTGCGGGCGGCGCCGCTGGCTGAGCAGGCGGCGCCGCTGGCTGTGCGGGCGGCGCTGCCGGCTGAGCGGGCGGCGCTGCCGGCTGTGCGGGCGGCGCCGCTGGCTGAGCAGGCGGCGCCACTGGTTGAGCGGGCGGCGCCGCCTTCGCGGCCGGCGCCGGCGGCGCGGGCTCTCGCTCCGCCGGCCCGCCAGACTTCGCCGCCTGCGCGAAGAAGTATGTGCGGCTGGCGCCAGGCGCGGCCACCGGCTTGTCTGCGGGCTTCGCCCACACGGGTGGCGTCGGCGGCACCTCGACGACCGCCGGCGCCGGCTCCCCCGCGGCCTCGGCCGCGGGCGCACTCGCCGCCTCTTCCACCGGCGCGCTCGAGCCCTCCTCGGCGAGCGCGCTCGGGGCCTCCGCCACCGGCGCGCTCGGGCCCGGAGCGGACAGGTCGATACGGAGCGAGTTCAGCAGGGCCTGCCACTCGGGATTCGCTCTCACGCGTTCGGCCATCGTCTGCCGCGCGCTCTGCTCCGCCGACTCGAGCCGGAGCGGCGAATCCTCCGGCGCGCCGAGGGCCTCGGCCGGCACGGCGGCGCCACGGGCCAGGGCCGCCGATGCCGCGGCGACGAGCCCGGCCAGGTGCTGCTCGAGCGACGCGGCCGCGCCCGTGGCCGGCGCCGGCAGCTCCGGCGCCGCGGGCCCCTCGACACGCGAGGTGGCGGCGAGACGCGCCTCGTTCACCGGCTCCTCGAGGGGCATCTCGATCTCCGGCGACTCGTCGACGGCCACCCGAGCCTTCGCGTCGGGAGGCGCGCCGACATCCGGATCCTCGGCGCGCGGCCCGGGGCCGCGCGGCTCGACGAGCGTTGGCGCGAGCGCGGCGGTCGGGCTCGGCGGCGCAGCAGGGCGCGGGGCGGGAGCCGCCGAGGCCTGCGGCGGGGGCGGGACCGACGGCGGCGGCGCCCCGGGATCGGGCGCCGGTGCGGGCGGCGTCGGCGTCGGCCCGGCGGTCTGCCCGGCGGTGGGCTCAGGGCTCGCCGTCTCGGTCGGGGCGGACTTGCGCAGGCGCTGAACCAGCTCGAAGTAGAGCGCGGAGGTCCCGTCCACCTCGAGGTGGCGGAACTCCAGGCAGTCGATCTCGAGGAAGCTCAGCGCCTTGATCCGTCGCCTGAACGACTCGCTCAGGCGCTCGACGATAAACAGGATGCGCGGCGGCCTCTCCGGGGACACGCGCGCCATCGGATAGAGCCGGCGGATCGTCTCCGGGTACTCGAGACACCAGGAGTAGGCATCCATCACGCGGAGAAGGAGGGACTCGTCCGCCGTGAAGTCGAGCGCGATGAGAACCAGAGCCCCCTTGGCGTCCAGGCCGACGAGGTCGATCGCGGCCTGCCCGAGCAGGAGGCGCGAATCGATGACCTTGAGACCCGGCTCGATCCCCTCGACGTTCTCGGCGACCAGCCTCTCGAGGTCGGCGATGTCCTTGACTTCGAGCTTCTTGAACGTGGGTCTCATTCGCCTCTCCCTCGACCTGAAAAGGGCTCGCCAGTCCGCAACCGAGCTTCCACTTGAGCAAACCCGGGGCCAAAGGCGCCCGTGATCTCTAACTCCCCGCGAGACCGGGCGGATCGGGAGATCGCTGCAGATTCCACAGCGCCGATCTTCTTGGCTGGTTCCTTACCATGATCGTGTAGCTGCGGGGCCCCGTAATCCGGAAATGCTGAATTTCAAACATTTTAGGAAAGGCCCGGGCCCCGGACGGGGCTGGTCACGAAGTGTCCGCTGGCGCCAAAGTGACCGCTGCCCGGTGTCACTCTTCCATGAGCTTCTTTCGGAGGGTCTGGCGCGAGATCCCCAGGATCTTCGCCGCCTTGCTCTTGTTCATCTCGACCCGCTGCATGACCTGGTTGATGTACGCGCGCTCGACCTCAGCCAGCGTGCGCGCGTCGCCGAGCGGCTCCGGCTGCGCCAGACGCGGTGCCTGCGCGGTGAACGGCATGGGCAGGTGCGCGGGCTCGATGTCGTCCGAGGTGCCGAGGATCACGAGGCGCTCGATCAGGTTGTGCAGCTCGCGCACGTTGCCGGGCCAGGGGTAGTTCAGCAGCAGGCGCTCGGCCTCGGGCGTGAAGCCCTTGAGAGTCTTGTGCGAGCGCAGGTTGGACTCGCTGAGGAAATGGCGCGCGAGCGGCAGGATGTCGTCCTTGCGCTCGCGCAGTGGCAGGATGTGGATCGGGATCACGTTGAGCCGGTAGAAGAGATCCTCGCGGAACTGCGCCTCCTTCACCCGCGCCTCGAGCGGCCGGTTCGTGGCCGCGATGATCCGCAAGTCCACCTTGATGTCGCGCGTGCCGCCGACCCGCCGGAACACGCGCTCTTGCAGGCAGCGCAGGAACTTCGCCTGGCTGTTCAGCGACATCTCGCTCACCTCATCGAGGAAGAGCGTGCCGCGGTCGGCGAGCTCCATGAGCCCTTTCTTGGCGGCCTTCGCGTCGGTGAACGCCCCCCGCTCGTGGCCGAACAGCTCGCTCTCGAAGAGCGTCTCGGTGATCGCCGCGCAGTTGACCTCCATGAACGGGAAGTCCCGTCGCGAGCTCTGGTAGTGGAGGCCGCGCGCGACGAGCTCCTTGCCGGTGCCGCTCTCGCCGTGGATCAGGATGGTCTGCGCCTCGCTGCGGGCGAGCTTGCCGATCATGTCGCGGAGCTGGCGGGTCGCCTCGGACTCGCCGACGAGCTGGTCGACGCGATTCTGCTTCTCCTGGAGCTGGTGGAGCCGCTGGATCTCCCGGCGGGCCCGCACCTCCTCGAGCGCGCGCACCACGGACAGCTTGAGCTTGTCCAGGTGCTCGAACGGCTTCTCGAGGTAGTCCGCCGCGCCTGTCTTCATCGCCTCGACGGCGCTCTGCACCTGGCCGTAGCCCGTGATGATGATCACGACGATCTCGGGGTGACGGCTCTTGAGCACCTTGAGCACGTCCATCCCGTCGCCGTCCGGCAGCCTGAGGTCGAGCAGGACGACGTCCGGGGCGACGTCGTCCGCCATCTGGAGGCCTTCCTTGCCCGTCGCGGCGCCATGCACCTCGATGACCCCGTTCTCCGAGAGCACGCGCCCGCAGAGCGCCCGAATGTTCCGCTCGTCGTCGATGACCAGGATGTTGTCCATCGGTTCCTAAAATAGCCGATCCGGCCCCGGTTCGCTCAATTTCTTACCACCGGAGGCCCCCCCAAAGCGTCGTACGATTGCCGGGTGGCGACCCCAACCTGCGCCACACGGCGGTGGGATCTCCTGATCGCGCTGGGAGTCGCAGCAGGGCACGCTCGGTAAGGACATCGGCGACGCGCCCATGGCCGACGGCCCGTCGCCCCTGCCGGTCTCGCCGTGGCAGGCGGCGCGGTGCTGGTGGTCAAGCGCCTCACCGATCGCCAGGTCCCAGGAGGGGGGCCGCCGAGGCGGCGCCGCGGAGCAGGAGCAGGCCGCCGGCCCGCTACTCCTTGATGAGCTGCTCCCGGCGACGGAGGTAGCCGTGGCGCACGGCGCTGTACATGTCGATCACGCTCTCCTCGAAACCCTGGAAGAGCTCGAGGTTCAGCGAGCGGTCGTTGACGGTGTCACCGACCTTCATCCCGAGGCGGTCCCAGATGAGCGGCAGCACGTAGCTCAGCGGATCCATCGCGCCGTCCACGGCCTTGCCGATCCCGTCACGGACGGTCAGCGGCTCCATGAAGGGCAGGATCAGGTACGGGCCGGGGCCCGCGCCCCACACGGCGAGCGTCTGGCCGAAGTCCTCGCGGCTCTTCTCGATGCCCCAGTACTTGGCCGCGTCGAACAGGCCGCCGATGCCGAGGGTGCTGTTGATGAGGAAGCGCGAGAGCTCCCGGCCCGCGCCGCCCCACTTGGCCTGGAGCAGGCTGTTCACGAACCGGGGCACGAAGCGGATGTTGTCGAAGCCGTTTGCGATCACGATCTGGAACGGCTCGGGCATGACGACGTTGTAGCCCTTGGCCACCGGCTTGAGCACGTACTGGTCGAGGTTCCTGTTGAAGTCGAACATCGCCTCGTTGAAGGGCTCCCAGGGATCGTACTCCTCGTCGACCTCGGGGGCGCCCCTCGTCTCGATCTTCTCCTGCGGCTCGCGCTGCGTCTGCGCGAGCTGCGGGACGCTGCCGGCGCCAGCGCTCTCGGCCGGGGTCGCGTCGCTTCCCGAGGCGACCGTGACGGCGCCGGGCTCGCTCGCGGCCGGCTCGACCACCGCGACGGGCGTGGGCTCCGCCTGCCGCGGGGCGTCCGCCGTGCGGGCTTCTACGGGTGGCGCGTCAGGCACGGCGACGAGGAGCGCCGACTCGCCGCGAAGGGCCCCGGACAGGCTCCCGCACCCGCCGAGCGCCAGCGCCAGGACGGCGACCCTGAGGACCGCAGTGCTGCCCTGCACGTCACGCAACCGGAAGCGACGCAATTCTAACCCTCCCTGAGCCGTGGCCGGGTCTGGGGGTGAACCCGGACAAATATATCCCGGATCGGACGATCACGTCAGACAGAATTTCGCCGACTCCCCGAAGGCCGACCGCCCGAAGGTTGTCGCGCGGAGCTGTCGGGCGTATCGTGAAGTGCCGGGGCCGTTCGGGCTCCACAGGCGAGAGGGAGACGACGTGACCCGCAGTCGAGCCCGTGAGTTCCGGTGTGAGGTGGTCTCCGAGACGGTCCGCATCCGGCTCCGCCGGCCCGGGGGCTTCGGCGGCCCCCAGGGATTCTTCGTGCAGTGCGACCAGGCGGACTGCCAGTACGTGGAGGCGAACAAGCCCCCCTGCCCGCTCACCGCGGACATGTTTGCCGACGAGATCCGTGCGGCGGACGAGGCGCGCGCGCGGCGGGACGAGTAGGCGGGGCGCTCACGGCGGCCCGAGGACGAGCGTGCTGGGCGCGGCGAGGTAGCGCCGGGCCGCCCGCCGCACGTCGTCCGCGGTGACGGCCTCCACGGCCTTCCGATAGCGCTCCGGGTAGTCCTGGCCCACCCCCTCGATCTCGTAGAAGGCCAGGTACCAGGCCTGCCGCTCGTTGGTCCGGCGGTCCATCGCGTACCGG
>MGBU01000087.1 GCA_001790205.1 Candidatus Rokubacteria bacterium GWA2_73_35 | reverse complement strand
CGCGCGGATCATCGCGTACTCGCCCGAGACCGAGTACGCGGCGAGCGGCACCCCGAACTCCGCCTTCGCCCGCGAGATGATGTCGAGGTACGGCAGGGCCGGCTTCACCATCACGATATCGGCGCCCTCGTCGAGGTCGAGTGCGATCTCCCGCATGGCCTCCACGCCGTTCGCGGGGTCCATCTGGTAGGAGCGCCGGTCGCCGAACTGCGGCACCGAGTCGGCGGCGTCGCGGAACGGCCCGTAAAAGCTCGAGGCGTACTTGGCCGAGTACGCCATGATCGGCGTCTCGACGTAGCCCGCCTCGTCGAGCCCCTCGCGGATCGCGCCGACGCGGCCGTCCATCATGTCGGACGGCGCCACCATGTCCGCGCCGGCCTCCGCGTGGGAGACGGCGACGCGCCCCAGGAGCTCCAGGGTCGGGTCGTTCCGCACGGTGCCGCCCTCGACGATGCCGCAGTGGCCGTGGCTCGTGTACTGGCAGAGGCACACGTCGGTGATCACGAGCAGGTCCGGCACGACGTCCTTCACCGCGCGGACCGCCTGCTGCACGACACCGTCTTCGGCGTAGGCCTCGGAGCCGCGCGGGTCCTTCTCCAAGGGCAGCCCGAACAGGAGGACGCCGGGGATTCCCATGCCCGCGACGTCCTTGACCTCCTTGACGAGCTCGTCCACCGAGAGACGCGCCTGACCGGGCATCGACGGGATCGCCTCGCGCACCCCGCGCCCGTGGACCACGAACAGGGGATACAGGAGGTCGTCGACGGCCAGCGTGGTCTCACGCACGAGCCTGCGCAGCAAGGGCTTCTCCCGGAGACGCCGGGGACGGAACATGGGATGCGCCATCACTCGCTCCTTCTGGTCCGGCGGCCCGGCGGGCGGGGCACGCGGGAAAAGTAGTCCTCGAGCGCCCGTGCCAGCGCGGGGATCGTGTATTCGCTCGGCATCACGTCCGTCTCCAGCCCGTACTCGGCGGCGGTCGCCGCGGTGATCGGGCCGATCGACGCGACCACGACGCGCCCGCGCCACGCGCGGCGCTCCTCCTCGGTGAACTGCTCGGCAAAGTTCCGCGCCGTCGACGAGCTGGTGAACGTCACCGCGTCCACGGCGCCGGAGGCGAGCGCCTCCCGCAGGCGCGTGGCGCCGTCCTCCACCCGCCGGGTCTGGTACACCGGCACCTCGACGACCTCGACGCCCAGACGGCGCAGCTCGACAACCAGCACGTCGCGCGTCTCCTTCGCCCGCGGGAGCAGCAGGCGGTCGCCGGGCCCGAGCCGCGGTCGCAGGCGCTCGACGAGCGTCTCGGCGCGGTACTCGTCGGGGACCACCTCGACGCGAACGCCGTGCTCGGCGAGGGCGTCGGCCGTCGCGGGCCCGATCGCCGCGACCCGCTTTCGCGCGACGGCCGGCCACGCGAGCCCGCGGGCGCCCAGTCGGCGATCGACCATCGCCACGCCGTTGACGCTCGTGAACACGACCCAGGTGAAGCTGTCGAGCGCGCCCAGCGCCGCGTCGAGGGGCTCCCACGAGGCCGGCGGCTCGATCACGATCGTGGGCGCGTGGATCACGCGCGCGCCGGCGGCCTCGAGCAGGTCGACGAAGCGCTGCGCCTGGGCCGCGGCCCGGGTGACCACGATCGTCCGCCCGGCGAGCGGCCGCGTGTCCGTCGCGCGTCGCGCGCGCGCCGCCCTCATACCCGGAGCGCCGCCACCGACGCCGCGCCGCGCGCGAGCAGCGCGTCGGCCAGGCGCCGGCCCAGGGCCTCCGCCTCCGCCACCGGCGCCGCGTCGCCGCCGCGGAGGACGTGCGTGCCGTCCTCGCGCGCCACGAGGCCGGCCATCTCGAGCCGCCCGGCCCGCAGGCGCGCGTAACCCGCCATCGGCGAGTTGCACGAGGCGCCGAGTCGCCCGAGGTAGGCCCGCTCGGCCAGCGCGCAGGCGCGCGTGGCGGCGTGGTCGAGTCTCGCCAGCAGCGCGCGGACGCGCTCGTCGGCCGCCCGCACCTCGAGCGCGACGACGCCCTGGCCGACCGCCGGGACGAAGACCTCCGGGTCGAGCGGCCGCGCGTGCGCGGGGGCGAGACCCAGGCGGCGAAGGCCCGCCGCCGCCAGGACGATCGCGTCGAAATCCCCGGCCTCGAGCTTCCTGAGACGTGTGTCCACGTTGCCGCGGATCGGCTCGACCACGAGGTCCGGGCGCAGCGCGAGCGCGAGCGCGCGGCGCCGCGGGCTCGAGGTGCCGAGCACCGCACCGGACGGCAGGTCCTCGAGGCCGCCTCCGGCGCGGGTCACGAGCACGTCGCCCGCCTCCTCGCGCGGCGGGAACGCCGCCAGGAGCAGGCCCGCGGGCAGCACGGCCGGGAGGTCCTTCAGGCTGTGCACGGCACAGTCCACGGCGCCCGCGAGCAGCGCCTCCTCGAGCTCCCGCACGAAGAGTCCCTTGCCGCCCAGGGCCGCCAGGCGGGCCTCGAGGAGGCGGTCGCCCTCGGTCCGGATCGGCACGACCTCGACGCGCGCGCCGAGCGCCTCGAGCCGCGCCGCCACGTCCCGGGCCTGGGCGAGGGCCAGCGCGCTGCCGCGCGTGCCGAGCCGCACGAGCGCGCTCATCGCCGCCCCAACCCGAAGAGCTCGTGCACGAGGTCGAGCCACGAGCGGCTCGAGCCCGCGCGCGAGGACTCGCGCAGCTTGGTGATGGGCGCGTGCAGGATCTTGTTCACGATCGCCGTCGAGAGGGCCTCGATCGCCTCGCGCGTCTCCGGGGTCGCGGCCCCGAGCCGCATGAGGGTCTTCCGGACCTCCCCCGCGCGGATCTCCTCGAGGCGCTCCCGGAGCGAGACGATCGTCGGGATCACCTCGACGTCGCCGAGCCGCGCCACGAACTTGCCAACCTCGCGCTCGACCAGCACCTCCGCGCGCTGCGCCTCGCGCAGGCGCTCGCGGATGTTCGCATCGACGACCTGACGCAGGTCGTCGATGTCGTAGCAGTAGACGTCGTCCAGCGTGTTGACGCTCGCCTCGACGTTGCGCGGCACGGCGATGTCGATGAAGAAGAGCGGCCGTGCCCCGCGCCCGTGCAGCACGGCCCGGACGCGCTCGCGCGTCACCACCGGCCCGGTCGCCGCGGTCGACGTGATCACGATGTCCGCGCCGCCGAGCGCGGCGTCCAGCTCGTCGAACGGCACCGGCGTCCCCGCGAGCGCGCGCGCCAGCTCCTGGGCGCGGGCCCACGTGCGGTTGGCCACGTAGATCGGGAACGCCCCCTGCTCCACAAGGTGCTTGGCCGCCAGCTCGCTCATCTTCCCGGCGCCGACGAGCAGGATCGCCTTGCGCGCGAGCCCGCCGAAGATCTTCTTCGCCAGCTCGACGGCCGCGAAGGACACCGACACGGCGTGGCGCGCGATCTCGGTCTCCGTCCGCACCTTCTTGGCGACCGCGAACGCCTGCGTGAACAGCGTGTGGAGCGCCGGCCCGACCGTCTCGCACGACTGCGCGAGGGCGAACGCCTCCTTCACCTGCCCCAGGATCTGCGGCTCCCCGATCATCATCGAGTCGAGGCTCGCGGTCACGCGGAAGGCGTGGCGCACGGCGTCGCCCTCGACGTGCGTGTAGAGCGTCGCCTCCACCGCCGCGGGGTCCACGCCCCGGTGTCGGCAAAGCCGGCGGAACACCGCCGCGCGCGCCTCGCCCGGCACGTCGGCGACCGCGTAGACCTCGACGCGGTTGCACGTGGAGAGCACGACGGCCTCGCGCGCGGTCCCCGCGGCCGCGACGCCCGCCAGCAGCTCGCGGAGCTTGTCCTCCTCGAGCGCGAGCTGCTCGCGCAGCTCGACGGGCGCGTTCCTGTGGCTGAGCCCCGCGACAAAGAGGGGCATCGGCTATCCGTGCCGGCCCGGCAGGAACAGGCCCGCGCCGAGCGTCAGCACCAGCGCCCCGAAGCCGATGAGGGCGAAGTACGCGGCGCGGTGCCCGTGCCAGCCGAGGACCCGCCCGGCCAACGTCCCGGCGTAGATCAGCCACGCCACGAACGAGAGCAATGCGAGCGGGTCGAAGGCGAACACGCTGCCCCAGGCGGCGCCCGCCCACAGCACGCCGAGCACGAGCCCGGTCGTGAGGAACGGAAAGCCGAGCGCGAGCGTGCGGTAGGTCAGCCGGTCGAGCGTCTCGAGGTCGGGCAGCCGGTAGTAGAGCGCGCCCGGGCGCCGGGCCTTGAGCTGGTGCTCCTGCAGCAGGTACATGAGCGCGCCCGCGAAGTTGAGCGCGAAGGCCGCGATGCCGACGAGCGCGAGCCCGATGTGCACCCAGAGCCACGCGCCCGAGAGCGCCGGGACGATCGCGGGGAGCTGGTGGTGCGCCGCCGCCGACTTCAGGCTGAACACGAGCACGACCGGCAGGACGAAGGCGCCGAGCACCCTCACCCCCGAGCGCCGCTCCACCCACATCTCGAGGAGCACGATCACCCACACCGCCACCGACACGGCCTCGGCAAGGCTCCCGAGCGGTGGCCGGCCCAACTCGTGGCCAAGCGCCACGAGCGCGACGGTCTGGAGCGCCCAGCCCGCGCCCGTGGCGAGGGAGGCGAGTCGGTGGATCAGCTCCTCGCGCTGGACCACGTACGCAAACGAGAAGCCCGTCGCCAGGACGTAGGCCAGGATCGCGAGGTTCAGGAAGATCGCGTGCATGACGTCAAAATGTCAGAGTTGTGGCGAGTTTACCACATTTCCGATGCGACTTACCCTCCGGCAGCGAGCTGGGTCAGAAGCGGCAGGGGCCGCCGGTAGCCCGCGCGCCGCGCGACGACGTCGAAGTGAGGCGAGCCCCAGTCCTCCACCAGCGCCGACTGCCCGTTCCAGCGCACGCGCCGGTCGAGCTCCTTCAGATACGTCCGGCAGGCGCCGCAGCCGATGACGAGGTAACCCTGGTCGCGCGCCTCCGGCTCGAGCCTGACCAGGTCCTCGGTCCGCTCGGTGCCGCAGAAGGGGCAGCGCGTCCGCGAAAAGAGCCAGCCGCCCCCGCAGAGGTGACAGGCCAGACGGCGCCGGCCGTCCTCGAGCACGTCGGAGAAGCCCGGGGGGGCGCCGCAGAAGGGACAGACGCCGAGCGGCCACGCGAAGGCATCGAGGTGGGCGCGGCACGGGGTCAGGTACGCCTCGAGCGCGGGCCGGAGGCTCGCGCACGCGAGGAACTCCACGGCGTCCGTGGAGAGGCCCGTCGCCGCCTGGAGGTCGGCCGAGCCGATGCGGCCCGGCGCCGGCAGGAGCGCCGCGGGGCCGAGGCGCCCACGGTCCCAGGCCTCTCCCAGGCGCTCGAGCCCGGGCAGGATGCCGTCGGTCAGGGCGGCCAGGTGGTCCATCGCCGCGCCGAGGAGGTCCTCCACGTCGGCCGCCCGGATCGCCGGCGGGGCCTCGGCGACGAGTGGCACACCGCGCGCCCACCGCTCCCGGCACTCGGCGGCGCCCCAGGCGAGGGCGAGCGGCCGCGCCGGCTCCCAGCGCGCCCAGCGCTCGAGGATCTCGCCGTACGGCGCCAGCGTGGCCCGGAACTCGGGCCGCCGCGACAGCAGGTCCGCCCACTCCTCCCTCAGATCAGGGCTCGGCATGCTTCCAAGACTCGCCGGAGGCGCCCGACATGGCAAGGGGCCCGTTCCCGGGCCCCTTGCGGCGTCGGTCAGGGCGCGGCCGTGCTCAGGCCTGGACCGACATCAGCACCACGTAGCGAAGGAGGAAGCCGCCGATCAGCACCAGGACGGCCGAGACCGCCGTGAGGGCGCGGGCACGCCGGCCGACGAAGTCGAGCACGAGCGGGATCACGAGGCCGAGGCCGATCAGGCCGCCCCAGAAGAGCGGCGCCATCGGCCCCGTGGTGAGCGGCCGCGCGGCGGAGCCGAGCAGCGCGAGGAAGACCGCGAGGATGACCAGCTCGAGGATCATCGAGTACCGGTCGGCCTTCTTGACCTTGCCGAAGCCCTCCCCCGCCGCGCCCCCGGTGAGGAAGAGGATCAGCGAGATCGCCGCCATCCCGGTCGAGGCGCCCGAGGCGAGGAACAGGGCCCCCATCAGGCGCGCCTCGCCCCAGAACGGCTGGGCCGTCCCGCCGAGGAGCACGCCGGTGTAGCTCGCCAGGAAGAAGCCGAAGATCGATCCGACGAGCCCGATCTTGCGCCGGAGCGCGACCCGCTCGGGGCTCGACGAGAAGCTCAGCAGCGAGGAGACGAACGTGAACAGGCCGAACACGCCGATCCCCCATGCGCCGATGGACATGGGATTCCAGAAGCTGAACTTGCCGAGCATGTTCAGGAACCGGAACGGCAGGCCGAGGTCGGCGATGAGCAGGATCCCGCAGGCCGCCGTGAGCGGGAGCGACAGCAGATAGCCCACCCGCGCGACCGCCCGGTCCCGCGCGCTGCCGAAGTTGTCGGCGATCGCGGCGGTGAAGTACGCGCCGCCCGCGATACCGCCAAGGAAGAAGTACCAGACGATCATCATCTCCCACTCTGGGCTCTTAAGCATCGCCGGGCCCCTTCCCGCGCTCGCGGAACGCGAGCAGCGCGCCGAGCCCGACGACGAGCGCCGAGCCGATCGAGAGCAGCGAGTCGACGACCACGTTGCGCTGCGGCAGCTTCGGGCTCTCCGGCAGGCCGTACACCGACGGCTTGGAGAGCAGGAGGAAGAAGGCGTTCAGGCCGCCGAGGAACCCCTGGCTGTCGGCGCCGTAGAGCTGGGCCTCCTTGAACCCCATGCCCTTGAGGGTCACGACCCGCTTCTGCGCCTTCGTGACCAGGTCGTCGCGGAACCCGAACTGGATCGAGTCCGTCGGGCAGGCCTTGGCGCACGCGGGCCCGAGGCCGTTCTGGATCCGGTCGTCGCAGAACGTGCACTTCTTCGCCGTGCCG
>MGBU01000086.1 GCA_001790205.1 Candidatus Rokubacteria bacterium GWA2_73_35 | reverse complement strand
GATGGACGGCACCGAGTAGCCGCCCTTGCCCAGGCGCGCGCAGTCCACCCGGTCGCCGTCGTCGCCGAGCACGACGGGCCCCACGATGCTGCCGGCGTTCTCGGCCCGCACGTGCAGCTCCTCGCGCAGCGCCGCCAGCGCGACCTCGAGGTCCTCGATGAGCGGGTCAGACTCGTTCTGGCCGTCGAACGTGTTCTCGTGCGAGCCCTGCATCGTGTGCTTGGTGCGGTAGTAGATCTCCCGGAGCGAGGTCGTGAGGTCGGCCCGCTGCAGCTCGGCGAGCGCGTCGGCCACCAGCACCGTCTGCATGAACTTCTTCGCCATCCCCACGTTGAAGAACGTGCGCGCCTGCGTGCGCCGGCCCATCTCGATGATGCCGCGCTTCTCGTTGAAGGTGACGTTGGCGAGGCTGCGCACGGGGATCGACAGCGCCGGGTCCTTGCCGCGGTCGGCGGCGATGATCACGGTGTCGGCCACGCCGACCAGCTTCTTCTCGACCGCGCCGGTGGTCTTCGGCTTTGCTCGCGCCATGCGTCCTTCTATCTCTTCCTGCGCTTCGCGGCTTTCGTCTTGCGCTTCGCCGCCGTCGGCGGCCGGGCCGCCCGGGCCTTGCCCTTCCGGCGTGCCGGCGTGGGCGTCTCCGTCTCGGGCTGCCGCTCTTCGGGCGGCGCGACGTCGCTCGGCGCGGCCGCAGGCAGCACCGGCGCCTCCCCCTCGGGCCCGTCGGGGGTGACGACGATCGAGTGGGGGAGGCCCTCCGGGCCGCCGTCCCGGCCCAGGATCTCGTCGGTCCGGGCGCCGCCCGTCCGTTTCAGGGCGATCTTCTGGAGCTGGGCCTTGAGCTTTTCCTTGGCGAGCTTGCCGCCCTTGAGACGCGCGCAGGCCTCGGCGACCTCCTCGATGTACAGCTCGAAGATGTTGCGCCGGCGGAATTCGCTCTTGGCCCGCTCGCGCTTCCTCAAGAACACGCCGAGCCGGCGCCCGCATTCCTGCAGCGCCAGCTTGATCTCCTTCCGGATCTCGTCGTAGTCGGCGATCGCTTCCTTGGACTCGCTGGTGAACGGCACCCAGACCGAGGCCATGTGGACGAACACCACCATGGGGCCGGCCGGAAGCGCGCCTCTCGACTGGGCGATGCCGTAGGTCCGCCAGGAGGTCTCGAGCGCGGCCTTGAAGGTCGCGCAGGCCGACTGCTGGTAGAGCAGCGGGACGCGGTTGGCGTAGCGGATGACGCGGGCCAGCTCGTCGTCGGCCTCGCGCTGCTCGCCCTCGGCCAGCGGGGCCGCCGGAGTCTCCGGGGCCGCGGGCGCCTGCTCCGGCCCCTTGCCGTAGGCCAGCCCCGCCTCGATGACGAACGGGTTGCCGCGGTACACCGCCGGCGGCCGCGTCACCGCGGTGTAGAAGTCGCCCTTGATCTGCTTGTAGAGCCCGTGGAGGATCGCCTTCTCGCCGATGGGCGCGATGCAGTTCGACGGCGGCGCCATGATCTTCGTGGCCTGGATCGCCTTGTAGAGGGCCTCGGCGGCCTCGCCGTGGACGTTGCGCGGCCGCGCGTTCGGCGACAGCTTCGCCGTCTTGCAGATCTCCTGCGCGACGGCGGGAGAAACCCGGCTGAAATCGCCCGAGAGAAACCCCGAGAGCCAGTGGCTCCGGGTGTCGTGGAGCATCTTCAGGAGCATGCCGAACTCGATGCCGTAGGGATGCGGCTTGATCTCACGAGGCTCCCGCGGCAGCTCGTGGATCGTCCGAAGGTACTCCCGCGTCTCCCCCTCCGGCGTGCGGTAGACGAGCTGCACGTGCGGGTTGGCGATCGCGACCTGCTCGAGGTACTCGTCCACCGAGGCGCGGCCCTTCTGGTAGCGCCCCTCGACCTCGAGCGTCACCCGGGTGCCGCGCGGATGCTCCCAGTCGATCTTCTTGCTCTCGAAGATCCTCGGCTCGTTCTTCTTGGTGTCGATCGAGACCTCGAAGTAGTGGGCCGCCGCCCGCGGGCCGGTGCGCGAGATGATCTGCACCGGCTTGCCGGTCGTGAGCTGGGCGTACATGCCGGCCGCGGAGATGCCGATCCCCTGCTGGCCGCGGCTCATGCGCAGCCGGTGGAACTTCGAGCCGTAGAGGAGCTTGGCGAAGATCGGCGGGATCTGCTGGCGGACGATGCCGGGGCCGTTGTCGGTCACGGTGACGCGGAAGCGGGTCGCCTGGCTCGCCGGCGGCGGCGGCGCCCCGTTGCTCGGCGCGACCTCCAGCGTGACGACGACCTCCGGCAGGATGCCCGCCTCCTCGGCCGCATCGAGGGCGTTGTCGACGGCTTCCTTGACGCAGGTGAGGAGCGCCTTGCGCGGATTGTCGAAGCCGAGCAGGTGGCGGTTCTTGGTGAAGAACTCGGAGACCGAGATCTCCCGCTGGCGGGCGCCCATCTCGGCGGCGGACGGGGCGGCCTTCGGCGCGGCGGTCGGGGTCCTGGCGAGCGCGGTGGACATCTCCTTCCTTGATATCAAACCCGTGCTCGCGAGCCCGCGTTAATAGTCATCGAGTCGTCAGTCGTTCTTCCCCGGCCTTTCGGCGCTTCAGCGTGGGCAGGATCGATCCTAGCCGCCGGCCATCGCGCCCACGATCAGAAATGGCTCCGCGCCAATCGCGACCGCGTCGGGCAGCGGGCCGTCCGGCGGCTCGTGGGTCACGTCCTGCTCGCAGGCGAAGAACCGCACGAACGCCCGGCGCCGCCCCGTGACGTGGTCGCGGATCGTCCCGCGCAGCATCGGATAGCGGGTCTCGAGCGCGTCGAGGACCGCGCGCTGTGTGACCTGCCCCTCGACGTGGAGCGTCACCTCGCCGTCGACGCGCGCCAGCGTCCGCAGATGCGCCGGGAGCACGACCCGGATCACGGCAGCGTCTGGACCTCGACGGACACCACGGCCGGCAGATCCCGGACGATGGGCGCCCAGCGGTCACCGGCATCGGCCGAGACGTACACCTGCCCGCCGGTGGTGCCGAAGTACACGCCGCACGGATCGAGCGCGTCGACGGCCATCGCGTCGCGCAGCACGTTGACGTAGCAGTCGCGCTGCGGCAGCCCCTGCGTGAGCGCCTCCCACTCGCCTCCGCCGGTGCGGCTGCGGTACACGCGCAGCCGGCCGTCGGGCGGATAGTGCTCCGAGTCGCTCTTGATCGGCACGACGTAGATTGTGTCCGGCTCGTGCGCGTGCACGTCGATCAGGAACCCGAAGTCGGTGGGCAGGTTCCCGCTGACCTCGCGCCACGACTCGCCGGCGTCGTCGCTGCGCAGGACGTCCCAGTGCTTCTGCATGAACAGCACGCCCGGCCGCGACCGGTGCATCGCGATGCGGTGCACGCAGTGGCCGACCTCGGCCGTCGGGTCGGGGATCTGCTCGGACCTGAGGCCGCGGTTGATCGGCCGCCACGTGGCGCCGGCGTCGTCGCTCCGGAACACGCCCGCCGCCGAGATGGCGATGAAGATCCGCCCGGGCCGGCTCGGGTCCAGCAGGATCGTGTGCAGGCACATCCCGCCGGCGCCCGGCTGCCAGGACGACGCCGAGGCGTGGGTCCGCAGGCCGGGAAGCTCGCGCCACGTCTGCCCGCCGTCGGTCGAGCGGAACAGCGCGGCGTCCTCGACCCCGGCGTAGACCGTGTCCGGATCGGTCGGCGAGGGCTCGAGATGCCAGACGCGCGCGAACTCCCAGGGATGCGGCGTGCCGTCGTACCACTGGTGCGTGCCGGTGACGCCGTCGTAGACGAACTTGTTCCCCACCGCCTCCCACGTCCTGCCCCCGTCGCTCGAGCGCTGGATCACCTGCCCGAACCAGCTCGAGGACTGCGACGCATACAGCCGATTCTGGTCGGCGGGCGATCCCTTGAGGTGGTAGATCTCCCAGCCGCCGAAGTGGGGGCCGCTCACGTCCCAGCGTGCGCGCGTGCCGTCCGCCGTCAGGACGAACGCCCCCTTGCGCGTGCCGACCAGCACCCGGACCCTGCTCATTCCCTTCCTACCGGCCTGGTTCGAGCACCGACGGGCGGGCCGCCCGGCGGTGCGGCGCCAGCCGCCAGCGGCCGTAGGCGACGAACGCGGCGAGGAGCCCCGCCACCGCCGGCATGATCGCCGTCAGGACCTCACCGCCCGCCAACGTCACGGCCGTCGCCCCGATCATGATGATCACGAGCCCCGCGGCGGCCAGCGGGGTCAGCCCCGGCCGGATACGCAGGAGCCCGGGGAGGATCAGGCCGAGCGCGCCGAGCACCTCGGCCACACCGATGAACCGGATGAACCAGCCCGGCAGGGGGAACGGCCCCACGACCTGCTCGAGCGGCAGGATCAGCTTGACGCCGCCCGCCCAGACAAAGAGGAGGGCGAGCAACCCCTGCACGACCCACAGCACGTAGCTCATGATCGCTCTCCGTGATGATGACCTCCCGATCCGCGGACGTGTCCGCGATTCTGGTCACTCGCTCCGTTGCGCCCATGGTACCGCTCCCCTCAAGTCTCGAGCGTGGTCGGCACCCTGCGTGCCGCTCTGCCGCGATCAGGAGGTCGTTCGGTCGCGGGGCTCCGCCGGTGGCCGGACTATTACTCCAGGGTTATAATCCACGGCCGATGACACCCGGTGGACGATCGACGAGTATCAGACCTCGTCCGGCGAGCGGCCCATCCGGACGTTCATCGATTCACTGGAGCCGCGGGATCTTGCCGACGCGCTGGCGCTGATCAAGCTTGCCGAGGAGCGTGGCAACGAGTTGCGCCGGCCTCACTCCAAGGCGCTGGGCGGTGGGCTGCACGAACTGCGAGGCAAACAGGTGCGCATCTTCCCCGTGTACGGACCGGGGCGCCGCACGATCACCTTGTTCAACGGGATCATCAAGAAGCAGGATCGCATTCCCGAGTCCGCCTTGGCCCAGGCCAGACGGTTCAAGGCCGATCTCGAGGCCCGGGCGAAGCGGAGTCGGAAGGCGTGAGGGACGAGAAAGCCGACCGTTCGGGCAGGAGACGCGGAGGGCGTATGGCGGTAAAGAAGACGGCGTTCATGAAGTGGGTCGACCGGAAGATCGTGAAGGACGCGTCCCTGAGGCGGCTGGTCGAGGAGAACCTTGCCGAGATGAGGATCGAGCAGGAGCTCGCCGCCCTGCGAGAACGGCGCGGCATGACCCAGCGGGAGCTGGCCGACAGAATGGGCATCAGCCAACCCGCGATCGCCAAGCTCGAATCCGGGCGGGTCAAGAACCTCGAGCTGCGCACGCTGTTTCGCTGGGCGACTGCGCTCGGCCGCGAGCTGCGTCTCGTCATCGTCGCCCCGACCCGCCGGTCGACAAAGGGAATCGCTCGGCGGAGACGCATCGCTTGAGCTGCGGCGATCCTCGACGCGCCGTGGCCTTCGGGAGGTCGACTACCGCGACGCCGGCTTGACGCCCTCCGGCTTGGCCAACCTACGGATGGGAACACCGGAGGAACCCGCAACGGACTTACCGCCCACTCCGATTGACGCCCGGCTAGCCCTCGTCGCGCGCCTCCCCTCGCTCGAGCAGCAGCGTCGGCACGCCGCAGGTGCCGTCGCGCAGCGTGAGCACGCGCGTGCCCGGCCTGCGGCCCTGGCGCACCTCCGAGACGTCGAGCCCCGCCGCCGCGAGGCGCGCCCGCGCGACCGTGGCGTCGGGCACGCGCCAGGACAGTCCCCAGAGGCGATCGGGCCCGTCGCCCCGGCCCGCCTTCAGGTCGTGGGCCACCTCCACGATGAGATCGCCGCAGCGGAAGAAGAGGAGCCGCGCGCCCCACGCCTCGTTCGAGTGGTCGAGCCGCATGTCGAGGCCGAGCCGCGCGCCGTAAAGCGCGACGGCCCGCTCGGGGTCGGGGGTGCGGATCACCACGTGGTCGAGCCCGGTCACCGTCGCGGGCTCGGGGGCGAGCAGGCGGCCGGGGGGAAGCGCGGCCTGCTGCACGAGAAAGATGCGGACCCCGTGGGTGCGGGTGGTGGCCGCGCGGGTGCGTCGCCAGGCGCGGCGCGCGCCCGTCTCCGCGTCGACGCTCAGCCCGTCGGCGATCGGCTCGGGCTCGAGGCCGAGGCGCGCGAGGCGGCGATGCGCGCGCTCCACGTCGCCGGTGGCGAAGGCGAGGCTGACAAGCCCTTCGCCCTCTGCGTCGAGGACGGCGGTGAGGCGCTCCGCCGTCGCCCCGCGCCCGGACGCGGCCATCAGCTCCATCGCCACATTGGCCAGGACGAAGGTGGCCACGGTGGCGCCGCCCCCGTGCGCCTCGGCGCGCCAGGACGGCGCGCGGCCGAGCACCGCGCGGTAGGCGGCGACGGCGTCGTCGAGATCGCGCACGGCGATGACGACGTGGTCGAGGGCGTGGATCATCGACGGCGAGTGTTCGGCGGAGGCGGTCATCGGCGGGATGGTGCCTCCCCGTCATCTTGCCCGTCAAGGTATGCTCGACGTTGCCATGTCCGACGACGACCGCCCGATCGGGCACCTGCTGACGCGGCGGGAGACCCTCGCGCTCCTCGGCGCGGGCGGCCCTGACCGAGGGGCCGTACTTCGTGGACGCCAAGCTCCACCGCTCGGACATTCGCTCGGATCCCTCCGACGGCACCGAGAAGCCCGGCGCGCCGCTCCGGCTGGCCCTGCGCGTCTCACGCCTGGTGTCGGGGACGTGCGCCCCGCTGCCGGGCGCCACGGTGGACCTGTGGCACTGCGACGCGCTCGGCGCCTACTCCGACGTGGCGGACCCCGGCGGCAGCACGGTCGGCAAGAAGTTCCTCCGCGGGTACCAGGTGACCGACGCCGACGGCCTCGCGCGGTTCACCACGATCTACCCGGGGGCGTATCCGGGCCGCGCGGTGCACATCCACTTCAAGGTCCGGTCGGCCGCCGCCGGCGGGCGGACGCACGAGTTCACCTCGCAGCTCTTCTTCGACGACGCGCTCACCGACCAGGTCCACGCCCAGGCGTCCTACGCCACCCGGGGCCAGAGCCGGCTGCGCAACGCGCGCGACGGCATCTATCGCCGCGCGCGGGGCCAGCTCACGCTTGCGGTCACGCCCGCCGCGCCGGGCTACGCCGCGTCGTTCGATCTCGCGCTGCAGACCGCCTAGCGTGGCCGGGGTGGAGGGTCGCTACTCGCCGCGCTCGAGACCGAGGCGCGGCGGCTCGGCCTGATCCGCCTGGTGCTGGAGACAGGCGTCCGCCAGCCGGAAGCCATCGCGCTCTACGCTGGTCGGGGCCTACCTCAGCTCGCCTTGCGGAAGATCTCGTATCGCTCGGCCAGGAACTCGGGCCTTGGCTTGAGCGCTGCCCGTCAGCCGCCCATCTTCGCCGCCCTCTATGTCTTCGCGGGGGTGGCGTCGTTGATGGTGGCGTCGAGACTCGTGCAGGGGTGGCACGAGGGCGGCCCGGCCCGGCTACGCGCCGTGGGTGCGCCCTCGCTGCGATTCCTGGACAACTTCGCGCTGATGACCGCGGAACTCACGCTGCTCCTGGCGACGCTGGGGATATTGACCTCGGCGTTCGTGAACACCGGCGTGCCGACCAAGGTGGGCTTCATTTTGGTGGACGCGGCAGGAGTCAACGTGGCCGTGATGGCCCTGGTCGCATTCGCTTTTGGGGCACTGCTGGGCATGGGCCTGCCTCCCGCCCCCACCTATATCCTCACTGCGCTGGTGATCGCCCCGCACATGGTCAAGTTCGGGCTGGACCCCTGGCCGGTGCACTTCTTTGCGTTCTTCCTGGCGGTGTGGGGAGAGCTGACGCCGCCCACCTCGGTGGTCGCCGCGGTCACCTCCAAGATCGCCGAAGCCTCCTTCATGCGCACCCTGGTGCGCGCCGTCCAGATCTGCTCGTCCCTGTTCGTGCTCATGGCCGCGATGTTCGTGCGTCCCCAGCTGGTGCTGGAACCGGGCCTGGCGCAGATCGGGGCCATGCTGCTGGTGTTCATGGCCTCCGTGGGCGTCACCTTCAGCCTCCAGGCCCGGTTCAGCCGAAGCCGTGCCTCGGACTGGAGCCAGCGCCTGGCGCTGATGGCCGTGGCCCTGGTGACGCTGCTGCACCCCAGCGACACGGTGGCCCTGCTGGGCAGCATCGGCATCGCCTTGTTCGTCGCCCACTGGATGCTGTACCGCAAGAGACTCGCCGCCGCGGCTGCTCTTGTCTCCGAGCCCGCCACCTCCGAAAGCCCCTCGGGGCAGTAGTCAGGTCGAGTTCCCGCGCGCGGCTTCCTTCCTCGCCGGTCGGCGCCTCAGGGTCGGCAAGATGCTGATTGTCTTTCCTGCGTTGATTCCTCGTGTCCAGGACGTAGTCGAATAATTATTCGAGTATAATTAGATCCGTGGACTACCAGAGCTGCCGCCGGCTGGTCCGGCAACGCCTGGCCGAGGAGCCGCCCACCCGGATCCAGCTCCTCGCGGGGCCCCGCCAGGTGGGAAAGACGACACTCCTGCTCGAGCTCCAGCGGGAGGCCGGCGCGACAGCGCTCTACGCGGCGTGCGACGGCCCGGAGGCTGCCCTGCCGGGGTTCTGGGAAGGGATCTGGACACGAGCAGAAGCGATCGCCCGCGCCCAGGGCCGCGTGACCGTCCTCCTCGATGAGGCGCACGTCCTGGGAGATTGGGCGGCGCGGCTGAAGGGCGAATGGGATCGGTTGCGGCGACGGCGCGTCCCGGTTCATGTCGTCGCCACCGGGTCGTCCGCGCTCCGGTTGGCCCGGGGCTCGCGCGAGAGTCTTGCCGGCCGGTTCGAGAAGTTGACGCTGACGCACTGGTCGCCGCGCGCTCTGGCGGCCGCGTTCGGCCTGTCCGAAGAGGAGGCGGTGAACACCTGGGTTCGCCGGGGAGCCTACCCGGGCGCCCATGGCCTCCGGGACGACCCGGGACGCTGGGCAGCCTACGTGCGCGATGCCATCATCGAGCCCGCCATTGGACGCGACCTGCTTGCGCTGGGACCGGTGCGGCGGCCGGCGTTGCTGCGGCAGGTCTTCGGGGTCGCCGTCACCTCGCCGGCCCAGATCGTCTCGCTCCAGAAGCTCCAGGGACAGCTCCAGGAGCGCGGCGCGCTGGAGACGATCGCGCACTACCTGCACCTTCTGGAGGAAGCCTTCCTGGTCGCGGCGCTCCCGAAGCACGGACGTCGGGCCGCGCGCGGGCGCGCCGCGCCGCCCAAGCTCGTCGTCCTCAACCAGGCGTTGCTGGCTGCCGTGCATCCCGACAGCTTTCCCGCACCGGATCGAGATCCGGCGCGCTTCGGCGCGTGGATCGAGAACGGCTGCCTGAGCCATGCGTGGAATGCCGAGCAACGCGTGGCGTACTGGCGAGAGGAGCCGTTCGAGGTGGACGGCGTCCTCGACGGAGCGTGGGGCCGATGGGCGATCGAAGTCACCACAGGGCGCGTGACGCCGCAGACGTTGAGAGGGCTCGGGGAATTCACCCGACGGTTTCCCGAGTATCGCCCCCTCGTGATCTGCGAGCGTGGCGACGAACCGGCGGCGGAGCGACTTGGCTTCGCCGCGATCAGCTGGAAGGACTTCCTGTGGCAGGGACCTCCGGCGAAGGGATAACGCCGCTTGCATGCCGGGAGCCGCGACCAGAGGAGATCGTGCTCCGCAACCTCGGGTGTTACCCACCGCTCGAGCGCTTCGCCGCACGGACAGCGGACCCAGAGGAGGTACCCATCGGGCGTCACCTCGTCCGCTCCGCCCGTGAGGACACCACACCCTCGGTGAGCTCCCACGAACTCCTCGAAATCCGCGAACACGCCCCGGCCTTTCTCCATCGCAGCGGCCGGAGCATGGCACGACCGTGAATGCGGGGGAATGTCCACAATCTCGTACATCGGTTCGGGAGCTCGAAGGTTGGTGCGCGGCCGGAAACCGTCAGCGTGGCGTCAGCAGGGCTGCGGGCGCCTGCGGCGGCGCCCGCTAACCCCCCTGACTTGATTGGTGGGCCGTCAAGGACTCGAACCTTGGACCCGCTGATTAAGAGTCAGCTGCTCTGCCAACTGAGCTAACGGCCCAGTCCCACCTCCGACCGCGGCGGCGAGTGGTGCGCCCGAGAGGATTCGAACCTCTGGCCTTTGGCTTCGGAGGCCAACGCTCTATCCACCTGAGCTACGGGCGCCTCGCGCCGCGCCTCGTCTCCGTTCATGGGGTGACCGATGGGAATCGAACCCACAACCCCTGGAGCCACAGTCCAGTGCTCTGACCAATTGAGCTACGGTCACCGCGAAGCGGCGCAAGCACCCATGTTATAGGAGCGCTCCAGGGGGGTCAACCGCGACGCCCGCCGCGCGGCGCCTCAGCCCTCCATGTCGCGCGCCGAGGGGCCGCCGTCCACGACGATCGTCTCGCCCGTCATCCAGGAGGACGCGTCCGAGGCGAGGAAGACGCACGGGTAGGCGATCTCCTCGACCTTCCCCCAGCGCCCCATGCCGACCCGCGCGGCGACGGCGTCGTAGGTCTTCTTGCCGTCGGGCCCGGCCTGCTTGAGGACGTCGAGGTAGCCTTCGGTCTCGACCGGCCCCGGTGCCACGCAGTTCACGCGGATGCCCTTGCGCGCCCAGGCGGTGCCGAGCTCGCGCGTGAGCATGATGACGCCGCTCTTGGCGGCGCCGTAGTGCGGCATCATCGTCGAGCCGTAGACGCCGGCGATCGAGGCGATGTTGATGATCACGCCCCCGCCCTGCTGCATCATCTGCCGGCCGGCCCACTTGCAGCCGAGGAACGCGCCCGTCAGGTTGATGCCGACCACCGTGTTCCAGCCGTTGGCCGAGATGTCCTCGGGCTTGGCGCGGAACGAGGCGCCGGCGTTGTTCACCATGACGTCCAGGCGCCCCCACTCGGCGACGGCGCGCTCGACCATGGCCTTGACCTGGTCCTCCTGGCGGACGTCCACCGCCATCGCGAAGGTGCGCCGCCCGAGGTCGCGCAGGGCCTTCGTGACGGGCTCGAGGTGCTCGAGCTTGCGCGAGCAGATGGCGACGTCGGCGCCCGCGCGCGCGAACTCGAGCGCGATGGACTTGCCGATGCCGGTGCCGCCGCCGGTGACGATCGCGGTCTTGCCGTCGAGAGCGAACGGGTTCTTGGCCATGGCCGGGACGATACCGCAGGCGCCGCGCGCTGTCCATGGTCCCGGGAGCGGGGCGTATACTGGCCCGCGAGTCAGGACCCGGTGGCCCGCAAGCCGGGACCCGGAGGGCGGGGATGATCTTCAAGCAGTACTACCTCGGCTGCCTCTCGCAGGCCTCGTACCTGATCGGCGACGAGCGCACGGGCCGGGCCGCGGTCGTCGACCCGCGGCGCGACGTGGACGAGTACCTCGCCGACGCCGCCAGGCTCGGCCTGCGCATCGAGCACGCGATCCTCACGCATTTCCACGCCGACTTCGTGGCGGGCCACCTCGAGCTGCGCGACCGCGCGGGCGCGCGCATCCACCTGGGGGCGCGCGCGCGGGCGGAGTACGCGTTCTCCCCGCTCGCCGATGGCGACCGGCTCGAGCTGGGCACGGTGCGCCTCGAGGCGCTCGAGACGCCGGGCCACACGCCGGAGGGCATCTCGCTCCTCGTCTGGGACCTCGCGAAGGACGCGCGCGCGCCGCAGGCCGTGCTGACGGGCGACACGCTCTTCATCGGCGACGTCGGGCGCCCCGACCTGATGGCCTCGGCCGGCGTCTCGGCGGAGACCCTCGCGGGCCAGCTCTACGAGTCGGTCCACGGAAAGCTCCTCGGGCTGCCCCCCGAGACGCGCGTCTACCCCGGGCACGGCGCGGGCTCGCTCTGCGGCAAGAGCCTGAGCGCGGAGACGGTCTCCACGATCGCCGGGGAGCGGCGCGACAACTACGCGCTCCAGCCGATGAGCCGGGAGGCGTTCGTGCGGCTCATCACGGCCGACCAGCCCGAGGCGCCGGAGTACTTCGCGTACGACGCCGAGCTGAACCGCCGCGAGCGGCCGACGCTCGAGCGCGCGCTCGACCGCGAGCTGGCGCCGCTCGCGCTCGAGCAGGTCCTCGCCGCGCAGCGGGACGGCGCCCAGGTGCTCGACACGCGCGACCCGGCCGAGTTCGCCTCGGGCCACCTCGCCGGCAGTCTCGCGATCGGCCTCGGCGGCCGCTACGCGACGTGGGCGGGGATCCTGCTCGCGCCCGACCGCCCGCTCGTGCTGGTCACCGCGCCGGGCGCCGAGCGCGTCTCGGCCCTGCGCCTGGGGCGCATCGGCTTCGACAACGTGCTCGGCGTCCTCGCGGGGGGCATCGGGGCGGCCGCCGCGCGCCCGGAGGTGCTGCGCCAGACGACGCGCCTCACGACCGCCGAGCTACGCGAGCGCTGGCCGCGAGACGGCTCCCGCTCGTGGACGTCCGCTTCGAGTCCGAGTCCCGCCGCGGCGCGATCCCCGGCAGCCTGAGCGTGCCGCTGCACCGGCTGCGCGCGCGGCTCGCCGAGATCCCCCCGGGACCCGTCCTCGTCTACTGCCAGACGGGGCTCCGCTCCTCCACCGCGGCGAGCCTGCTCGAGCTGGCGGACCGCACCGAGGTGCTGGACCTCATCGGCGGCTTCGCCGCCTGGAATCTCGACGCCAGGACGGCATGATGAATGGCCGGAACTGACCACCGGCCAGCCCTGACGCGTCGCGGCAGCTTTCCGGCCGACGGCCCGTCCGCCGCGCGACGGGACGCGGACTTGAGAGCCTGTCCTGACAAGCAGTTGGCCGCGCACCGCTCGCTGGCACCGGCTTTGCGTCTCTTTCCCGGTGGCGCGCCTCGCGCGCCGGACAGGACGCGATGAGCAGCGGAGGAGCGCGACGGGCGCTGGTCGTGGACGACGACATGGCGGTCCGGGACGCCCTCGAGGTCGTCTTGAGGGCGCTCGGGTACGCCGTGGACCTCGTGTCGAGCGGCGCGGCGGCGCTCGCGCGCGTGGAGCAGGAGCGCTACGACGTCGTGCTCACCGACCTCCTGATGCCGGGGATGTCGGGCTGGGTCGTGCTCGAGGAGGTGCGCCGCCGCCACCCGCGCCTGCCCGTCATCGTCATCACCGGCACCGGGCTCGGCCTCACCGACGCGCGCTTGAGGCAGCCCGGCGTCGCGCTCGTGCACAAGCCCGTCGAGCAGCGCGTGCTCGAGGAGGCGCTCGCCCGCGTGTTCGCCGACCTGGCGTAGCCGCTTCTGTCGTACAGTAGCCTCCGACGAGGAGGCTCCCGATGGCCTACGAGACCCTGCTCTACGAGACGGACGGCGCGCTCGCCACGATCACGCTCAATCGCCCGGAGCGGCTGAACACCATCGTGCCGCCGATGCCCGACGAGCTGGAGCAGGCCGTCGGCGAGGCCAACCGCGACCCCCGGGTGCGCGTCATCATCCTGCGCGGGGCCGGCCGCGCCTTCTGCGCCGGGTTCGACTTCTCAGGCGACTTCGCCCACTTCAAGGACCTGCTCTACACGGAGGGCCGCTGGGATCCCGGCAAGGACATGATCGGGGCGACGAGCGCCTTCCACGCGCCCGTCCCGAAGTTCATGAGTCTCTGGCGGAGCCCCAAGCCCGTGATCGCCCAGGTGCACGGCTGGTGCGTGGGCGGCGGCTCGGACATGGCGCTGTGCGCCGACCTCGTGATCGCCGCCGAGGACGCCCAGATCGGCACGCCGTACTCGCGCGCCTGGGGCTGCTACCTCTCGGGGATGTGGATCTATCGCCTCGGGCTCGCGCGCGCCAAGTGGCACGCGCTCACCGGCGAGCCGCTCAGCGGCAAGGAGGCGGCCGAGATCGAGCTGATCAACGAGGCCGTGCCCTTCGCCGCGCTGGAGGAGGAGGTCCTGCGCCGCGCCCGGCAGCTCGCGAGCCTGCCCCTGCCCCAGCTCGTCGCGATGAAGCTCATCGTCAACCAGGCGTACGAGAACATGGGGCTCCATAGCACGCAGCTCCTCGGGCCGATCCTGGACGGCTACATGCGCAACATCAGGGAAGGCCTCGCGTTCGTCCAGACGGCCGCGACGAAGGGCGTCTCGGCCGCCGTCGCCGAGCGCGACCGCCCGTTCGGCGACTACAGCCAGGCGCCGCCGAGCCGCCAGCCGAACCGCGAGCACGTCATCCGCCCGGGAAAGAAGAAGCCGTAGCGAGGACCACGAGGCCGACCAGGAGCAGCGCGACGCCCGCGAGGCGGCCGATCGCCTCGCCGCGGGGCGCGAGCTTCTCCACCAGCACGAAGGCCGCGTAGGCGCCGTGCCTGAGCCCCATGAGCCCGGGGCGCGGCCGAAGCCCCACCCCCTGGGCGCACGGGTCACGGAACTCGGCGAGAGTCGTCAGTCCACGATCGCCTGCGGGACTCTTGAAGAGCTGACGATAGTAGAGGCGCTGCCCCGGCGCCTGCGCCATGAAGACTCCGATCAGCCGCTCCTTGGAGTCCACCCAGAAGTAGGTGCCGCCGAGCCCCGCCCAGTTGTAGTCGCCGACCGAGCCCGGCGCGAAGGACAGGCCGCGCTCGCGGCGCACGGCGAAGCCGAGGCCGAAGCCGTAGCCGGGGCCGTTGGAGAAGCAGCAGCCGACCGGGATCGCGCCGAGATGGTCGGCGGTCATCAGATCGACGGTCGTCCGGGAGAGCAGCCGCACGCCGTCGAGCGTGCCGCCGTTCAGGAGCATCTGGGTACGCAACTCGTCGCTCACGCCACCAGGGTCGAGGCCAGCCCGCCGTTCGCCTCACGAAAACCGGCCGCTTTGCTGATTGCCGCCCGTCCGACCGGCCGGTGACGATTCCGCTCGATGACGCGCCGGCGCGCGAGCGTCTCGACTCGTGAGGGCTCGTCACGCCGGAAGGTACGCCGGAGGTCACTCATGAGGGGAAGCGCACGGGTCGTCGCGGCGGTGGTGGCCGTGCTGGCGCTCGGCCCGCCGGCGCTCACGACGGCCGTCGACGTGGCCCTCGTCGGGGCGCCGCAGGTCTCGAGACTCGTCCCGGGCCAGCCCGCCGTGGTCACCGTCCATGGGGCAGGAGGTGATCCCGACCTTCCCGTTGACGAGGTCTCCTCAGATGCTCGTCCCCTCGCCCCCGGCCCGTCGCTAGAGCGCCACGGCGCGGCCACCCTGCGACCCTGGGATCACGTCCCCGGCGCGGTGGCACGCGATCGCGAAGAGGATCTTGCATGACGAGGATCGTCGCCACGGCGGCTGCCGTCCTGGCGGCAGCAGTCGTCCTGGCGGCGGCGGGCGGCGCCGAGGCCCATCGACCGCCGCCGGGCCGCGCGCTCGAATACAGGACTGAGCACGCGGGCCACGTGGTGGAGGTCATGGTGGTGCCGAGGGCCCCGCGCGCCGGCGAGCGGGCCGAGGTGATCGCGGTGATCCGCAGCGCGGCTGGGGGCCAGCCCTATCGCGGCTACGTGACGTTCCTGGTCGCGCCGCCCGGGGGCGAGGCGGTCCCGCTCGCCATCCCTCTCGAGTTCGAGCCGGGGCACTTCGAGAGCGCCCACGTCTTCCGCGAGCCGGGCGCGCACGGCCTGGCCGTCGTGTTCGACGTCGCGGGCGCCGAGCAGCGCGTCGAGCGGATCCCGGTCACGGTCGAGCCCCCGAGCCGCGTCGCCGGCGGCATCGCTCTGGCGCTCGGGCTCGTGACGGCCGCGACCTACGCGGCGGCCTTTCGCCGATCGCGCCGCCGCGGATCGTCCGGGGCCGGCCATGCCTAGCGCGGCGTCCACGCGGTTCGACCTGGCGGGAGTCCCGGCGCTCGGCCGCGCGCTCCGGTGGCCTCCCTTTTTGTTCCTGGCCCGGCTGCCGCTGATCGTCCTGTTCGCGGGTGTCGTCCTGGCGGGTCTCCTGGGCGAGCAGTCGCCGGGACGCAACCTGGCCACCATCACCGTCTGGACCGTGTGGTGGGCGGCGCTGCCGTTCCTCGCCCTCGGGTTCGGCAAGCTCTGGTGCGCGGTGTGCCCGTGGCAGGCGGTGGCCGACTGGGCCCTGCGCCTGCGCCTCTGGGGGGTGACGGACCGGCCGGTGACCTTCGGCCTGGCCGTTCCGCGCTGGCTCCGCAACCTGTGGCCGGCCATCGCCTTCTTCCTCGCGCTCACCTGGCTCGAGCTGGGCTTCGGCGTCACCCTGAGCCCGCGGGGCACCGCGTACCTCGGCCTGGCGATGCTCTTCCTCGCGCTCTACGGGGGCCTGATCTTCGCGCGGGGCGCTTTCTGTCGGCACGGGTGCCTGGTCGGCGCCATCACCGGGATCTACGCGACCTTCGCGCCGGTCGAGCTGCGCGGCCGGGACCGCGCCGTCTGCCGCGGCTGCGCGGGGCGCGACTGCTACCACGGCAACAGCCGGGGCAATCCCTGTCCCACGTCGCAGTACCTCGGCGGCATGGAGCGAAGCAGCCAGTGCCTGCTGTGCCTCGAGTGCGTGAGGAGCTGCCCCGAGGACAACGTGGCCGTCAGCCTGCGCCCCGTCGCCTCGGAGCTGGCGGCGCTCCCGAGGACGCGGCGGGACGAGGCGTGGCTGGCCCTGGTGCT
>MGBU01000085.1 GCA_001790205.1 Candidatus Rokubacteria bacterium GWA2_73_35 | reverse complement strand
GCCTCCACCGACGTCCCGGCCATCATGGTGACCGGGGGGCCGATGCTGCGCGGCACCTGGCGCACCGAGGAGCTGGGCTCGGGCACCGACCTCTGGCGCCTCTGGAACGAGCGCCGCGCCGGGCGGCTCACCGACGAGGAGCTGTGCGAGGCGGAGTCGTGCATGTCGCGCTCCGCCGGCCACTGCATGGTCATGGGCACGGCGTCCACGATGGCCGCGATGGCCGAGGCCCTCGGCATGACGCTCCCCGGCGGCGCGGCGATCCCCGCCCCCGACTCGCGCCGCCTGGCGCTCGCGGAGCTCTCCGGCCGCCGCGCCGTCGAGCTGGCGCAGGCGGGCGGGCCCCGCCCGTCCGAGATCCTCGCCGCGCGCGCGTTCGACAACGCGATCCGCGCGGACATGGCGATCGGCGGCTCGACCAACGCGATCGTGCACCTCGTCGCCCTCGCGGGGCGCGTGGGCGTGCCGCTCCCGCTCGCGCGCTTCGACGAGCTGTCGCGGACCACGCCGCTGCTCGTCAACCTGCGCCCCTCGGGCAAGTACCTCATGGAGGACTTCTTCTACGCGGGCGGCCTGCCCGCGGTGCTCCGCGAGCTGCTGCCGCTCCTCCACGCCGACGCGCTCACCGTCAACGGCCGCTCCCTGGCCGACAACGTCCGCGACGCGCGCTGCTGGAACGAGGACGTGATCCGCCCGCTCGGGCTGCCGCTCGCGCCCGAGGGCGGCACCGTGATCCTCTCCGGCAACCTCTGCCCCGACGGCGCGGTGCTCAAGCAGTCGGCGGCGTCGCCGCACCTCCTGACCCACCGGGGCCGCGCCGTCGTGTTCGAGGACCACGAGGACCTGCACCGGCGGATCGACGACCCCGGCCTGGCGATCGACGAGCGCTCGGTGCTCGTGCTCAAGCACGTCGGCCCGCGCGGCGCCCCCGGCATGCCGGAGTGGGGCGCGGCGCCGATCCCGGCGCGTCTGCTCCGGCAGGGCGTCAAGGACATGGTGCGCATCTCCGACGCGCGCATGAGCGGGACGTCCTACGGCACGGTCGTGCTCCACGTGGCGCCCGAGTCGGCGGTGGGCGGCCCACTCGCGCTCGTCAGGGACGGCGACGAGATCGAGCTCGACGTGCCGCGGCGCCGCCTCACGCTGCGCGTCGCCGACGAGGCGCTCGCCCGCCGCCGGGCGGTCTGGCGGCCCCGGCCGCCGCGCTTCGAGCGCGGCTACGGGCGCCTGTTCCTGGACCACGTGCTCCAGGCCAACGAGGGGTGCGACTTCGACTTCCTGCGCGGCCGGACGCCCGTGCGCCTGGAGGACACGGCGGGCCCGTCGCACAGCTAGAGCGGTGAGAAACTGAACGCGCTGCTGGTCCGGGAGTGATCAACCCCACCGGGTCGCAGTGGTCACGCTCGGTCTAAGTAGCTGGAAACCCGCCCTGGCACCGTCCTTGCTCTTCCCGCGCGCCGGGAGGACAAGCGATGGGCTGGATCGAGCGACTGCGCGGCATCCCGATGACGGGTCCCGAGGCGTTCTGGCGCAGCCCGGGCTTCTGGCTCCTGGTCGCCGCGATCGTCCTGCCCTTCGGGCTCCTCCTGCTGACGCCGCTGACCCTCCGGCTCGCGCCCGTCCGCGCCCGCGTCCGCTCCCTCTACCGCGCGTAGCGCCGCCGACCCTCGAGGGCGCTCCGGGTCGAGACGGAGCCTCGCCCGAGGCGGGCGTCAGGCAGCGCCCCCGGCGCGCTCCGCCTCCGTCTGCTCCAGCCAGAACCGCATGTCCATCTCGGCGAACATCGCTCTCGCGACGCGCAGGTCCTCCTCGGCCTGCTCCCGCCCGCCCGTCCGGCGACGCACCCGAGCCAGGTTGAGCCGACAGAGCGCGAGGAGCGGGCGCATGTCGAGCTCCGCGGCCAGCGCGCCGGCCCGCTCCAGGAAGGCGGCGGCCGCTCGGTCGTCGGGCGGCCGCTCGGCGGCGGCGATCTCTCCGAGGACGTGCAGGGCCAGCGCCTCGCGCGGCCGTTCCCCCGTCTCGAGCGCCAGCTCCAGGGCGCGGTCGGCGGCTCGCCTGGCCTCCTCCGGACGGCCGCCGAGCAGAAAGGCCTCCGCAGCGGCCGCATACGTGAGGGGCACGAAGAACTTCCTCTCCGTGCCTTCCTGGAACGTGATGCCGCGGTCCAGGACCTGGAGCGCCTCGGCGCATCGGCCCGACCACGCCAGGATCCATCCGTGCGTGATCGAGGTCATCCAGAGCAGCGCGAGCAGGCCTTTCGTCTCGCACAGCCGCACGGCCCGCTCGATCCACGGCAAGGCCTGGGCGAACTCGCCTTTGAGCATGAACACGATCGCCCGGAAGTTGTACGCGAAGGCCTGGGCCTGGGGAACGTCGGCGGCGTCCACCGCCTGGATCGCGCGCTCGGCATAGGCGCTCGCGCGGGCGAACTCGCCGCGCTCCGCCCAGCACAGGGCCAGCCAGCAGCACGTGGCCTCGTACAGCGAGCCGAACATGCCGGCGGCCCGCCGAGCCCGGTCGGCATCGGGACCGTCGACGAGACGGCTGAGCCCATCGATGGCTGATCGAAAGTCCCCGAGCGCCAGATGGCTCACCGCCATCAAGTACGTGGACCGGGCGGCCAGCTCACGATCGCCGAGGGCGGTCGCGATGTCGAGGGCCTCGCGGCCAGCCGCGAGGGCGACCGGGTACCGGCCGTTCATCATCGAGCCGACGCCGATCATCACGGAGATGTGTCCCAGACGACCCCGGTCCGCGATCTCCCGCGCGAGCTGGTCCGCCTCGCGGAGGACGTGCGCGAGCCTGGACATCTGCCCCAGCGCGAACAGCGGCCAGTAGAGGGTCCACCGCACGTCGACGGCGCGGCGGACGTTCTCGGGGGTCGCGGGAAGCCTCACGAGGGCCTCGAGAGCCTGCTCGGACCGCTCCAGGCTCTCCTGGACCGCCCCTCTGGCCCAGGCGCCCATCGCGGCCTCGCGGAGATAGTCCACGCCCTTGTCCCAGACCTCGGCCCGCACGGCATGGCGCGCGAGGCTCTCCGCATGCTCCGCCACGCGTTCCCCGGCGAGCCGCTCGATCCCCTCCACGACTCTGGCGTGCAGGCCCTTCCGCCGCTCGTGGAGGAGGCCGCGGTAGACGACCTCGTGAGTCAGGGCATGCTTGAACGTGTACTCCGGCTCGGGAAAGAGCGTGGTCTCGTAGAGGAACTCGCCCGCCTGAAGGCGCGCCAGCCCTCGACGCAGCCCCTCGTCCGGCATCTCGGCGATCGTTGCGAGGAGCGGAAACGGCACGTCCTTGCCGATGACCGCGGCGCATTGAAGCAGCCGCTTGTCCTCCGGCGAGAGCCGGTCGATCCGCGCCGCCAGCACGGCCTCCACGGTGGCGGGGACCTGGATCCCGGGCAGCGGCTTCGCCAGACGATACGCTCCACGCTCCCCGACGAGGACCCGGGTCTCCACGAGCGTCCGGAGGCATTCTTCCAGGAAGAACGGGTTCCCCTCGGTGCGATCGATCAGGAGCCTGCCGAGCGGCTCCAGCGAGGCGTCCTCTCCCACGAGGGCCCGGAGCAGCTCCCCGGCGTCCTCGCGAGGGAGCGGATCGATCCGAAGCTGGGCGTAGCAGGTCCGGCTCCCCCAGTCGTGGCGGTACTCGGGCCGGTAGTTGACCAGGAGCAGGAGCCGCGCGGTGGGAAGGCTCTCGACCAGGCTGTCGAGCAAGAGCTGGGTCTCCGAGTCGATCCAGTGGAGGTCCTCGAAGACGAGGCAGAGGGGCTGGACCTGGCTCTCGCGAAGCACGAGGCGCTTGACGGCCTCGTGGGTCCGCTCGCGACGCTGGCGGGGATCGAGCGCCTGCCAGCCGGGATCGTCGACCGGCAGGCCCATCAGCGTCAGGAACGCCGTGAGCGTCGGCTCCAAGCTTCGATCCAGCGTGAGCAGCTTGCCGGTCACCTTCTCCCGGATCTCGCGCGGATCGTCCTTGTCCTGGATCTTGAAGTACGCCTTCAGCAGGTCGATCACCGGCAGGTAGACGGTCGCCTTGCCGTAGGAGACCGACCCGCTCTCGAGGACCAGCCAGCCGTGGGTCAGATGGGACCGGGTGAACTCCCAGAAGAGGCGGGACTTCCCGACGCCGGGCTCGCCGACGACCGCCACGATCTGGCCGTGGCCATCACGCGCCTCTTCGCGCGCGTGACGAAGCGCCTGGATCTCGGGGGCGCGCCCGACGAACGGGGTGAGCCCGCGCGCGGCCGCCGCGTCGAGGCGCCTGCGCGCCGGGCCGGCCCCGGCCAGGGCATAGATCTCGACGGGAGACTCGAGTCCCTTGACCGGGACCGGACCCAGGGGCTTCACGTGCACGAAGCCCTCGGCGAGCCGAAGGGTCGCCGACGTCAGCAGCGTGCTTCCGGGGGGCGCGAGCTGCTCCATGCGTGCCGCGAGGTGCGTGGTCTGCCCGACAGCGGTGTAGTCCATGTGGAGGTCGCTGCCGACGGATCGCACCACGACCTCGCCGGAGTTCAACCCGATCCGGATCTGGACCGTGAGCCCCTGGCTCCTGCGGAGGTCCTCGGCATAGCGGCCGACCGCCTCCTGCATCCGGAGCGCGGCGTAGCACGCCCGGACCGCGTGGTCCTCGTGAGCGAGCGGCGCGCCGAAGAGCGCCATGATGCCGTCGCCCATGACCTGGTTCACCGTGCCCTCGTAGCCGTGCACCGCGTCCATCATTCGCTCGAGGACCGGATCCAGGATCCTCCGCGCTTCCTCGGGGTCGCGATCGGCGAGGAGCTCCATGGAGCCCTTGAGGTCGGCGAAGAGGACGGTGACCTGCTTCCGTTCGCCCTCGAGCGCAGCCTTCGACGTGAGAATCCTCTCCGCGAGATAGGAGGGCGTGTAGGACTCCGGCGCGGCGAAGCGGGTGGCCGGCGGCGACACGGGAGCGCCGCACGAGCGGCAGAACCTCTTGCCCTCGCCGACCGGCCGGCCGCACGCGGCACAGAGCGACTCGAGGCGGGCTCCGCAGTCCTCGCAGAAGCGAGCGCCGTCAGGATTCTCGGCGCGGCACCGGGGACAGCTCATGGCGCGGTCTCCCACGGGTGGGGTCGGGCGACGCAAGGACCGCTCGCCAGAACCTAGTGGCGGAAGCGGAGAGGGTCAATGAGGCGATCAGCCCAGGGCGGGGCGCGGCGCGGGCCCTGTCGGCAGCGCCGCGAGCGCCGTCGCCTCAGGGGGCGTGGCGCGCGGGCGCGAGGACGGCGCGGAGTGAGCCGCCCGCCCGGGCGAGCGCGCGGGCGGCCGCCGCCCGCCCGAGGCCGGTGCGCGCCATCACGACCGCCAGCCTCACGCGCCCGCCGGACGCCGCGAGCAGGCGGCGCGCGCGGGCGCGCGGGACGCCGCCGAGCTCGGCGACCAGCGCCTGGGCGCGCGCCCGGAGCTTCGCGGAGCGCGGGACGACGTCCACCATGCGATTGCCCCAGACGCGCCCCAGGCGCGCCATGCTCGCGGTCGTCAGCGTGTTGAGCACGAGCTTGGTCGCGGTGCCCGCCTTGAGCCGCGTCGAGCCGGCGAGCACCTCGGGGCCGGGGGCGGGGGCGATGACGAGCCTCGCGCGCGAGCCCCGCGCCGGCGCCGCCGGGGCGCACGCGACCAGCACCGTCCGCGCGCCGCGGCGCCGGGCCGCGGCCAGCGCGCCGCGCACGAACGGGGTCACGCCGCTCGCCGAGACGCCGACGACGACATCGCCCGCGCGCACCCGGCGCCGCACGGCGCGCGCCGCCGCGCGCGCGTCGTCCTCGGCGCCCTCCCGCGCGCGGAAGACCGCGCCCCGGCCGCCCGCCATGATCGCCTGCACGAGCCGGGGCGGCGTGCCGAAGGTCGGCGGACACTCGGCGGCCTCGAGCACGCCGAGCCGCCCGCTCGTGCCCGCGCCGACGAAGACGAGCCGGCCGCCGCGCCGGAGCGCCGCGACGATCAGCTCGACGGCCGCGGCGATCTGGCGCCGCACGCGGCCGACGGCCGCGACCGCGCGCCGGTCCTCGCGGTTCATGAGCGCGGCGATCGCGAGCGGCGGCAGGCGGTCGAGCGCGCGGCTCGCGCGGTTCGGGCGCTCCGTCGCGAGACGCGCGTAGCGAATTCGCCGGGCCCTCACGGCCGCATGCTACTACTATCGGGCGGAATGCCCCGCGTCGAATCCGGTCTCGAGGTCCTCGTCCGCCGCCGGGGCGCGCTGCTGCGGGGGCGGCGGGTCGCGCTGCTCGCCCACCAGGCGTCGGTCGATTCGCGGCTCACCCACGCCGCGGCGCTGCTCGCGGATCTCCCGCGCGTGAGGCTCGTGCGCCTGTTCGCGCCGGAGCACGGGCTCTGGGGTGCCGCGCAGGACCACGCCGCGGTGCGCGCGGCGCGCGACCCGGCCACCGGGCTCCCGGTCGTGAGCCTCTACGGCGCGCGGCGCGCGCCGGCCCGGGCGTCGCTCCGCGGCCTCGACGCGCTCGTCATCGACCTGCAGGACGTCGGCGCGCGCTACTACACGTTCGCCTGGACGCTCGCGCTCGCGCTGCGCGCGTGCGCCCGCGCGCGCGTGCCGGTCGTCGTCTGCGACCGCCCGAACCCGCTCGGCGGCGTCCGCGTCGAGGGCAACCTGCCGGATCCGGCGTTCGCGTCGTTCGTCGGCCTCTACCCGCTGCCCGCGCGGCACGGGCTCACGCTCGGCGAGCTGGCACGCTACCTGAACGGGGCGCACGCCCTCGGCTCTCACCTCACGGTCGTCCCGATGCGCGGCTGGCGGCGCGCGATGCTCTGGGAGGACACGGGGCTGCCGTGGGTGGCGCCCTCGCCGAACATGCCGACGCCCGACACCGCGCGCGTCTACCCGGGCGGCTGCCTCGTCGAGGGCACGAACCTGTCCGAGGGGCGCGGGACGACGCGGCCGTTCGAGTGGATCGGGGCGCCGTGGCTCGACGCGCATCGCTACGCGGCGGCGCTCGAGGCCGAGCGCCTGCCCGGCGTCCGGTTCCGCCCGGCGCGCTTCCGGCCGACCTTCCACAAGTGGGCCGGACGCCTCTGCGGCGGCGTGCAGGTCCACGTGACGGACCGCGACCGCTTCCTGCCCTTCCTCACGGGCCTGGCGCTGCTCGCCGGCGCGCGCCGCCTGGTACCGCGCCGCTTCGCCTGGCGGCGCCCGCCCTACGAGTACGAGCGGCGCCGGCTGCCGATCGACGTCCTCTGCGGCACCGACGCGCTCCGCCGCGCCCTCGAGCGCGGCGTGCCGGTCCGCGCGCTTGCCGCCACGTGGCGGCGCGACCTCGCGCGGTGGACGCGCGCGCGGGCCCCGTACCTCATGTACCGGTGAGCCCGCTCCCCTGGCTCTTCGCGCTCGCCGCGTGCGTGTCGCTCGACGGCCGCATGCTCGCGCCGATCCTGCCGGCGCTCGCCGCGGCGTTCGGCGCCCCGTCGGGCGCGGTCGGCCTCGCGATGACCGCCTACACGGCCGCCTACGGCGTCTGCCAGCTCGTGTACGGCCCGCTCTCGGACCGCTACGGCCGCGTGCGGGTGCTCCGCGTCACGGCCGTGCTCTTCGCGCTCGGCACCGCGCTCTCGAGCCTCGCGAGCTCGCTCGGCGGTTTCATCGCGGCGCGCCTGCTCACCGGGGTGTTCGCCTCCGCGACGATCCCGACGACGTTCGCGTACCTCGGCGACACGGTCCGCTACGAGCGGCGCCAGGCGGTGATCGGGCGCTTCGGCGCCGTGATCTCGGGGGGCGAGGCGCTGGCCGCCGCGCTCGCGGGCACGGTGACCCACTTCGTCTCCTGGCGCGTGCTGTTCGCCGCGTACGCGGTCCTCACGGCGGCGCTCGGCGCGGCGCTCCTGCGCGTGCGCGAGGCGCCGCCCGCCGCGCGCGCGGCCGAGCCCCCCGGCTACGCCGCGATCCTCGCCGACCCGCGCGCGCGGCGCTTCTACGCCCTGGTCTTCGCGGAGGGCTTCCTCGTCTGGGGCGGGTCCACGTACTTCGGCGTGCTCGCGAGCCAGCGCTACGGGTTCAACGACCTCCAGATCGGGCTCCTGCTCGCCTGCTACGGCGTGGGCCGGGTCGGCGGCGCGCTCTGGGTCGGGCGCCTGGCCCCGGCGCTCGGCGAGCGCACGCTCGCGGCGTGGGGCGGCTGGATCGAGGGCGGCGCCTTCGCGCTGCTGCTGCCGGGGCTCCCCTGGCCCGCGTTCGCGGTGAGCCTCGGCGCGATCGGGCTCGGGCTCGCGTGGCTCCACTCGACGCTCCAGACGCGCGGCACCGAGATCGCGCCGGCCGCGCGCGGCCAGGCGTTCGCGCTGTTCGCGCTCGGCTACTTCGTGGGGGGCGCGGCGGGCACCGCGGTGTTCGGGCGCCTGGTGGACGCGGGCGCGCTCCAGCTCGTGCTGGCGGCCTGTGCCGTCGGGCTCGCCGCGCTCGGCCAGGTCGTGGCCCGCCGGAGCTGAGTCAGGACGGGACGACGAGGTGCGACAAAGGGCGGCGGTGCCACTGCCCCGACCGAGGCCCCGCCGGTGTCATCGCCTGGAGACGCTATACGCGTCCGGCAGCACGTGGTAGCGTTCGCGCGTGAGCACCTTCACCGTTGCGGCGACGGTCGCCCATCCCGCGCGCCCCGACCGGCGCCTCACGCTGGATCTGTTCGTCGACACCGGCTCCACGTGGACGCTGCTTCCCACCGAGGTCGTCACCCGGCTCGGCCTGGAGACGCCCGGCCAGCGGACGGTCGAGCTGGCCAGCGGTGAACGGGTGACCTACCCGATGGGTCAGGTCGCGATGCAGGTCGACGGCGAGCAGATCGTGACGATCTTCCTGGCCGGCCCGCCAGGATGTCAGCCGCTGCTCGGCGCCGTGACGCTGGAGGAGTTCAGCCTCTCCGTGGACCCGGTCAGGAAGCGGCTCGTCTCCGTCCCCGGCTTCCTCCTCTGGAGTCAGCCGCCGAAGAGGCGCGAGAAGAAGTTCTTGACGCCCTGGCCGAAGTCCACGGCGCCGTCGCGGACCTTCTCCCAGGCGCTCCGGGCCGGGGGCTCGGCGGCCTTCCCCGCCTCCTTGACTTTCTCGCCCGTGAGCTTCGCGCCCTCGACGACGGTCTTGCCGATCCCCTTGGCCGTCTCCTCGGCGCCCTCGAGAACCTTGCCCTCGCCGATCTTCTTGGCGCCGCTCTCGACCTGGCGGGTGGCGGCCTTGACCTTCGCGTCGGCGGCGGCGGCCGCGGGGGCCGCGGCGCCGGCGACGAGCGCGCACGCGAGCGCGATCGCGACTGCCGGCTTCATAGGGCACCTCCTGCCGTTGCCCTCATCCTAGCGGGATGCTCGCCGGGGGCGCTAGCCCGCGTAGCCGCGCGAGCGGAGGCAGCGGGCGTACGCCTCCCGGTAGCGCTCGTCCTGCCGCCGGTTCTCGTTGAGCCCGTAGAGGGCCCCGCCACCGGCGCCGATCGCGGTGTCCCTCACGACCTCGAGGGTCTCGTCGCGCGGGCCCGTCTCCCGCGCCGCGGCCTCGTTGCAGGTCGCGATCACCCCCGGCGTCGGCAGCGCGGGCGCCGCGGGCGCCGGGGGCGCGGCCGGCCGCGCCATGGCGCGCGGCTCTTCGGTGGCCTTCTCGGCCGCCTTCGGGATCGCGTCCGAGCCCGTCCAGTTCGCGACGACGAGCCCCGTCACGAGCGCCGTGGCCAGGACGAGCGCCATCGCGATCGCCGTCACCTTCCAGGGGTTCCAGGCGTCCATCACTTGGGCCCCCCGCGGCCGTGGCCTCCCGAGCCTCTGCCCGAGGACCCGGCCATGCTCCCGGAGTCGGACCCCCCGCTCCCGCCGCCGGCCGTGTAGGTCCCGCTCCGCCCGTGGTCGCTCCCGCGGGACTCGTAGCGGGACTCGCTCCGGCCGGGGCCGCGCGAGGCGCTGACGCCGTCGTCGGGAGCCTCGCCCTTCCAGCCGTGGCGCCCGTCCCGGCCCTCGGACCGGTATTCGCGTCCCGAGGCCGTCGTGACGCTGCCGTGCGAGGGCCGCCGCTGGCTGTAGCGGCTCACCACCTGGCCGAGGTTCTTGTCCTGCACGAGCCCCTGCGCCTTCATGTCCTTGAACACGTTGCCCCAGCCCCGCCCGCTCTGCTTCATCGCCGCGATCTCGTCGAGCGTGAGCGTCTTCGGGGCGGTCGAGGTCGTCGTCGTCCCGGTCGTCAGGGCTTCGAAGAGCGCCCGCGCGATCTTCTGGTTCCCCGGCGACAGCGACTCGTAGGGGCTCCGCGCGGGCGGCGTGGTCGTCGGCGTCCCGGTCGTCGTCGTGGTCGGGGACGGCGCCGGGCTCTGGGCCAGCGCGCCCGACCCTGCCGTGAGGATCAGCAGCGCTCCGGCGAAGCTCGCTGCGGTCTGGCGAAGCATGGCGGTCCTCCTCCTATCGCGTCGTCTGGCTCAGCGCGGGCAGCTCGTCGAGGCTCCGCTCGGTCTGGGCGATGATCTCGCCCGCCGTGGCGCGATCCCTGAAGAACCAGCCCTGCTTGGCGGTGACGCGGATGCGCGTGGCGCGCGCGGTGAGGCGCTCGAGGTCGACGTACACGGTGCGGTCCGCCGCCTTCGCGACGAGCGCCCGGCCCTCGTCCGTCGCCTGATCGCTCTGGACGGCGATGTCCATGCGCTTGAGCGACGCGAGCGTCGCGCGGCGCATGTCCTCCATCGGCGCCGTGAACGTCCGGTAGGCGATGCCGTCGAGCGTGTAGGCGGTGCCCGTGCCCGCGGCGATGCCGGCGCCCGTCGCGAAGAGCGTCAGCCCGACGGCGGCGCACCCCTGCGCGCCGAGCAACGCCAGCACGGCGAGCGGGGCGCCGAGGGCGGCGTGAAGTCTCGACATGGCGTCGGCTCCTTTCGCCGACCCGAGAAAGCAGCCGGCGTGCCACGGAAAGACCGCCTGGAAAGTCGAGCACTTGACCACGCCGGGGTCTGCCGGTGTGTCACTCGCCTCCCCGGCCGTCAGCCCGCTGACGGTGGCCGGGCTAGAATGGCCGGATGCCGGAGATCGAGGACCTCGTCGGCGAGCGGCTGATGATCGGCCTGGCGGGGCCGACGCTCAGCGACGCCGATGTCCGCCTCTTCAGCGACACGCGCGCCGCGGGGCTGATCCTCTACCGGCGCAACTTCGAGAGCCCGGCGCAGCTCCTCGCCCTGCTCACCCGCCTCGAGGAGGCGCTCGGCCGGCGGCTCCTCGTCGCGACCGACCACGAGGGCGGCCGAGTGGTCATGCTCGGCCGCGGCGTCACGATTTTCCCCGACAACCTCGCGGTCGGGACCGCCGGGGAGGAGACCTTCGCCGCGCGCCAGGGGCTCGTCGAGGCGCGCGAGCTCCGGCGGCTCGGCGTCGACCTGAACCTGGCACCGGTGCTGGACACGCTCACCGAGCGCTACAGCCCGAACATCGGGATCCGCGCCTACGGCAAGGACCCGGCCGTCGTCGCGCGCCTCGGCGTCGCGCGGATCCGCGGCATGCAGCGGGGCGGGCTCGCGGCGTGCGCCAAGCACTTCCCCGGCAAGGGCCACGCGCCGGTCGACGCGCACCTCGGGCTCCCCGTGATCGAGTCCACGTGGGCGGAG
>MGBU01000084.1 GCA_001790205.1 Candidatus Rokubacteria bacterium GWA2_73_35 | reverse complement strand
CAGGCGGTCACGCGCACGTCGGGCAGGTCGCGCCACGCGGGAAGGATCAGCCACTTCACCGGCCGGGCGGTCAGCTCGAAGACCTTCACGCCCCGCTCGAGGCGGAAGGCCAGCGGCTGGGCTCCCCGGCTCTCCGTAGCGAGCGGCACGCCCGCGTCGGGGATGGGCTCTTCCATCGGCTCGGGCATCGCCATGCCGGCGTGGGTGGGGGCCTGGGCGCTCGCGCCCGAGGCGAGGCCCAGCGCGGCGACGAGCCCCAGGACGATGCCGAATCGGACCTCTCGCATTGTCTGTCTCCTCCTGCACGCCCGGCGGCCCTCGTCGGGGCCGACGTCAGGCGATGCCCGACAAAGCAATTCGCGCACCAGCCGCACGCCGGGAGAAATCCGCTCCCTGGAGGGCACTTGCAGAGCGCCGCCTCCGGGGACGCGCCGGTCGCTCCAGACTTTTAGTCGAAACGGAGCACGGGAGTGATCGACACGCTGACGTTTTGTCAGCGCCGCCGCCCGATCCGCGGGCACAGGGCGCTCGTGGAGTACACTCGCCCGGGGAGGCCCCGATGCCCGATATCGCATTCGCCGAGCTCGCCGGACGCAGCACGGTCGGAAGCCTCTTCCGGAGCGTCGCGCGGCTCCACGCCGACCGCCCCGCCGTCGAGACCGCGGGCCGGGCGTTGACGTACGGCCAGCTCGACGAGCGCGTGACGCGCGTCGTGGAGGCGCTGCGCCGCTTCGAGGTCGCGCGCGGCGACAGGGTCGCCATCCTCTCGGAGAACCGGCCCGAGTACCTCGAGCTGGAGCTGGCGTGCGCGACGCTGGGCGCGATCCTCGCCTGCCAGAACTGGCGGCTCGCGCCGCCGGAGCTCAAGCACTGCATCGCGCTCGTCTCGCCCACGCTCTGCGTCGTCTCCGAGCGCCACGCCGAGCTGCTCGAGCGCGCCGCGGTCGGCCCGATCCCGACGCTCCGCCTGGGGGCGGAGTACGAGGCGCGCCTCGCGCCCGCGCCGGCGCGCCGGCCCGAGATCGCCGCAGAGCCGGAGGACGGGCTCCTCATCCTCTACACGAGCGGCACCACCGGCCTGCCGAAGGGTGCGGTGATCTCCCACCGGGCGGAGCTGGCCCGCTGTCTCGTGTTCTTCGCGGAGCTCGGCCTGCGCCCGGGCGACACGAGCGTCGCGTGGGCGCCGTTCTTTCACATGGCGGCGACCGAGCCCGCGCTCGGCACGCTCACGACGGGCGGCAAGGTCATCGTCGTGGACGGCTTCCGCCCCGACGAGATCGCGGGCCACGTGGGCCGCGAGCGGCTCGGCCACCTCCTGCTCATGCCCGGCATGATCGAGCCGCTCATCGGCGAGCTGCGCGCGCGCGCGATCCGGCCCGTGGGCATCCGGCTCTGCGGCGCCATGGCCGACCTCGTCCCCGCGCACCAGATCGCGGAAGTCACGACGCTCCTCGGCGCGCCGTACCTCAACTCGTTCGGCTCGACCGAGACCGGCGTCCCGCCCGCCTCCGGCAACGTCATCCCCGTGGGCGAGGTGCCGGCGCGGCTCTCCAAGCGGCAGAACGCCTTCTGCGAGATCCGGCTCGTGGACGCCGAGGACCGGGAGGTCCCGCCCGGCACGCCGGGGGAGCTGGCCTTCCGCGGGCCCACGTGCTTCAGCGGCTACTGGAACGCGCCGGAGGTCAACGCGAAGGAGTTCCGCGGCGGGTGGTTCCACATGGGCGACATGTTCGTGCAGAACCCCGACGGCTCGCTCGACTTCGTGGACCGGGTCAAGTACATGATCAAGTCGGGCGGCGAGAACGTCTACCCGGCCGAGATCGAGCGCGTCCTGCTCGCCGACCCGCGCGTCGCCGACGCCGTCGTCGTGCGCCGGCCCGACCCGCGGTGGGGCGAGGTGCCGATCGCCGTCGTGGCGCCGAAGGACGAGACGCTCGCGCCGGCGGACCTGCTCGCCCGCTGCCGGGCCGAGCTGGCGGGCTACAAGCAGCCGAAGGAGATCGTGTTCGTCGCGCTCGCCGACCTGCCGCGCAGCACGACGGGCAAGATCCAGCGCCACGAGGTCGAGGCGTGGCTGCGCGCGCGGTCTACGACTCGAGCAGCTCCGTGACGATCCGGTAGGCCGCGCCGACGGCCGGCATGCACACGCGCTGCGGCACGTCGGAGGCGTAGAAGCGCTTGACGCCCTCCGGCGTGCTCAGGTCCATCCCGGTCAGCTCCCGGCAGCCGATCGAGCCCATCTCGGCCTCGAAGCGGCGCCGCAGCTCCTGGGTCAGCGCGTAGGCCCGGGCGTCCCGCTCGGAGGGCTCGGCGCGGCCGTGGCGGAGGCCGACCGCCATCACGGCGCCGACCACCGCGCCGCAGACGGAGCCCGTCCCGCCCATCCCGCCGCCGAACGCCGTCGCGATGCGCGGGATGACCTCGTCCTTGATCCCCTGGCGCTGGCACACGGCCAGCACGACCGCTTCCGATCAGTGGTAGCGCTGCGCGAGGAGCTTCTGGGCCGGGTTGAGCGTAGTGGTGTCCATGCCGCCACCCTCCGTCAGGCGCGGCCCCTGCGCAATCGGGCGGTCGCCCCAGGCCCCACGGGCGATTGCATCACCCCGGGCGCGATGCATTAGAGGTATACTCGTGCCGCCCGAAATCACCTGAGAGTGTGGCATGCGGAAGGTGCGCGGGCCATGAAGCCGCTGGCGGACCTCCTGGGAGAGAGCCCGGCGATCGAGGCCGTCCGCGCGCAGATGGTCCAGATCCTCGAGCGGCAGCGCGACTCCTCCCGGCTTCCTCCCATCCTGATCCAGGGCGAGACGGGCACGGGCAAGGGGCTCCTGGCGCGGCTCATCCATCGCGGCGGGCCGCGGCGCGACGGCCCGTTCGTGAGCGTCAACTGCGCGGCGATCCCCGCGGCGCTCCTCGAGGCCGAGATGTTCGGCTTCGAGCGGGGGGCCTTCACCGACGCCCGGCGCGCCAAGCCCGGCCTGTTCCAGGCGGCGCACCGGGGCACCATCTTCCTCGACGAGGTGGGGCTCCTCTCCGAGCCGCTCCAGGCGAAGCTCCTCAAGGTGATCGAGGAGCGGATGGTGCGCAGGCTCGGCAGCACACGCGACGAGCCCGTGGATGTCTGGATCCTTACGGCCACGAACGAAGACCTGCGCTCCGCCATCGCCGCGCAGCGCTTCCGGGAGGACCTCTACCACCGGCTGGCGATCCTGACCCTGTCCCTGCCCCCGCTGCGCCAGCGGGGCGCCGACGTGGTCGCCCTCGCCGAGCACCTCCTCGCCCGCGCCTGCGCGGACTACGGGGTCCCGCCGAGGACCCTCGCGCCCGACGCCCGCACGCGCCTCGGCGAGCACCGATGGCCCGGCAACGTGCGCGAGCTCGCCAACGTGATCGAGCGCGCGGTGCTGATGTCGAACGCCTCGGAGATCACGGCGGAGGTGCTCGGGCTCGAGCCGCCGCCGGCCGCCGAACCGCCGCCGGTCGAGCGGGCGGCGGTGGCGGGGACGCTCGACGACACGATCCGCGACCACCTGCTCGAGGTGCTGCAAGGAACCGGCTGGAACCTCTCGCGGACCGCGGCGGCGCTCGGCATCTCGCGCAACACCCTCCGCGCCCGGATCGCGAAGTACGGGCTCCGGGCCGAGGACGCGGCTCCCGCCGAGCCCCGGCGCCCGGTGGCGCGCCCGCTGCGGCCTCCCGCGGCCGTCGAGGACGTCCCGCCCGCGCCGTCCGTCCCGCGCCGCTGGGAGCGCCGTCGCCTCGCGCTCCTGCGCGCCAGTCTGCTCGCGCCGCCCGAGGCGGAGGCGCCGCTCGCCGTGGGCCCCACCCTCGACCTCGTGATCGAGAAGGCGCGCGCCTTCGGCGGCCGCATCGAGGGGGTGAGCCCGCTCGCGATGCTGGCCGTCTTCGGGCTCGACGCGATCGGCGACGCGCCGCGCCGCGCGGCGCTGGCCGCGATCGCCGTCCGGAACGCGATCGCGCGGGCGCGGCGTGAGGAGGGCTCGACGATCGGGGTGCGGGAGGCGATCCACGTCGGCCAGTTCCTCGTCGGCCACGTGGGCGAGACCGCGGAGCTGGACATCGGCGCCAGGAGCGCGGCGTGGGGGGATCTCGAGTCGCTCGTCGAGCGCGCCGAGCCGGACGGCGTCATGGCCAGCGCCGCGGCGGCAGCGTTCCTGCGCCGGGACTTCTCGCTCGCGCCGGCGGCGCCCTCCGACGATCCCGGGGCGCAGGCCTACGTCCTCTCGGGACCCGAGGCGCGCGCGCCCGAACCGGGGCCGCCCATGGCGACGTTCGTCGGGCGGCAGCACGAGCTGGAACTGCTCTTGGGTCGCCTGGAGTCGTCGATGGCGGGGCAGGGCCAGGTAGTCGGGATCGTCGGAGAAGCCGGGATCGGCAAGTCGAGGCTCCTGCTCGAGTTCCGGCGGCGAGTCGGCGACCGGCCCGTGACGTGGCTCGAGGGCCACTGCTTCTCGTACGGCAGCGCGATTCCGTATCTGCCCCTCGTCGGAGTCGTGCGGTCGCTCTGCGGCGTCGACGAGGCGGACGGTCCGGAGGCGATCGTGGAGAAGGTGGCCGAGCCCGCCACGCCGTACCTCCTGCGGCTCTTCGGGATCAAGGCCGGGACGGAGCGGCTCGAGCCGTTGAGCTCGGAGGCCATCAACACCCGGACGCAGGAGCTGCTCAGGCAGCTCACACTCCAGGAGAGCCAGCGCCAGCCCCTGATCCTCGTCGTCGAGGACATCCACTGGATCGACCGGGCGTCGGAGACCTACCTGGACTCGCTGATCGATGCTCTGGCGGGCGCGCGCATCCTGCTGCTCCTGACCTGCCGTCCGGGGCATCGGTCGCGGGGCATGGAGAAGTCCTACGCCACGCAGATCGCGCTCCAGCCCCTCTCGCCCTCGGACAGCCTGAGCGTCCTCTGCTCCGTGCTCCCGGCGGTGCCCGTCTCCGAGACGGTCACCCAGCTCATCCTGGCGAGGGCCGAGGGCAACCCCTTCTTCCTCGAGGAGCTGTCGAGGGCGGTGAGCGAGCACGGCGAGCTGCGCGGGACGCTCGCCGTGCCCGACACCATCGAGGAGGTTCTGCTCACGCGCCTCGACCGGCTGCCCGCCGAGTCCCGGCGCCTCCTGCAGACGGCGTCGGTCCTCGGCCGGGAGGTCTCCCTGCGCCTGCTGGACGCCCTCTGGGACGGGCCCGACGGCGTCGAGGCGTGCCTCGGCGACCTCACGCGGCTCGAGTTCCTGCACGAGCGGGCGGGCACCAGCGAGCCGGGCTACGTCTTCAAGCACGCGCTCACCCAGGAGGCGGTCTACGGGAGCGTGCCGGAGCCCGAGCGCCGCGCCCTCCACGCCGCGGCCGCGCGCGCGCTCGAGCGGTTCTACGCGGGCCGGCTCGGCGAGGTCGTGGACCGCCTCGCGCATCACTACGCGAGGACCGACGACGCCGAGAAGGCCATCGAGTACCTGACCACCGTCGCCGCCGGGGCCGCCCGGGGTCACGCGCACGCCGAGGCCGTCGCCGCCCTCCAGGCGGCGCTCCCGCACGTGGAGCGGCTGCCGGATGGGCCGCGGGAGCGGCGGCGTCCCGAAGTCGCGCTCTCCCTCAACCACTCGCTCTTCTTCCTGGGGCAGTTCCAGCGGGCCGCGGAGATCCTCCTCGAGCAGCGGGAGGGCGTCGAGCGGCTCGGCGATCCCGGCCTCACCGGCCGCTACTACTTCCAGCTCGGCCACACCTGGAGCCTGCTCGGCGAGCACGACGAGGCGGTCCGGTGCGAGGAGCGGGCGCTCGACGAGGCGACCCGGTGCGGGGACCGGGCGACGGCGGGCAAGGCCTACTACGTCCTCGCGCGGGACGGCTTCTGGAGCGGCCAGCCGCGGCGCGGGGTCGAGCATGGCCGGCAGGCGGTCGCCGCGCTCGAGGCGACCGAGGAACGCTGGTGGCTCGGAATGGCCCACTGGGCGTCCGGGATCGACCACGCGGTCATGGGCGAGTTCGAGGCGGCGCTCGCGGCGCAGGCCGAGGCCCACGCGATCGGCGAGGCGATCGGCGACCCGCGTCTGCAGAGCTACGCGGCGTGGACCACCGGCGCGGTGTACGCCGCGCGGGGGGAGGCGCCCGCCGCGATCGCCGCGTGCACGCGCGGCCTCGAGCACTCCCCGGATCCGATCAACACCGCCAACGCGCTCGGCTTCCTCGGCTACGCGCACCTCGAGGCCGGCGACGCGGCCGAGGCGACCCCGTTGCTCGAGCAGGCGGTGGACCGGCTCCACCAGTTCGGCGCGCGGCAGGGGGAGGGATGGTTCACCGCGTGGCTGAGCGAGGCGCGGCTCCTGGCCGGCCGGGTCGATGAGGCGCGCGCGCTGGCCCTGCGCGGACTCGAGATCACGACGGTCGTCAAGTTCCTCTGGGGGAGCGGCGTGGCGCGCCGCGCCCTCGGGCGCGTCGCCCGGGCGCAGGGCGCGCTCGACGAGGCGGGGGCGCACCTTCACGACGCGCTGCGGGTGTTCGGCGAGATCGACGCGCGCTTCGACGTGGCGCGCACCCACCTGGCCCTGGCGGAGCTGGCGGGCGCGCGGGGGCGGCCCGCCGAGGCCGCCGGGCTCCTCGCCGAGGCGCGCCGGCTCTTCGGCGAGATCGGGGTCCCGCGCTTCGTCGAGCGCGCCGACGCGCTCGCGCGCCAGCTCGGCATCGTCCCGTGAGCGAGGAGGGAAAGTCAATGACCGACTCGACGGGAGACCGACCGGACGGCCGTTCAAGAGCATCGGAGATGCAGCGAAGAATCGTGGGAGGGGTTCGGCGCCTCGCCATGGGGCGCGGGGCCAAGGGCCTCTCCCCCTGGAAGGAGAAGGCGATCGTCGGCGCCGAGATCCTGCTGATGGGGGTCCTCGGCTACGTCTGCTACGTGCTCGGTGTCGCGTGGCCGGAGCTGGCCCTGTTCCTCGGAGTCCAGCTCCTCGCCTTCTTCAGGATCTTCGTTGTCTACTTCGAGTACGCGAACACCTCGCCGGCCAGGGCGGAGCGGTGGATGGCCGGCGCCTGGGACGGGGGGGCGCTCGTCCTCGTCTTCGTGGTGGCCGTGGCGATCGACCAGCGGGTCGAGATGGACGGCCCGACTCTGGCGATCTTCTGGCTGGTCGTCCTCGCGATCCTCGCGGCGCTCGTCGTGTCGTTCCTCGCCGACACCGGGCTCGCGGAACGGGCCCGTGGACGGATTCCGAGCGCCCCCCAGGTCGGGACGGTGCTCATCGTGGTGTCGTTCCTCGTGGCCTGGGGCGTGACCTCCGTGGAGTGGTGGTCGACGCGCCCGCGCATCGAACCGGGGTCCCATGATCAGCGGTAGCGGGTGATCGAGGAGCGGCTGTTTCGCCGCCTCCCAGGCCTGACGGTCGCAGTGACGCTCTCGGGCGGGGCCTACCGGGCGGCCGCTTTTCACGCGGGGGTGCTCAACGCCCTGGACCGGGCGAAGATCCGGGTCGACTACCTCTCGACCAACTCCGGCGGATCGATCGTCGGCTCGTACTATGCCGTCGGGCACACGCCGCAACAGTTCCTCGATCGACTCAAGGACCGGCCCCGGCTCCCCAACGACTTCTTCAGCATCGACGTGGTGCTTCGTGACCTCGTGTGGCCCGGATACACACGGGGCGACGCCTACACCGAGCACTTCGATCGGATCCTCTTCGCCGGGCGCCGTCTCGGCGAGGGTTGCTGGCCCACGCTCCTCGTCAACGTGACGGACTACGAGTCCGGGCGCCAGAAGGTCTATTATTGACTCCTGCATAACTAATGCAATGACGCGGTCAAACAAAGGGGAGATCGGATTTCAGGATGCAGGCGCGGAGTAGCGCGGGGCAT
>MGBU01000083.1:7355-12860 GCA_001790205.1 Candidatus Rokubacteria bacterium GWA2_73_35 | reverse complement strand
CGCTCCCCGGCCGCGAGCTTCGCGCGCCGCAGCGAACGCCATCCGGGTATCAGGTCGTCCAACGGCGTCTTCGTCTGCTTCACGAAGGCGCCGAGGTTGCGCGCGACCCCGATCCCGCCCGGGAAGAGATAGAGGATGTCGATGCGACGCGTCGCGAGTGTCTCGAACAGGGCGAATCGCACCTCGAAGCCTTCGGGATCGACGAACGCCAGCGAGAGCGCCCGAGGCGAGAGCTCGGCCACGACGCGGGCTGCAACCGCGTGACAGTCACCCTGGCGCAAATCCACCCGGCCGTGGTCGGCCGCCGGGATACGTCGACGAAGCGCCTCGACGTTCTTCGGGTCGACGTCGCTCAGGAACAGGCGATCGAATGGCGCCTCACCTTGAGCGCGCGCAGCGGAGAGCCATCGAACTCCGCCGATGTGTGCCTGTGGATGCCGAGCCCGGGCCCGGCCAGAAGATCGATGTAGGCGAGATCCGACCACCGGCCTTGCGACCTCCTGGGCGCCATGGCCGTCATGAACGCCTGGGCGTACCGTCCCACGTACGCGAGCTTTTCCTGTGTCCAGGGTCCGCTCACCCGCGCCGGCAGCCCGTCCTTCGCCCGCCGCGTCACCCCATGGCCGGCACGAGCGCGCTCGAGCCCGTCGCAGGCAAGTCGTCCCACGTGCGCCCGTCCAGGACTCGCCCGGCCGCCTTCGGCGTCCGCCCTCCCCATTGCTTGAAAAAGAACGGCACACCGGCGGCCCGACACTGGTCGCGGATCTCCCGTGCCCAGTCGGGAGACATCGTGCGGCGACCGCCGCCGCTCTCGCCTCCGACGATGACCCAGTGAATGCCGGACAGCGGCAACTCCGGGATCGGTCCCAGGAGCGGTTCCACGGAAAGGAACCGAACGGCGGCCGGGACGCTCTGGAGGTCGCGAACCCTCGGCGTGAACGTGGCGTTCTCCACCGACACCCCCTGCCAGACGTTCGGCGCCCAGCGGACCTTCGGCGCGAGAGAGGCCAGGCGCGCACTCCTCTTCGTGAGCACCTGAAAGACGTGCCAGTGTGCCCGGGCCATGACATCGAAGACGTCGAGGATGAACGCATCGGGCACCGCTTCGTGAAACAGGTCGCTCATGCTGTTGACGAACACCCGCCTGGGTTGTCGCCAGCGCATCGGCAAAGTCAGTTGATCGTGATGAAGGGTGAGCGCGAATCCGTTCCTGTACCGAGGGTTGCCCATCGCCTTGAGGCGCAGCGCAAGCCGCTCGGCGTAGCAGTTCTTGCACCCCGGGCTTAGCTTGGTGCACCCGGTAACCGGATTCCACGTCGCATCCGTCCACTCGATGCCCGAGTGATCGCTCATCGCCCTGGAGGATAAACCATCGCGGCATCGATCCGCGCGTCTCTGGATGGATACACCGACACTGAAGGCGTAGGCCCGCCGGCCGGGCGTTACTCCGGCGGCTATCCGCGGCGACGGCGCGGGGACCGGACATCCCCGCCTTGCGGCGCTGGCCGCGTCACCGCGGCTTCACCCGTCGCCGCGGGCGCGGCGACGCGGCGGGCGCGTCTCGGGAGGATTCTACCGCGGCTTGGCTCACTCGCGGCGCCGGGCCGCCAGGGCGCGGTCCAGATTGTAGGCGGCGCTGATCAGCGCCAGGTGGGTGAAGGCCTGGGGGAAGTTCCCGAGCGCCTCGCCGCTCGGCCCGACCTCCTCGGCGTAGAGCCCGAGGTGGTTCGCGTAGCCGAGCATCTTCTCGAAGACGAGCTGGGCCTCCTCGACACGCCCCGCGCGCGTGAGCGCCTCCACCAGCCAGAAGGTGCACATGCTGAAGGTGCCCTCCTTCCCGCCGAGCCCGTCGCCGGCCTCGGCGACGTCGTAGCGGCGGACCAGGCTGTCGGAGACCAGCTCCCGCATCGTCGTGTCGAGCGTGGCGAGCATGCGCGGGTCGGTCGGCGACAGGAACAGGACCAGCGGCATGATGAGGTTCGAGGCGTCGAGCGTCTCGCTGCCGTAGGACTGGACGAACGCGCGGCGCGTGCGGTTCCAGCCGCGGCTCATGATCTCCTCGTAGATCGCGTCGCGGGCGGCGAGCCAGCGTTCGCGGTCGGCGGGGAACGAGCGCTTGTCCGCGAGCCGGAGCCCCCGGTCGAGCGCCACCCAGCACATGAGCTTCGAGTAGACGAAGTGTCGCGGCGCGCCGCGCATCTCCCAGATCCCCGCGTCGGGCTCCTGCCAGTGGTCCACGACCCAGTTGAGCAGGTGCCGGAGGTGCACCCACTGGTCGTAGCCGATCGGCATGCCGTACTTGTTGAAGAGGTACACGGCGTCCATCAGCTCGCCGTAGATGTCGAGCTGGAGCTGGCGGTGCGCGCCGTTGCCGACCCGGACGGGGCGCGAGCCCCGGTAGCCCTCGAGGTGGTCGAGCGTCTGCTCGTCCAGCTCGTGCCGCCCGTCGATCGAGTACATGACGTGCAGCGCGGCCTCCGGGCCCAGGTCGTGGATGCGCGCGCGCAGCCACTCCATGAACCGGTGGGCCTCCTCGGTGAAGCCGATCCGCATGAGGCCGTACAGGGTGAAGCTCGCGTCGCGGATCCACGTGTAGCGGTAGTCCCAGTTCCGCGCGCCGCCGATCTCCTCGGGCAGGCTCGAGGTCGGCGCGGCGATGATCGCCCCGGTCGGCTCGAACGTCAGGAGCTTGAGCGCCAGCGCCGAGCGGTTCACCGTCTCGAGCCAGCGGCCGCGGTACTGCGAGCGGCCGATCCAGCGCCGCCAGAACTCGACCGTGGCCCGGAACTCGCCCTCCGTCGCCTCCGGCCCGAGACACGCCGGGCAGGGCCCGCCCGGCTCCATTTCCCCCAGCACGAACGTCGCGCTCTCGCCCTCCTTCAGCACCAGCTCGCCGACCACGCCGTCGCCGTCGCGCGCGAGCGGGACCGTGGTCGCGAGCCCGAGGCAGAGCCCCGGGGCGCTGAAGCACGCGCCGCCGTCGAGCAGCGTGAGCGCGTGCCGCGCCCGCGCGTAGTCGAACGCGGGACGGCACTCGAGCCTGAAGGGCATCGCGCCGCGGACCACGGCGAGCCGGCGGACCAGGCGCCGCACCGGGCGCCCGGCCTCGACGGCGCCGACGGACATGAAGTCGGTCAGCTCGCCGACGCCGTCGGGCGTGAGGAAGCGGGTGATCAGGACGTTCGTGTCGGGGAAGTAGAGCTGCTTGTACCGCGCAGAGCCGTCGGCGGGCGCGATGCGGAACCGCCCGCCCTTGACGTCGTCGAGGATCGCGCCGAAGACGCTGGGGGAATCGAAGTGGGGGTAGCACCACCAGTCGATCGAGCCGTTGATCCCGACCAGCGCGACGGTCCGGAGGTCGCCGACGATCCCGTACTGCTCGATCGGCAGGTAGGCCATGCCAGGCTCTCCGTTCCCAGTATGCGCCCCCTCCGCGCCCCGCCGGAAGGCCCATGCGGCGCGCGGCCGCGGCTACCCCGAGGCGGAGAGCAAGCCCGAGGCGACGCGGGCGGCGCCGAGCAGCGCCGCGCGCGGCTCGAGGACGACGTGGACGGGGATCGAGGCCAGGAGCGGGGCGAACCGGCCCTTGTCGCGGAAGGCCGCGACGAACGCCCCGTCCTCGAGCTTCGCGCGGATCCGCGGCGCGATCCCGCCGCCCACGAAGACGCCGCCGAGCGCCAGCGCCTTGAGCGCGAGGTTGCCGGCCTCCGCCCCCAGGGCCGCGACGAACACGTCGAGCGCCCGGGCACAGACCGGGTCCTCGCCCGCGAGCGCGGCCTCGGTGACGACCGCGGCGGGGTCCTCGCGGACGAGCCGCGCGGCGAGCCATGGCGGCTCCGGCGCGCCGGCGCGCGCGCGCAGGAACCGATAGAGGGCCGTGAGCCCCGGCCCCGAGACGACGCGCTCCCAGCTCACGTGGCCGTGCTCGCGCCGGAGCGCGGCGAGCAGCTCGGCCTCGAGCTCGCCGCGCGGCGCGTAGTCGGCGTGGCCCCCCTCGGAGCCGACGACGACGTGGCGCGCGCCGTCCCAGACGAGCAGCGCCTCGCCGAGCCCCGTGCCCGGCGCGATGAGCGCCATGCTCCCGGGGCGCGAGACGCCCGCCTGGAGCGTCGCGAGCACCGTCCGCGGCAGCCCGAGCACGCCGTGGGCCGTCGCGGCGAGGTCGTTCAGGAGCCGCACGCGCCCGGCCGGGATCGCGGCGGCGAGCCCGGGCTCGTCGAGCTCCCAGGGGAGGTTCGTCGCCGCGCAGCGCCCCTCCACCACCGGCCCCGCGACGCCGAAGCACGCGGCCTCGATCGCGACCTCCGGGCCGCCCGCGAGGAACCGCGCGACCGCCGCCTCGAGCCCCGGGAACTCGCGGCTCGCCAGCTCGGCCTCGCTCACGGGGACGAGGCTGGCTCCCCGCGCCTCGAAGAGCGCGAGCGCCGTCTTGGTCCCGCCGACGTCGCCCGCCAGGAGCACGGGCGCTACTTGGTCGCCCCCGAGTAGATGTCCATGATCGTCTTCAAGAAGCGGAGCGCCTCGGGCTTCCTCCGCTGGAACGAGTTGCGCCCGATGATCGAGCCGAACCCGCCGCCGTCCCGGATCGCGCGCACCTGCTCGAACACGGCCTCGTCGCGGTCGGCCGCGCCGCCGGAGAAGATCACGATCCGGCGGCCGTCGAACGCGGCCTGGACGACGTGGCGCACGCGCTCGGCGAGCGTCCCGACCGGCACGCCCTCCTGCTCGTAGACCTTCCGGGCGGCGGCCTGCTCGAGGTGTCCGGAGGGAAGCTTCACCTTGATGACGTGGGCGCCGAGCTGGGCGGCGATGTGCGCGGCGTACGCGGTGACGTCGATCGCGGTCTCGCCCTCCTTGGTGAGCCCCGAGCCGCGCGGGTAGGACCACACGACGACGGCGAGCCCGTGCGCCTTCGCCTCCTCGGCGAGCTCGCGGAGCTGGCCGTACATCGCCAGGCGGTGCTCCGAGCCCGGGTAGATCGTGAAGCCGATCGCGACGCAGCCGAGACGCACGGCGTCGCGCACGCTCGCGGTCAGCGCCTGGGCGGGATCGCGCTCTTCGAGCAGCACGTCGTGGCTGTTGAGCTTGAGGATGAGCGGGAGCTGCCCCGCGAAGTCGCGCGCGCCGGCCTCGAGGAACCCGAGCGGCGCCGCGTACGCGTTGCAGCCCGCCTCGATCGCGAGCTCGAAGTGGTAGCGCGGGTCGTAGCCCGCCGGGTTCATCGCGAACGAGCGCCCCGGGCCGTGCTCGAACCCCTGGTCGACGGGCAGGATCACGAGCTTGCCCGTGCCCGCGAGCGCGCCGTGCTCGAGCAGGCGCGCGAGGTTGGTGAGCGTGCCGGGGCTGTCGCTGCCGTACCAGCCCACGATCTCCTTCGTCCGTTCGGTCGTCATCACTGCCTCCCTGCGATGAAGTCCTCCGCCAGCGCCACGTCCTCGGCGCTCCCGACCACGAGCGGCACCCGCTGGTGCGGCGTCGCCGGCTCGATCGTCATGATCCGCTCGC